>NZ_JBFOCL010000038.1:0-161004 GCF_040907785.1 Aeromonas sp. s8
TCGATGCTGTGAGTGCCCACACAGATTGCTTGATTCAAATTGTTAAAGAGCGACGCAACAGTGTGTTGCTGCGGGAGTGGAATTCTACTCAACCGCCTTCTCGAGTCAAGCCTTATTTTCAAAGGCTTTTCGAGGTCATCGACGAGGTTGTTTGCGTTGCCGCTTGCCCTGTCGATGGAGGCGCATTATAGGGAACAGATTCTTTCTGGCAAGGCTAAATTCCATGTTTTTTTGATAAAACCGCACAACCGTTCAAACAACAAACAAAAAGAAGAAAGTTCGAGCTAAATCACACATTCTGGAGGCAGATGACAGGCAAGCCCCCTCTCAACTCATATAAGCCATTTCGGATTGTTGACGCGCCAGCCAAAGCTCCTCCATCTCCAACAAGGTTTGATAGATTTTCTCCGCCTGCTCTGGTCGGCTGAACAGATAGCCCTGCCCATACAAGTGGATGTCGGTCAGAGATCGCAGTACATCCAACTGAGCCTGTGTCTCAATACCTTCACACACCAGACTCTTGCCCAGCATGGATCCCATCCGACAAATATTGGCGACCAGTTCGGATGCCTCCATTGAGGTGTCAATGCCTTGTATAAAGGAGCGGTCGATCTTCACCTTGCTGACCGGTAACTTTTGCAGATAACTCAAAGATGAATAACCAGTCCCAAAATCGTCTAATGCCAGCAGTACCCCCTGCTGATTGAGATCCTGCATCAGTTGCAGCGAGTTCTTCACTTCGCGCATGGTGGTATCTTCCGTGACCTCCAGGACCAGGCTACGGGCAGGCAGGTGGTGCTCCATCAATGCCTTGGCCACCAGTTTGAGCAAATTACGCTGGTACATGCCAGGCGAGATATTCACACACATTTGCAGATCAACCATACCAAGCTGGTGCCACTGATAGAGCTGCTCGCAAGCGGTGTTCAGCACCCAGCTGCCAACCCGTTCGGCAAGCTGGAATTCCTCAGCCACCATGATCACTTCGTTTGGCGGAATGAAACCGAGCTCAGGGTGCCGCCAGCGCAGCAGAGCCTCGACAGCTTCGCAGCGGCCACTTTCGAGATTGACAATGGGTTGGTAATAGAGTTCCAACGCATTGTGTTCCAGCGCCATGATCATGTCCGACGCCAGATGCTTGCGCCGCGCCGTCTCGTTGAGCAGGGAGTTATCGTAAATCACATAGGGGACATGGGTCTTGCGACTATGGAACAGGGCCTGTTCCGCACGACTCAACAACTCCTGAGTCTTGTCGCTGTCCATCGGATAGAAGGCAATGCCGATCCCGACTTCGAGCCGGAAGGGATAGTTGTCATAGACGATATCTTGCTTCAGAGCATGCAGCAATCGCGCTACCAGCTCCCTGACCTGACGCAGATCGCTGCTGCCACGCTGAATAATGGCAAATTGATCTCCCCCCAGACGTCCACTCCACTCCCCCTCTTCACAGAGTACTCTGATCCGGGTAGCAAACTCACAAAGCAGATAATCACCGGTGTCATAGCCAAACTTACTGTTGATATCCCTGAAGTCGTTGATGTCGACCAGCACCAGCCCAAACGGCACTTCCTGTGTGGCGTACAGCTCCATTCGCTCCAGCAAAGCAACCCGATTGGACAACCCGGTCAGCGGATCCCGTCTGGCCGCTCTGAAATGGCGACGCCCTTCATATATAAGCAGCATGCTGAGCAGCAGCACTGACATGACCAGACCGGAGACCATCAGCAACAAGGCATTGCGCAATTGGCCAAAATGGCGATCGTTCTCGGAATAGACGTTGATGTTCTTCTGCATCACAGAAGCGAGGGAGTAAGAGAGCGGCTCTTGCAGCGGGGCAAGGCGCATCATGATCTGCTGATAGTCAGATGCCCCGCTTTGCAACTTGGTGATGTCGGGCTCTATTTGGCGAATATTGGTTTCAATCAGCTGCACCAGACGCAAGGTTTTCTGCTTGTCCTGCATGCTCTTGCGCAGCTGGCCGCTCAACAGGATGGGCGTTCTGCTCCAAAGAATGTCATAACGCAACATCAAGGCGTCATGATCAATCCCGCCATAGTGATAGACCTCTACCGCATTGAGGAAACGACCGAGCTCCAGCTGCAACTGCATCAGCGCCCAGGAGACATCATAGGTGTATTTCTCCATCGCTCTGGTCGCATTCTGGATTTGCATCAGGCAATAGAGGGTGCTCCCGGTAAACAACAGGATGGATACATACAGAATGACGAGCAGTGGCCACGCCCTGGTCTTTCCTTTCACCCCATGCTCCCGTGCTGTTTTTATCAGTGCTGAATGTCTATCAAATCCAGCTGCCAGATCATCATGTCGGTATATTCGGATCGCTTCAATTCCGGATATTGATCAAGAGGCAGCATAAACCAGACCGGCCCCTTGTCACGCACACGCATGACAGCACCATTGTCTTCCCATGCGAGGATGGGCTCGTATTTGGCAACCTTGTCCCATTCAATGCGGATCTGGAAACTGTTCAGTGCCGTCAACGTAATGGTCTTGCCATCCGCACCGACTGCAGCCAATACATCGGCCAGTTTTGGGCCTCTGTAGGTGTGCGGCTTATCCACCCACGGGTTGCCGGTCACTATCTCATGTTGCGGCAGAGCCTGTAGTTTTGCCAGATCAAACAACACCTTGCCATCAACTTCGTCTGCCGACCTGATATTGCCACCGACTTTCAGGATCACCGGCCCAGTCAGCGCCTCAGCAGCCATCACCGGCATGATGACCAATGAACACAGTAGTGTCAGCCAACCAAACATTTTCATATCGCCCCCCAGATTTGCTGTCTCAACAGACTCAGTTTAGCCAGATATAAAAAAACGGCTCGCCTTGAGCGAGCCGTTTGTCAAACAGAACAAGGGGATGATTACATCATGCCCATGCCACCCATGCCGCCCATGTCAGGCATAGCAGGGGTATCTTTCTTAGGCAGTTCGGTGACCATGCACTCGGTGGTGATCATCAGACCGGCGATGGAAGAGGCAAACTGCAGGGCGGAACGGGTTACCTTGGTCGGATCCAGGATGCCCATGGCCAGCATGTCGCCATACTGTTCGCTGTAAGCGTTGTAACCGAAGTTGCCTTCGCCGTTCTTCACTGCATTGGCAATGACGGAAGCTTCTTCACCGGCGTTGATAACGATTTGACGCAGCGGGGCTTCCATGGCGCGCAGGGCAACCTTGATACCGACGTTCTGGTCTTCGTTGTCACCACGCAGACCAGCCAGTTTGGCTGCAACGCGAACCAGCGCAACACCACCACCGGCAACCACACCTTCTTCAACCGCGGCGCGGGTAGCGTGCAGGGCATCTTCAACGCGTGCTTTCTTCTCTTTCATCTCGACTTCGGTGGCTGCGCCAACCTTGATCACGGCAACACCGCCAGCCAGCTTGGCTACGCGCTCTTGCAGCTTCTCACGATCGTAGTCGGAAGAGGTCTCTTCGATCTGCTGACGGATCTGGGCAACACGACCTTCGATCACACCGGCATCACCCACGCCATCGATGATGGTGGTGTTCTCTTTGGTGATGACGATGCGCTTGGCACGACCCAGATCTTCCAGAGTCGCTTTTTCCAGCTCCATGCCAACTTCTTCGGAGATGACGGTACCGCCAGTCAGTACAGCGATATCCTGCAGCATGGCCTTGCGACGGTCACCGAAGCCAGGCGCCTTGACGGCAGCCACTTTCACGATACCGCGCATGGTGTTAACCACCAGAGTCGCCAGGGCTTCGCCTTCCACGTCTTCAGCAACAATCAGCAGCGGCTTGCCAGCTTTGGCAACACCTTCCAGCACCGGCAGCATTTCGCGGATGTTGGAGACTTTCTTGTCAACCAGCAGGATGAACGGGTCGTCCAGTTCAACGGAACCAGTCTCTTGCTTGTTGATGAAGTAGGGGGACAGGTAGCCGCGATCGAACTGCATACCTTCGACAACTGCCAGCTCATCTTCCAGACCCTGACCATCTTCAACGGTGATGACGCCATCGCGACCCACTTTGTCCATGGCTTCAGCAATCAGCTTGCCCACTTTCTCGTCGGAGTTGGCGGAGATGGTGCCCACCTGAGCGATGGCATTACTGTCGGCGCACGGCTGGGACAGTGCTTGCAGCTCGGCAACAGCAGCCACAACGGCCTTGTCGATACCGCGCTTCAGATCCATCGGGTTCATACCGGCGGCAACGGCTTTCAGACCTTCGTTGACGATGGCCTGAGCCAGAACGGTTGCAGTAGTGGTACCGTCACCGGCGGCATCGTTCGCCTTGGAAGCCACTTCCTTGACCATCTGGGCGCCCATGTTCTGGAACTTGTCTTCCAGCTCGATTTCGCGCGCAACAGACACACCATCTTTAGTAATGGTCGGGGCGCCGAAGGACTTGTCCAGCACCACGTTGCGGCCTTTCGGGCCCAGAGTCACCTTGACGGCATCAGCCAGGATGTTTACGCCTTCCAGCATCTTGATGCGGGCTTCGTTACCAAACTTAACGTCTTTAGCTGCCATTTTTCTTCAATCCTTAAATCAATTCGGGGAAAAGGAGGATGGATTACTCTTCGACAATCGCCAGGATGTCGGTTTCGGAGAGGATCAGGACGTCCTGACCATCCAGCTTCTCGGTCTTCACACCGTAGCCTTCGTTGAAGATCACCTTGTCACCAACCTTCACGGCCAGCGCTTTGACTTCGCCATTATCCAGGATGCGACCAGTCCCCACGGCAAGCACTTCACCACGGGTGGACTTCTGGGCCGCAGTACCAGTCAAGACGATACCGCCGGCAGATTTGGCTTCAGCTTCGATGCGCTTGATGATGACGCGGTCGTGCAGTGGACGAATTTTCATCGATAACTCTCCCAAAATGAGTCTCATTGTTGCTTTGAGGAATGGCCGTTCCAGGCCAAATTAGATATGTCCCTGATGTGGGGCAGAGTTGCGAACCCTTCAAGGGCAAATACAAAAAAAATTTTTTCACGTACTATAAACATCTTCGATGGTTCAGCCATGTCCGCACCCTGGTGCAAGGTCGGTTCAAGCCGCCCGTTTTCGATGCCAGAACCTTCAAAGCCAGCTGTAGAGACGAGCCCTTGACCCGCACCAACCCCATGCTGACAGCCCCTATTCCGGTCGTACTGCGCCAGATGACGGGCCCCATGATCTTCGGCATCATCGCCATTCTTGCCTTCAATCTGGTCGATACCTTTTTTATCGGTATGCTGGGCACCGAAGCTCTGGCCGCCATCAGTTTTACCTTTCCTGTCACTTTTGTGGTTACCTCGCTGGCGATGGGATTGGGCGCCGGATTGTCAGCGGTGATCGGTCATACTCTGGGGCAGGGCAAACACGATGAGGCAGCCCATCTCGCCACCGACAGCCTGTTTCTGGCGGTGATCATGGTGGCCCTGCTCTCCGCGGGGGGCGCTCTCACCATCAAGCCTCTGTTTACCCTGTTGGGCGCCAGTGCCGAGCTTATCTCCCTCATCCATGACTACATGCTGATCTGGTATCTCACCGTCCCCATGCTGGTGCTGCCCATGGTGGGCAATGCCGCCATCCGGGCGACCGGCGATACCAAAACCCCCAGTCTGGTGATGGCAGTAGCCGGGCTGGTCAACGGGGTACTGGATCCTCTGTTAATCTTCGGTATCGGCCCCTTTCCCGAGTGGGGGATCCGCGGGGCCGCCATCGCGACCTCTATCTCCTGGTTGATGGCGATGCTGGTCAGCCTCTATATCCTGCGTCATCGGGAGGGCTTGCTGCTGTGGCGCCTCTCGCCGCGGGCCCGGTTGCTGTCCCACTGGCGGGCGTTACTCCATGTCGCCGTCCCCGCCTCTTTTACCAATATGCTCAACCCCTTGGCCAATGCGGTGCTGATGACGATCTTTGCAGGACTGGGTACCGAGGTGGTGGCCGCTTACGGCGCCGCGTCGCGGGTCGAGGCGCTGCTGCTGATTGTGATGATGGCCCTCGCCTCCGTACTGGCCCCTTTCATCTCGCAAAACTGCGGCGCTGGCAATCCGGCCCGGGCCAAAGCTGCACTGCAGAGCTGCATGAGGTTTGCGTTGCTGTTCCAACTCGCCATCTATGGCCTGACCTGGCTACTGGCGCCACTCATCGCCAACCTGTTCAGCGATCATCCGCAGGTCATTCGCCTGATTGTTCTCTATCTGCATCTAGTGCCGATCGGTTATGGCTTTCAGGGCATGGTGATGCTGCTGGCCTCGGCGCTAAATGGCGTGCGAGCATCCAGTATTTCGTTCTTGTTCAACGGACTGCGACTGTTTGGTTTTCTGTTGCCAGGAGCCTGGCTGGGGGCAAAGCTGGGGGGAGAACAGGGGATATATCTGGGAATACTGCTGGCCAATCTGGCGGCGGGCACCCTCGCATGGTGGTATGCCCGACACCGCTTCGAGGCCTTGTGCCATCAGGGCAAACCCTGATTCAGTCACTCGCCTCGGGTTTTCGTTTCGTCGATTACTCTTTACGCTCAAATTCGCCTTCGATAGTGGTGCCGCCCTGCTTGGCGTTCCCCAGATGATCATCGGACGGTGCGTTGCCAAACGGCGATTGAGTACGCTGGAAACCGCCCATCTGCATCCGGAACTGGTTGCTGCCGATCAGCTTGTCGGCCAGTTTGTTGCGCAGCCAGGGCTGCAGCAGCAGGATCCCGAAAAAGTCGGTGACAAAACCCGGAATGATCAGCAGCAGACCGGCCAACGCCAGCATCATGCCCCCCATCACCTCGCGGCCCGGCATCTCGCCCATCTGCATCTTTTGCTGGGCGCTGAACAGGGTCTTGATCCCTTCACTGCGCACCAGCGAGGAGCCCAATACCGCAGTCAGGATGAGCAAGCCGACAGTCGGCAGCGCCCCGATTACCGAGCCGACCTCGATCATCACGGTGAGCTCCAGCACAACCAGACCCACCAACAACAAAAACAACTTGCCCATATCCACTCCAGCACCGGTAAATTGAGAAAAAGTGGCGCCCATCCAACGATGGTCAGAGGCGATTTTGCCGCCCCGTCATCACCACTTTCTGCCCTGAATAAATGGGGGCAGCCCCCCTCTTTTCAAGTTGGTCAACTGACTCCTATCTCATCAGCAATCTAAAAAACCAGCAAAAAGTCACAAAAACTTATAAAAATCATCATGATAAAAACTTCATAACATATGTGTACTTTCCTCAAAGTAATTTGAAAATGTCGCAAATTTAGTGATCCACCTCTAATAACCGATACCTCAATTGGAGTAGTATATTGATTAGTTTTTCGGGAGGTCATTCTCCCAACTGCCCCACTCGATGTGTGGTGCTTCAGGATGAGCTGTGCGCAAGGAACTCGCGACCACTCGGTGAGGATTTTTCCATTTATCTGATTTCTGAGGCATTACAATGAGCGACATCAAGAACGTCCGCATTGAAGAAGACCTGCTGGGCACCAAAGAAGTTTCCAATGATCTCTACTACGGTGTGCACACCCTGCGCGCTGTCGAGAACTTCAAGATCAGCTCTCAGAAGATTTCTGACGTTCCGGAATTCGTCCGCGGTATGGTGCTGACCAAGAAGGCCGCTGCGCTGGCAAACGGTGAATTGGGTACCATCCGTCCTGAAATTGCTGACAAGATCGTAGAAGCCTGCGACCTGATGCTGAACACCGGCAAATGCTTCGACCAGTTCCCGGTCGACGTTTACCAGGGTGGTGCCGGCACCTCCGTCAACATGAACACCAACGAAGTACTGGCCAACATCGCCCTGGAAATCATGGGTCTGGAGAAAGGCCGTTACGACGTCGTCAACCCGAACGACCACGTCAACAAGTGCCAGTCCACCAACGATGCCTACCCGACCGGTTTCCGCGTAGCCGTCGTCAACAGCACTGACGTGACCCTGCATGCGCTGGAGCACCTGATCGCGGCATTCGATGCCAAAGCGAAAGAGTTCAAAAACATCCTGAAGATGGGTCGTACCCAGCTGCAAGATGCGGTTCCGATGACCCTGGGTCAGGAGTTCCACGCGTTCGCCGTGACCCTGCGTGAAGAGATCAAGTCCATCAAGCGTTGCCAGGAGCTGCTGCTGGAAGTGAACCTGGGCGCGACCGCCATCGGTACCGGTCTGAACACTCCGCCCGAGTACTCTGCACTGGCTATCAAGCGTCTGGCCGAGATCACCGGTCGTGCCTATGTGCCGGCAGAAGACCTGATCGAAGCCACCTCCGACTGTGGCGCCTACGTCATGCTGCACGGCGCCATCAAGCGTCTGGCCATGAAGCTGTCCAAGATCTGTAATGACCTGCGTCTGCTCTCCTCCGGCCCGCGCACTGCACTGAAAGAGATCAACCTGCCGGAAATGCAGGCGGGTTCCTCCATCATGCCGGCCAAGGTCAACCCGGTTATCCCGGAAGTGGTCAACCAATCCTGCTTCAAGGTATTCGGTAACGACATCACTATCACCTTCGCCGCCGAAGCCGGTCAGCTGCAGCTGAACGTTATGGAGCCGGTGATTGGTCAGGCGATGTTCGAATCCCTGAGCCTGATGGAAAAAGCCTGTATTTCCCTGCGCGAGAAGTGCGTGGAAGGTATCACCGCCAACCCGGAAATCTGCATGAATCACGTGCTGAACTCCATCGGTATCGTGACCTACCTGAACCCCTTCATCGGCCACCACGAAGGGGATATCGTCGGCAAGATCTGTGCCCAGACCGGCAAGAACGTCCGTGAAGTCGTTCTTGAGCGCGGTCTGCTGAGCGCCGAGCAGCTGGACGAAATTCTCTCCATCGAGAACCTGATGAACCCGCAATACAAAGCCAAGCGTTTCACCCGCGAAGCTGCCGTATAAGCGAGTGTGGGCCGGGATCTTCCCGGCCCATAAAGTCAGTTCCCGATTGGTCTTTATCCCCAGCCCGATCGGGAATTGGCTTTTTGCCAAATAAAAACCAAAAACTAAAAAATGGAGTTATCGCTATGATTGGAATCGAGTTACTTGTCGTGCTCGCCGCTATCTATCTGGGGGCCCGGATAGGCAGCATCGGCATCGGCTTTGCCGGTGGTCTGGGGGTACTGGTATTGACGTGGGGTCTGGGCATGCCCATCCCGAGCGATCAACTGGTCAGCTACATCCCTTGGGATGTGATCATGATCATTGCGTCCGTCATTTGCGCCATCGCCTGTATGCAACTGGCTGGCGGGATGGACTACCTGGTCTTCCTGGCAGAAAAAGCGCTGCGCAAGAACCCCAAATACATCACCTTCGCCGCCCCGGTGGTCACCTACCTGATGACCATGCTCGCCGGTACCGGTCATACCGCCTTCTCCACCCTGCCGGTGATCGCTGAAGTGGCCAAAGAGCAAGGGATCCGCCCATCCCGTCCGCTCTCCATCGCGGTTGTCGCCTCCCAGATCGCCATCACAGCCTCCCCTATCTCTGCCGCTGTGGTTGCCTTCTCCGGCATGCTCGAGCCGTTCGGTGTTGACTACCTGACCCTGCTGGCCATCTGCATCCCCTCCACCTTCCTGGCCTGTATCCTGGGCGCCTTCATTGCCAACATGATGGGCAAACCGCTGGATCAGGACGAAGTCTATCTGGAGCGTAAAGCCAAGGGCCTGATCAAACTGCGTGGTACTACCAAGCTCGAGATCAAACCGTACGCCAAGCTGTCGGTCTGGATCTTCATCGCCGCCATCGTTGCTGTCATGGCTTATGCCACTGCCATCTCCGGTAAAGTAGGCCTGATCACCAACCCGCCGATCCCCCGTGACGGCGCCATCATGGGCATCATGCTGGCCGCAGCCACCATCATGACCCTGGTGTGCAAACTGGACGCCACCCAGGTCACCAACATGCCGACTTTCAAGTCCGGTATGTCCGCCTGTATCTGCGTACTGGGTGTGGCCTGGCTGGGTAACGTCTTCGTAAAAGGCAACATGGACACCATCCAGCTGATCGCTGGCGACCTGCTGAACCAGTACTCCTGGCTGCTGGCCGTGGTGCTGTTCTTTGCCGCCATGCTGCTCTATTCACAAGGCGCCACCACCAAGGCCCTGATGCCTGCCGCACTGGCACTGGGTGTCAGCCCGCTGACTGCGATTGCCTCCTTCGCAGCTGTGAGCGCCCTGTTCGTACTGCCGACCTACCCGACTCTGCTGGCCGCGGTAGAGATGGACGACACCGGCTCCACCCGTATCGGTAAGGCGGTCTTCAACCATCCCTTCTTCGTACCGGGCACCGCCACCATCGCCATCGCCGTGGCGCTGGGCTTCTTCTTCGGCGGCATCCTGCTGTAATCCTATCGCCTGCCGATTACCAAACAAAAATCCCCGCCAGTTGGCGGGGATTTTTTTATCTCTTTACTCTGTACTTTGTAGTCTGCCAGCACGAGACCTGACCTCTTATACGGATGGCTCAACCACGGCGACAGCAGACACCACAACAGCGTGCCAGCGGCACTATAACCACCGCTGCCGGATTGCAGGAGCTGTAGGCCACCATGGTACTCACCACCACGCCAGAAGGCGGGATCCTTCGAATCAGACCGGATCCAGGGTATCCAGTGGCCAGCGCGGCACGGCTTTGACCGCCAGCGGTTCGAACACGCCCGCTTTCAGGCGCTGCATACCGGCATAGGCAATCATGGCGCCGTTATCGGTGCAATATTCAGTGCGCGGATAGAACACCTCGCCCTTGAGGCTCTCCATCAGCTCGGCCAGCTGGGCACGCAGATGACGGTTGGCACTGACGCCACCGGCGACCACCAGACGCGTGAGACCGGTCTCTTTCAAGGCACGACGGCACTTGATGGCCAGGGTATCAACCACCGCATCTTCAAACGCCCGAGCGATATCGGCACGGGTCTGTTCATCATCACCATTGGCGGCGATGGTGTTGGCTGTGAAGGTCTTGAGGCCGGAGAAGCTCATGTCGAGCCCTGGGCGATCAGTCATGGGACGGGGGAAGTGGAAGCGCCCCTTAGTGCCCTTCTCGGCCAGACGGGAGAGCAGCGGGCCACCCGGATAGTCCAGCCCCATCAGCTTGGCGGTCTTGTCGAACGCTTCGCCAGCGGCATCGTCGATGGATTCGCCCAACAGCTGATAACTGCCGATGCAATCAACCCGTACCAGCATGGAGTGACCACCGGAGACCAGCAGCGCTACGAAGGGGAACTCGGGGGCCTTCTCTTCCAGCATGGGGGCCAGCAGGTGGCCTTCCATATGGTGGACGGCGATAGCAGGCTTGTTCCATGCCATCGCCAGCGAACGACCAATAGTGGCTCCCACCAGAATGGCGCCAACCAGACCCGGACCCGCGGTATACGCGATGCCGTCGATGTCATCTTTGCCCAGTCCCGCCTCTTGCAATGCGGCCTGGATCAACGGGATCGTCTTGCGAACATGATCCCGGCTGGCGAGCTCGGGGACAACGCCACCGTAGTCCGCATGCAGCTTGACCTGGCTGTATAACTGATGGGAAAGGATCCCTTTTTGATCGTCGAAGATCGCGATCCCGGTTTCGTCACAGGATGTCTCTATGCCCAATACACGCATTGCTAAAAAATTTCACTGCTAAAATGAGACGGCTATGGTAACCTTCGCGGGTTTTTTAAACCAGAGCGATCTCTGCGGGTTTACTTTCATTCCCTGTCCAGAGTATAATTTCGCACCATTTTAAGACATGCTGATCGATTGAAGGTCAGCTAACAATTTATCACTGAGGTGAAAGGCACATGCCAGTAATCAAAGTCCGTGAAAATGAGCCGTTTGACGTTGCTCTGCGTCGTTTCAAGCGTTCTTGCGAAAAAGCCGGTATCCTGTCCGAAGTTCGTAGCCGTGAGTTCTACGAGAAGCCGACTACCATTCGTAAGCGCGCCAAAGCGTCTGCTGTCAAGCGTCACGCCAAGAAGCTGTCTCGCGAAAACGCACGTCGTATCCGCCTGTACTAATCGGGAGATATTGCCGTGTCTCTGAAGGATCAACTCAAGGATCAGCAAAAGCTCGCCATGCTTGCCAAAGATAAGGCACGTCTGGGAGCGATCCGCTTGTTGATGGCAGAAATCAAGCAACGTGAAGTCGATACCCGTATCGAGCTGAATGATGAGGATATTCTCGCTGTCGTGACCAAAATGGTCAAACAGCGCCGCGATTCCATCAGCCAATTTGAAGCTGCCGGTCGCCAGGATCTCGCCGACAAAGAGTCCGCCGAGATCGTTGTGTTGCAGGAATTCCTGCCGCAACAGCTGACCGCAGATGAAATTGCCGCCCTGATCGAGCAAGCCATCACTGAAAGTGGTGCTGCCGTCATGGCTGATATGGGCAAGGTCATGGCTGTCTTGAAGCCGAAAATTCAGGGGCGTGCCGATGTCGGCGCCGTCAGTGCTCAGGTGAAAACCCGCTTGGCGTAACAGGCAACTCTCTTGTTTGGTCGAAGAAGCCGTGCTTCCCTTGGAATGCGCGGCTTTTTTATTTTCTCCGCAATGAAACAGGACGGTTATGGCAGGCAGGATCCCCCAATCCTTTATCGACGATCTGCTCGTACGCACAGACATAGTCGAGCTGATCGACTCGCGAGTGCGGCTGAAAAAAGCCGGTAAGAACTACCAGGCTTGCTGCCCTTTTCATAACGAAAAAAGCCCCTCTTTTACCGTCAGCCAGGAGAAGCAGTTCTACCACTGTTTCGGTTGTGGCGCCCACGGCAACGCCATCGGCTTTGTCATGGAGTACGACGGTCTCGAATTTCCCGATGCCATCGAAGAGCTCGCCAGCATGCAAGGCATGCAGGTACCTCGCGAGCAGAGCATCGGCGGCTCGGCCAATAGCCAGCCCGCAGTCAGCAAGGATCTGTTCGAGCTGATGAACCAGATCGCCCGCTTCTACGAGAGCAATCTCAAGAGCGCTCCCCATGCGGTGGAGTACCTCAAAGGCCGCGGCCTGACCGGTGAAGTGGTCAAACGATTCAACATTGGCTATGCACCCAGCGATTGGGATCAGGTGCGCCGTCGCTTTGGCGCCAGCCGGGATCACGAGCAGTTGCTTATCTCGGGTGGCATGCTGATCACCCGTGACAATGGCCCGGGGAGTTATGATCGTTTCCGCGATCGCATCATGTTCCCGATCCGTGACAAGCGTGGCCGGGTCATCGGTTTCGGTGGCCGGGTGCTGGGTGATGGCACCCCCAAATACCTGAACTCGCCGGAGACCCCCATCTTCCATAAAGGGCGGGAGCTGTTCGGTCTCTACGAGGTGAAGCAGGCACACAAGGATCCACGCCGGATCCTGGTGGTGGAAGGCTACATGGATGTGGTGGCACTCGGCCAGTACGACATCGACTATGCGGTGGCGGCGCTGGGTACTGCAACGACCAGCGACCATATCCACACCCTGTTTCGCACCACCGCCGAGGTAGTCTGCTGCTACGACGGTGACAACGCCGGTCGTGAAGCCGCCTGGCGCGCGCTGGATAATGCCCTCCCTCATCTGCAGGATGGCCGCGAGCTGAAGTTCGTGTTCCTGCCCGATGGCGAGGATCCCGACTCGCTGGTACGCCAGATCGGCAAGGAGGGTTTTGAAGCCCTGCTCGATGAAGCCCAACCGTTCGCCGACTTCATGTTCGAGCGTCTCGGCCGGGATGCGGCGCTCTCCGGTGAGGCAGGCAAGTTCGAAGTGGCCAACAAGGCCGCCGAGCTTATTCGTCGCGTACCGGAAGGGTTTACCCGCGAAGGGCTGATCACTCGTCTCTCCAGCATGATGCGTTGGGGCGAGAACAAGCAACGCATCGCCGAGCTCTTTGCCCGCAACAGTCAGCCCAAGACCGAGGTCAACAAACCCAAGGCAGCCAAGCTGACACCACTGCGGCGTGCGCTGGCACTGATGGTGCAATATCCGGCAGTAACGGCTGAGCTCCCCCCCATGCCGGAATTGGCCGGACTACGCGTACAGGGCATCAAGTTCCTGCTGCAACTGCACCAGCAAATCCTGGCACAACCTGGTATCACAACCGGTATCCTGCTGGAACACTGGCGTGGTACCAAGGAGGGAGAGATCCTTGCTCAGCTGGCGATGCACGACCTGTTCGAGGAGATCAAACTCGATCAGGAGCCGGATATTCTGGGAGAATTGCAGGACACCTTCGTCGGCTTCATCAACCAGTTTCTGAAACAGCGGATCGAAGAATTGCAGGCCAAAGTGGCTCAGGAAGGACTAAGCTCCGAAGAAACCCAAGAGCTGATGATGCTGATCAGAGAGGTGCAAATTGAGAAAAGAAATGAGAGTGGGGCTTGATATTTGAGTGATTAGTCCCAATATGGATAGCGTTGCCCGAATCGACGGGATGAAAAGCAAAATTTTTATAACCGCCTGGCCCCGACAATACTGCGGGCAGGGGTTTCTCATGACCGACGCCGCAACCAGACATAGCATGTCTGGCGGTTTTCTATTAGAATTGGCTATTTGCGCAGCAGCGCACTGTACGCGCAACCTAGCAACACCAACCGGATGAGTTCTATGGAGCAAACCCCGCAGTCTCAGCTTAAACTCCTCGTTGCCAAAGGTAAAGAACAGGGCTACCTGACCTATGCCGAGGTGAACGATCACCTCCCGCAAGACATTGTCGATTCAGACCAGATCGAAGACATCATTCAGATGATCAACGATATGGGCATTCAAGTGGTTGAAAACGCTCCGGATGCCGATGACCTTATCATGGCTGAAGGTGGTACCGCCGATGAGGACGCTGCCGAAGCAGCGGCCCAGGCTCTGGCATCTGTTGAATCTGAGATTGGTCGCACGACCGATCCCGTCCGCATGTACATGCGGGAAATGGGTACCGTCGAACTGCTGACCCGTGAAGGCGAAATCGACATCGCCAAGCGGATCGAAGACGGTATCAACCAGGTACAAAGCTCCGTAGCCGAGTACCCTGAAGCAATTACTTACCTGCTCGAACAGTACGACAAGTACGAAGCCGAGCAGCTGCGTCTCTCTGACATCATCTCTGGCTTTATTGACCCGAACGAAACTGAAGATATGGCGCCTACCGCCACGCATATCGGTTCCGAGCTCGGCGAAGACGATCTGGCCGACGAAGATGAAGAGGACGAAGAAGACGAAGACGAAGATAGCGACAGCTCTGACGACGACGGTGACGGTGGTCCGGATCCGGAAGTCGCTCGCGAGAAGTTTGGTGAACTGCGTGCCCAGTATGAAGTGACCCGTCTCTCCATTCAGAAGAATGGTCGCGCGCACGAAGATACCCAAGCCGCCATCGCCCAGCTGGCCGATGTATTCCGTCAATTCCGCCTGATGCCCAAGCAGTTCGATCGCCTGGTCAACAACATGCGTGAAATGATGGAGCGCGTCCGCGTGCAGGAACGCATCATCATGAAGCTCTGCGTTGAGCAGGCCAAGATGCCGAAGAAAACCTTCGTCGCGGCCTTCACCAACAACGAGTGTGAAACTGCCTGGTTCGAATACCAGAAGCAGGCTGGCAAAGCCTGGTCTCCTCGTCTGGTTGAAATGGACGAGGATATCCAGCGCGCCATCGGCAAGCTGCAGCAGATTGAAGAAGAGACCGGTCTGTCGATTGCCCAGATCAAGGATATCAACCGTCGTATGAGCATCGGTGAGGCCAAAGCCCGCCGTGCGAAGAAAGAGATGGTTGAGGCCAACTTGCGTCTGGTTATCTCTATCGCCAAGAAGTACACCAACCGCGGTCTGCAGTTCCTGGATCTGATCCAGGAAGGCAACATCGGTCTGATGAAGGCGGTAGACAAGTTTGAATACCGTCGTGGCTACAAGTTCTCGACCTATGCCACCTGGTGGATCCGTCAGGCCATTACCCGCTCCATCGCGGATCAGGCCCGTACCATCCGTATCCCGGTACACATGATCGAGACCATCAACAAGCTCAACCGTATCTCCCGTCAGATGCTGCAGGAGATGGGGCGCGAACCGAACCCGGAAGAGCTGGCCATGCGCATGGGCATGCCGGAAGACAAGATCCGCAAGGTACTGAAGATCGCCAAAGAGCCGATCTCCATGGAGACGCCCATCGGTGATGATGAAGATTCCCACTTGGGCGACTTTATCGAAGATACCACCCTGGCTCTGCCAGCGGATGCGGCGACCAGCGAAAGCCTGCGCAACGCCACCCGCGAAGTGCTGGCTGGCCTGACCGCCCGTGAAGCCAAGGTACTGCGGATGCGTTTCGGTATCGACATGAACACTGACCACACCCTAGAGGAAGTGGGCAAACAGTTCGACGTTACCCGTGAGCGTATTCGTCAGATCGAAGCCAAGGCCCTGCGCAAACTGCGCCACCCGAGCCGCTCGGAAGTGCTGCGCAGCTTCCTGGACGAATAGTCCTGACCCTGTGTCAAACTGCTCTGCCAAAGCCCCGCCATGCGGGGCTTTGTTTTGTCTGGCATTTCCCCTTGCGACCCGCTTTGCACCCTCAATCAAGCTGGACAATTAGTCGCCAAGTGGTTGATATGCCTATAGACTGCCCTTTCCTCTTCCCCTATAATCCACGCCGCTAAACGCACAATTTGGCCCCTTAGCTCAGTTGGTCAGAGCAGTCGACTCATAATCGATTGGTCGTGGGTTCAAGTCCCCCAGGGGCCACCAAATTAAGTTCCGAGCAGGAACGACAAAGTACAGAAACCCGCACAGCGTAAGGCTTTGCGGGTTTTTTGTTGTCCGTAATAGTCCGATAGCGTCGTCAGAAACCAGTTAATTTAGTACCATCATGAGTACCACAAGCGTTGTGGTACTCAATTCAGTGGTACTAGGGGACATTGGATGGACAAGAAGACGCGCAGGACAGGGGCAAACTGGCTAACTGACCCCAAAGTGAAAAGTGCCAAGGCAGACGCCCAGGAAATCACCCTGTCTGATGGCGAAGGACTGGAGTTAAGGGTTAAACCGAACGGTGGGAAGCGCTGGGTCTTCAAGTATCAGAGGCCTTCCGACAAAAAACGCACCAACATTGGCTTTGGCACCTACCCGGAAGTATCCCTTGCGGCGGCCCGTGAACTACGGCGAGAAGCCCGCGCCCTGCTGGCTGAAGGGATCGACCCCAAAATCCACAAAGAAGAGCAGGCGGCGATTGCTCATGCGAAGCAAGAGGCTACTGCCAACACCTTTGAGCGCATGGCGCGTCAGCTGATGGAGCTAAAGAGCCATCGGGTAAAGCCCAAGACAGCCCAAAAAGATTGGCGCATGCTTGAAATGTATGTGCTGCCCTTTATCGGCGAGATGCCCATTGACCAGATCCGCGCCCCCAAGGTGATCGAGATACTGCGCCCAGTGGAAGCATACGGCATTCTTGATACCCTTCACCGCCTTTGCCGCCATATCAACGAGATCATGAGCTATTGCGTGAATCATGGTCTGCTGGAAGCAAATCCTTGCACTGATATCCGCAAAGTATTCAAAACCCCCACCAAAACGAACATGCTGACTCTTCAACCGCATGAACTACCGCTTTTGATGGCTGATATCGCAAATGGCCGTATAGAGCACACCACTCGATGCCAGATTGAATGGAGCCTTCATACTCTGGTTCGGCCCGGTGAGTCTGCAGGTGCTCGCTGGGATGAAATAGACCTTGAGGCCAAAGTCTGGAATATCCCTGCCGACCGCATGAAGATGGATCGCCCCCATCGGGTGCCACTGACCCCGCAAGCAATCGCCCTGCTAGAACATATGAGGCCAATCAGCGGCCACCGCCCTTTTGTCTTCCCCGGCCTTCGGAATCCAATGACCCATATCAACGATCAGACCGCCAACGCGGCCTTAAGGCGGTTGGGGTATGGCGGGAGGCTGGTGGCTCACGGCCTGCGCTCACTGGGCAGCACCACCCTGAACGAACAGGGTTTTAACCCAGATGCCATAGAGGCAGCACTGTCTCACGCCGATGAAAACGAGATCCGCCGCGCCTATAACCGCTCTGACTACTTCAAACAACGGCAGATCATGATGGAGTGGTGGAGCAACCACATAGAACAGGCTAGCCAAGGCAACCTATCTCTGACTAGCGGCTTGAAGGCATTGAAGGTCGTGGGCGAGTAACCCATAACTGACAATTGCCGAGCATGCATAATGCCATCACCCAAACGGGCCCCCTGCTCAGAGGGCCCAGTATGCTAATCAAGCAAAGAACGGAAAAGCCCTTCAGTGACAACTACAGCAAAATCTAAGGAAAAAACAGATCTGTCCATCCCCCCTTTGCTTCCTTTGGAATATTGCCGACCAGAGCGAGCTGCCAAGCTACTGAAATGCGAGATAGAGGATCTTTTCCACTGGGCTGCAATCGGTGCGATTAAAATCTATGTCAATGCTGCGAGGGCATTGGATGGGATCAATACTGTAGGCATACGTCTCCCCAAGGAGGTGTCGCCCGAGTTTGTAATTAACCCCGACCCCATGGAGGGTGCGTTTAAATTTGGGGCGGGATTCAATTTTATACGAGTCGGAAAAATGGGCTCACCCGGCTATGAAATGAGCAATGACGGTTATTGTCACTTTAAAGTTTCAAAACTCTATGGTTTCTGGGCCATTGCTCCTCTGCATTTTTGGCATTGGGAACAAGATGGGGGGATTTCAAACAGCGATGAGTATTACCTAGCCCTTCTTTCAAGCTTTGACCTTAGTGCATCGGCATATGCCTTTGATGTGCCTGATATAGATATAACAGTAAAAGTTGCGGCATCATTCCCAAGCCTCAAAGATAACCTTTGGTTAATGCGTGAAGATTTGGAACAACTTCATCTACACATTCACACTGGGCAGCCTTTTCCTATCTGGAGCCATGACAAAGAACAATGTGCGATGGCGCAAATGCTTGCCACCACCAGAGAATCACCAAGCCGGACAACCGCAAACCAAAGTCGTGTCATTGTAGAATTACTAACCGCTCTTGGATTCACAGATGAGGATTACCAAGGAAGCATTGCTGACTTGCAAAGAAAAATCTCACGACAAGGTGTATCAGGAACGCTAACTGACGTAGACAGGAGCACAGTGAAAAACTGGCTACAAAGGGCTGGAGTTAGGGCGTGAGTTTCCATAACTCACTGTGAGTTTTCCATAACTCCCCCAAATACCCCAGTCCCTGTGTTTCCATAACCTCCTCGAAAACAACGACCGTAGAGGACAGTTATGGAAGCACATACCCCATCCACTCCCCCGCAGTTTCGCCTCATCCGCATGAAGGAAGTGATCCAAAAAACCGGCTTGAGCAAGAGCAGCATTTACGACCTGATCGCTCGTGACCAACTGCCAAGACCGGTTCGTTTATCACCAGCCGGGGGGCGCTCTGTCGCTTTTGTCGAATCCGAGATCGACACTTGGATTGCGGAGCGCATTGCCGCTCGCCACGGGAAATAAAGAGGCCAAACATGAAGAAAAAAAAGGCCGCCCCGCAGAACGGCACGACCCAGTTTGAACGCCTAAAGAATTCCACCTTATGTGCTTGCCCAACAGTCACCGGGCAACTCGCACAAGTACTGGTCATCCTTCGAGAGGGGCCGACCTCCAGCTTGGAGTTCATACATGAACACAATATCTTGAGGGCTCAAGCTCGGATTTTGGAACTGCGGCAAAAGGGGTTCAACATCACGACCCATATTCAGGCACACGTACTGTATCGTGGTCACAGATACAAGAGCATGGCGACCTATGTGCTAGGACTCCCCGAATGGTCAGCCCCCTCCCAGCCTGACAGCAACCCGACCACCAGCTAACGCCGCTAGAAACCAACACTATGACGATGCAAATCAATGGGCATAACGCTCAGGGCGAAGCCTTGCCAAAAATCGGAAGACACAGCCTCAGAGACCTCCAGATAAGGGCGAGTTTTGATGCCCGAGCCAGCAATGCGCTGGTGGCAATTCAGACCAGGAGTGAGAGATGAACAAAGCAAGATTCGTCTCGGATGTGGCCGCTGCGGCTACGGGGCACTGGCCCGATCTGCTGGCGGCGGTGGGGATCGATACCCCGCGAGGTGGTAAGCATGGCCCCTGCCCTACCTGTGGTGGCAAAGATAGGTTTCGACTCGATAACAAGGGAGGGCGTGGCACTTGGATTTGTAATCAGTGCGGTGCCGGGGATGGGCTAGCGCTGGTTGGCTTGGTGACTGGCAAGCCGATCAAGGAGGCGGCTGAGCTGATAGCCCCACTGGTAGGAGTGTCTGCTGGTGGCCTAGATGCAACTGAACGGGAACGCATCCACCAGCAGCAACAGACCAGAGCCGGGCAGGACGAGCTACGCCGCCACAAGGCAGCCCGCCGCGCCGCTGCAATCATGCAAGACAGTGAGCAGGCCCATGCGCCCTATTTGGCCCGCAAGAACTTAGGCGTGTTCCTGTGCGCCGTGAACCGCATCCTGATCCGCGATGCTGGTGAAAAATTCCCACCTGCTAGCCTGATCGTTCCCCTCTATAACGAGGCCAACGAACTGGTGAACGTTCAACTGATCCGGGAGGACGGCACCAAGCGCTATCTTGCCGGTGGCCAGAAACAGCAAGCTTTTCACCGCCTCAACGGTGGGGAGCTGGTGGCTGTGGTAGAGGGATATGCAACCGGGTTATCTGTTCACCTAGCTACAGGGGCGACCGTCTATTGCGCAATGGATAGTGGCAACCTGTTAAACGTGGCGAAGATAGCCCGCCGCCAGCACCCAACCGCCAAGATCATCATCTGCGGCGATTACGACTTAGACGAGGCTGGCCACCGCAACGAGATCACTCAACACCAAACTGATGGAGCGGCCCTAGCCGTGGGGGCTGTGGTTGCCCTGCCGCCCATTCAGGGGGACTGGAACGATTACCATCAAGCCCACGGACTGACCAAAACACAAGAGGCCATTATGAGCGCCTGCGCCACCCCACTCACTAATCGCCCCCAAGACCCTGGCCAGAGAAAAGAGGGGGCAATTGTCACGCTTCATCCACTTCACCACAACGAGGAAGAGGCTAAGGAACAGATGCTACCGGCTGGGTTCGAGATCAAGGGGGATCGCCTTTGTGTGTGGGAGCTAGTGGGGCGGGGAGACAATGCCCGGCAAGAGTTGGTGCCCATATCAAGCCCGGTGCAAGTATTGGCTGAAACCAGTGATGAACATGGTCGGGGCTATGGCCGTCTGCTGGAATGGCAAGATAGCGCCGGACGGACGCGCCGGTGGGCAATGCCTGTCCGCTCTCTGGTGCCGCGCAATGGTGAAGAGGTGTTTACAGCACTACTAGATGCGGGCTTGCCGTTTATCGAGTTGGGCCACAAACGCAAGCTAGCCGAGTACCTGATGGCTTGCCAGCCAGAGAGACGGATCACCTGTGTAGAGCGTACCGGTTGGCATGGTCATGCCTATGTGATGCCACAAGGGGCGATAGGGCCAGATGCCGAGGGAGTAATCCTGCAAACGGCTGGATACGCTGCCAGTGACGTTACCGAGTGTGGCACCTTGGCTGGGTGGCAACAGGGGGTAGCAACGCTGGCAGTGGGTAACTCCCGCCTCTGCTTTGCCCTCTCTTTGGCCTTTGCCGCTCCCCTGCTTGCCCTAGTCGGCATGGAAGGGGGAGGCTTCCACCTCAAAGGTGAGAGTACAGACGGCAAGACCACCATCATGAAGGCCGCTGCCAGTGTCTACGGCCACCCTGACCGCTATAGCCAAACTTGGCGGGCAACCGGTAACGCGATTGAGGGGATCGCCAGTCGGCGCAATGATGCCCTGCTCTGTTTGGATGAACTGGGAGAGCTGGATGGCAAAGAGGCCGGGCAAGTGGCCTATATGCTGGCGAACGGGCAAGGCAAGGGCCGAAGCAAGCAGGATGGTGAGTTGAGGGAGCGCAAGGCGTGGCGCTTGCTGTTTCTCTCCACTGGTGAATTGAGCCTTGAAGATCATGCCGCCAGTGCAGGCCAGCGAACCCAAGCGGGGATGGAGGTACGTACCATTCAAATCCCTAGCGACACCGGCCACCATGGGGCATTTGAATGGCTGCATGGCATGGAAGGCGGACGCATCTTTGCCGACACCCTCAAGGCCAACGCAGAGCGCCAACATGGCACCGCCTTTCGTGCTCTGGTGGAAGGGCTGGCCCTCGATCTGGATACACACCGCGGACGCTTGGCGAACGAGATCACACACCTTGCCAGTGAGCTAACACCAAAGGGGGCAGGCAACCAAGTAGGGCGAGCCATCAATCGGTTCGCGCTGGTGGCCGCTGCAGGTGAACTGGCGACCCGACTTGGCGTAACGGGCTGGCCAGAGGGTGAGGCGATCAGGGCGGCGCGGGTTTGCCTCAAGGCGTGGCTGGTGGATCGGGGCCACCTTGGCAACAAGGAAGATGCCGCCACCCTGGAGCAAGTACGCGGGTTCGTTACTGCCCACCAATACACCCGCTTTGCTGACTGGCTCGACGCCAATCATCGACCTGCCAATATGGTGGGCTATCGTAAGGCCGGATCTGATGGGGTGAGCTTCTTTGTGTTGCCGCCCGGCTGGGGCGAGATCACCAAAGGGCGCGATCCAAAGCGAGCAGCACAACTGTGCATGGATGCAGGCTATCTACTGGCAAGCAAGGATAGGAGGCGTTTACAGCGACAAGTCCGATTGCCAGGCATGGGTAGCCGGGTATGGGTGTACATGCTGACAGAGCGAGTATTAGCCGATGAGGCATGCGACCCGGAGGAGAGCGATTAGGGCTAGCCAGAGGTAAGTGGTAGCCAAGTTTTTCCCCTTTTTGGGCACTCAGGTACTCGCAAATAAGCAACGCAAACACCTTGATGACACTGATGACGCTACTACCAAACAGCGCTGTAAGCCCTATGAATAAAGGGATAGTGCTGTCACCACCTTAATCGATTGATGGTGGTGACAACGTGGTGACAGTGATGACGCTCACTGTCACCACCAGTCACCATTCGATCTACTACTGGATGGTGACAGACAAACTCAGTGGTGGCGCGGATTTGTGAGCATTGTAACCGTGTCACCACTGTCACCATCTTTTTCATATATAGAGTGAAATAAAACAGCCGATCAGTTCGATAGATAGCTAGATGCGTGGGATGCACACCACAACTTGGAGAAGAAACGAATGCTCTCGGAGATTCATAAAATGTTCGCCAAGGAGCTGGCGAAAGAAGAAAAACTGCGGCAGCAGGAGCAAAAAAGAGCCGAAAGACAACGCAAAATTCTGCATAAAATTTGCAAACCCGCCCCTAGTGTTGCACTCATCACTCCATTCTGGGAAACCTGGGCACGAAAAACCGGGCAGTATAACCGGCGCAGCTTGGAACGTGCAGAAAGATACCGGGCCATTGCCAAACTGGGACCGATTAATCACTTGGCACACCTTGTCTGTGCCATGGAATGGCACCCCCACCATGCCCACATTCTGATCGTGGCTACAGACCCTGGTGTTAGCAATGAGGAACTGACAGATTTCTACAACTTGGATCACTCAAATCACAGGATGGTTTTTCGCCGTTTGAATACTGTATTGAAACCGGTGGGTTGGCGTTTCGCCTCATCCCCTAGGGGAGCTCTAAATGAACCATGGGGTTGGGTGTTGGAAAAAATCCCTGAGTGATCATCGCTAAAAGGATCACTTTATATGTTACAAGCGATCCTAATTACAGAATGTGACCGTATTTTCTCACAACCCAATGATTACGAGGGCCGTAGCCCTATCTGTGCTTCCCAAATGCGACAAAACGATCACTTTCTGCCAATTCTACCCTGGTGCCAAAATAGGATCGTTTTTCTCATGCCTCATCGGCACCAAACCCACATCAGGCAAGGAATCACCTACAAAAGCGATCGTCATGGGGATGATCACTTTTCTCTCCACTAAGCGATCATTTTTCTGACCTAGAAGAAGTGTTTTGATGTGACCGCCACTCTGCTCATAAGCGGCAAACCCAACAGTGGCAAGGGATTGAACAGTGGGGGCCTAGTACCCACACCAGCAACCCAGGCACAAAAAACACAAAATCCTTTGTCCCGTTACAAGTGATCATTTCGGTTGCTCAATGATCAACCGTTAAAGTTCGTGTTGGCCTGCAACGACCATTATCATCTTGTATCCGTATGCAACCATGCAGGCACACAATGCAAAAAGAGCGTTTTACGATTGGTTTTCCATTCGAGATACACACTACGCTGGAGAGGTTTTCCCCGGCCCTAAAGGCAAACGTCGCCTCAGATTTCCCCACCGCAGACGACATGTGGATCGAATTTTGGCCGTGCCTCGACCCACAACCAAAGCGAGCTGAGTTACAGGCGATCAAGGCCCAGTTTATGGCAGCTATCGACGCTTATCTCATCTAGCTAATCCACCCCGTACCACTGGCTTGTCAGTCAAGAACAAGCCAGCAAAAGTGCTCCTCCTTGATCTTCATCCCATATCGCTCCAAAAGCATCCATAGAGGTTTATGGCATCCGGGCAAGGCGGTAGAATAGCCGCCAACTCAATCCATTAGCGGCAACTGCCCACTCCCCCTAGCGGTTGCCTTTATGCATTACCGGATGCTCTTCATGTTTGATCAAGCCTTCAAGAATATCGACGACGCCCTGCACAAAGAGTCGGGCTGCAGCTCTGAACTGGATTACACCGAGCAGACCTCCTGGCTGTTGTTCCTCAAGTACCTCGACGCGCTGGAGCAGGACAAAGAGAGCGAGGCGCTGCTGGAAGGCAAGGCCTATACCCCGATCCTGCTGCCCCGCTATCGCTGGTCGAGCTGGGCCGCCCCCAAAGATGCCGATGGAAAAATTGACCACAACGTGGCCATGACAGGTGACGATCTGGTGGAGTTTGTCGACAAAGACCTGTTCGCCTATCTGGAAGGCTTCAAGCAGCGGGCCAGCGGGCCGGATACCATCGAATACAAGATTGGCGAAATCTTCGGCGAGATTAAGAACAAGATCCGCAGTGGCTATACCCTGCGCGATATCATCGACACCATCGACGAGCTGCGCTTTCGCTCCCAGGTGGAAAAACACGAGCTGTCGGCCCTCTATGAAGAGAAGATCAAGCGCATGGGCAACGCCGGGCGCAATGGCGGCGAGTACTACACCCCTCGCTCCTTGATCCGCGCCATGATTGCGGTGACCAAACCGCGCATTGGCGAGCGCATCTATGACGGCGCCTGCGGCTCGGCTGGCTTCTTGTGTGAAGCCCACGACTACCTGAGCGCCACACCGAATCTCTCCACCGACGATCTGGCTACCCTGCAGACTCGCACCTTCTACGGCAAGGAGAAAAAGAGCCTCGCCTACGTCATCGCCATCATGAACCTGATCCTGCATGGCATCGAAGCGCCCAATATCCAGCACACCAACACACTGGCCGAGAACCTGAGCGATATTCAGGACAAAGACCGGATGGAGGTGATCCTCGCCAACCCGCCGTTTGGCGGCAAAGAGCGCAAGGAGGTGCAACAGAACTTCCCCATTCGCACCGGCGAAACGGCGTTTCTGTTTCTGCAGCATTTTATCAAGATGCTGAAAGTGGGCGGCCGTGCGGCCATCGTCATCAAGAACACCTTCCTCTCCAACACCGATAATGCCTCGGTGGCGCTGCGCAAGCTGCTACTGGAGAGCTGCAATCTGCATACAGTGCTGGATTGCCCGGGCGGCACCTTCCAGGGGGCAGGCGTCAAAACAGTGGTGCTGTTCTTTACCAAGGGCGAGCCGACCCGCAAGGTGTGGTTTTATCAGCTCGACCCAGGCCGAAATATGGGCAAGACAAATCCGCTCAATGACGACGACCTGAAAGAGTTTGTCGAGCTGCAGGCCAATTTTGCTGACTCGGATAAGAGCTGGAGCCTGGATATTGCCGCTATCGACACTGGCAGCTATGACCTCTCAGTCAAGCACCCCAACGGCGTGGCAGAAGTGGTACATCGCAGCCCGAGCGACATTATGGACGAGATTGCTGCACTTGATGCCGAAAGCGCAGAGCTGCTGGCCACTATTCGGGGGCTGGTATGAAGGCTGGGTGGACAACCAAAACCATCGCGGACGTTTGCAGCGTCGTGAATGGCGGAACTCCGAAGACTGGGGTTTCTGAGTATTGGGATGGGGCACATCAGTGGATCACCCCGGCAGAGATGGGTAAGCGAAGCACTCCGTATGTAGCGAAGACTGAGCGAACCATCACCGATGCCGGAATACAGAACAGTTCGGCACGTTTGCTTCCGCCACTCTCGGTAATTCTGTCTTCACGCGCCCCCATCGGCCATTTGGTAATCAACACCGAACCGATGGCCACAAATCAAGGCTGCAAGGGTCTGGTACCGAGCGATGACCTGAATCATAAGTACCTTTACTACTACCTGAGCAGCATTGTTCATCTGCTGAACGACCTTGGAGCAGGTGCCACATTCAAAGAGCTTTCCGGCGGAAAGCTCAAGGAAGTACCCATCCCGCTGCCGCCACTCGCCGAGCAGCAACGCATCGTGGCCATCCTCGACGAGGCTTTTGAGGCCATCGCGGCGGCTCGAGCCAATGCCGAGCAAAACCGCCAGAATGCCCGCGCCTTGTTTGAAAGCTACCTCCAGTCGGTATTTAGCCAGCGCGGTGAAGGGTGGACTGAAAAGCCATTGTCCGAAGTTGCATCAATCCTGAACGGCTACGCCTTCAAAAGCGGTGATTTTTCGTCAAACGGCCCCACAAAGAGCATCAAGATCACGAACGTTGGAGTGCGTGATTTTGTGGAAACCAGTGACAGTGGCCTGCCTCCGAATTTTTCGGAACAATACGCCTCCGTTGCCGTTCCCGCAGGTAGCCTGGTCATTGCATTGACGCGGACGATCATCGCTGATGGGTTGAAAGTGGCTATTGTTCCTCCGGCATATGATCGTGCCTTAGTCAATCAACGCGTGGCTGCTTTACTGCCGAAGCCAGAACAAACATCTGTTTCATATCTCTTTGCGTACCTATCCACATCTATCGTACTGAATTACGTGAAGGAGAGGGTCAATACGCTGATGCAGCCGAATTTATCGATCAATGATCTTCGTGCTATGCCTATTCCCTTGCCGCCAGCAAGCGAACGTGAATGCATTATCGATAGACTCGAAGTATTGGAAGAAAGGACCCAGCACCTCGAAACCTTATATCAACGCAAGATTGCCGCACTGGATGAGCTAAAGCAGTCGTTATTGCAGCAGGCATTTAGCGGCTACCTATAAAAGGATTTTCACGATGTCTACCCAGCGTTACTCCGTTACCCCACACCCGGTCGAAACCCTACTCACTTGGGTGAAATCTGGCGAGATAGCCATTCCCGAAATCCAGCGTCCCTTTGTGTGGGAAGCCACGCGGGTGCGTAATCTACTGGATTCTTTATACCAAGGTTATCCGGTGGGGTATCTGATTGCCTGGCGTAATCCGACGGTGAAACTTAAGGATGGCTCTACCTCAGCGGGCAAGCGCATTCTGATTGACGGGCAGCAACGTGTGACAGCGCTGATGGCCTCACTGCTGGGGGTGGAAGTGCTGACCGAGGACTATGAAACAGTCCAGATCCGGATTGCCTTCAACCCTCAAACCGAGAGCTTTGAGGTGAGCAACCCAGCCATACGCAAGAATTCAGCCTGGCTTCCAGATGTGGCAGCTGTATTCAACTCAGCAACCAGCGTTTTTCAACTGGTGAGCGAATATTGCGCGGCAAATGCAGAGTGCTCACAAGATGCGATCTTTAAGGTAATCGAACGATTACGTGGCATCGTGCATAACCATGTGGGCATCATCGAACTGGCGGAAGACCTGGCCATCGAGACGGTGACAGAAATCTTCATTCGCGTGAATTCAGCAGGAGCTCAACTCTCGCAAGCCGACTTTGTCATGTCCAAGATTGCCGCAAATGAAACCTACGGTGGCAATGTGCTGCGCAAAGCTATCGATTACTTCTGCCACCTAGCCGTGTCTCCAGACTTCAAGGTCAAGATCGAGAAAGGTGATACAGCCTTCGTGGGTTCGGAGTTTTACAGCAAGATGAAGTGGATATGCGATGTGAATGATGACATCTACGATCCCACTTACACCGACATGCTGCGCGTAGCGTTCACCTCCGAGTTTGGTCGCGGCAAGCTGCAAGATCTGGTGGCGCTGCTCTCCGGCCGTAATTTCGAAACCAAGCAGTTCGAGGAAGCGATTGCAGAGCAGTCATTTGCCAAGTTGAAAGATGGCATTCATGCCTTCGTCAATCAGACGCACTTCAAACGCATTACCATGATCCTGCGCTCGGCAGGTTTCATCACCAGCGACATGATTAGCAGCCAGAATGCGGTGAACTTCGCCTATATCCTGTATCTGCGCGGTCGCAAGGAGAACGTACCTGCGGCAGAGTTAGAGCAATTGGTGCGGCGCTGGTTTGCAATGTCTGTGCTGCGCGGGCGCTACAGCGGCGCACCGGAATCTACTTTCGATGCTGACATTCGCCGTGTAGAAAGCCAAGGCGTGAAGGCCATGGTCGAAACGGTCATTTCGACCGAATTACCGGAGAGCTTCTGGACCGGCATGCTACCGCAGTTTATGGCGACTTCGTCTATCAAGAGCCCTTACTTCCTCTGCTACAAGGCTGCACAGGGCAAACTGGGCGATAAGGGTTTCCTCTCCACCAACATCACTGTGACGGATCTGTTGCTGAACCGCTCAGACATCCATCATGTCTATCCGCGCCATCACCTCAAGGGGCAAGGCTTCAGCGCCAGCAGCTACAACCAGATTGCCAACTATGTGGTGGCGCAGAGTGAGATCAATATTGCGATAAGCTCCACGGCGCCGAAAGTCTATTTCGCTGAATTGGCAGCACAGTGCAAGGGTGACAATGTGAAGTACGGAGGTATCTCCGATGAACAAGAGATGCGAAACAATCTGCGTATGAACTGCATCCCAGAGACCATGCTCGACGGTGAGATAAAGGACTTCAATGTGTTTTTGGAAGAGCGACGCAAATTGATGGCCTTGAAGATAAAAGCATGGTTTGAGCAGTTGTAACCTATTGAATCGTCACAGCAGCCAACGAGGATTGCTCGGCAGTTGGCCACAGAGACAGGGAGAGAGCGTGAAGAACGAAGCAGAGACCCGTAGCGACCACATCGACCCCATGCTGGTGGCCGCTGGCTGGGGCGTCACCCCGGGCAGCCGCATTCGCCGCGAGTATCCAATCACCCTGGGACGATTGGAAGGCAATGGTAAACGGGGAAAACCGCTCTCGGCTGACTATGTGCTGGAATACCGCAATACCAAGCTGGCAGTGGTCGAGGCCAAAGCCTGGGACAAGCCGTTCACTGCCGGGGTGGGTCAGGCCAAGGATTACGCCAGCAAGCTGGCTATCCGCTTTACCTATTCGAGCAATGGCCAGGGTATCTATGCCATCGACATGGAGACCGGCAAGGAGGGGGAAACCCTGACCTTCCCAAGCCCGGATGAGCTGTGGAATGCCACCTTTGCCTTGCAAAATCGCTGGTGGGATCGCTTCACCGCCGTGCCCTTTGAAGACAAAGGCGGCTACTGGCAGGGGCGTTACTATCAGGATATCGCTATCGAGCGGGTATTAAAGGCCATCAGCGAAGGGCGGGATCGCATTCTGCTGACCCTGGCGACCGGCACCGGCAAAACCTTTATCGCCTTCCAGTTGGCCTGGAAGCTGTTCCATAGCCGCTGGAACCTCAGTGACTGGAAAAATGAAGGTGAACCGGCACGCCGCCCACGGATTCTATTTCTGGCCGACCGCAATATTTTGGCCAATCAGGCGTTCAATAGTTTCTCTGCCTTCCCGGAAGATGCCTTGGTGCGGATCTCACCCGATGAGATCAGAAAGAAGGGCCGCGCCCCCAAGAATGGCAATATCTTCTTCACCATCTTCCAAACCTTCATGACCGGCACTGATGCCGAGGGCAAACCGGCCCCGGTATTTGGTGACTACCCGACTGATTTCTTCGACCTCATCATCATTGACGAGTGCCACCGGGGTGGTGCCAACGACGAGGGGAACTGGCGGGATATCCTCACTTACTTCAAACCTGCCGTACAACTGGGACTGACCGCAACACCCAAGCGCACCGATAACGTCGATACCTATGCCTACTTTGGCGAGCCGGTTTACAGCTATTCCCTCAAAGAGGGGATCAACGATGGTTACCTGACGCCGTTTCGAGTGCGCCAGCATGCCACCACGCTCGATGAGTATGTGTTTACCTCGGATGACGATGTGATCGAGGGGGAAATTGAGCTTGGGCGGGTATACACCGAACAAGACTTTAACCGCATCATCGAGATCGGTGCCCGCGAGAAGAAACGGGTCGAGATTTTTATGAATGAGATAGACCAGAGCCAGAAAGCCATTGTCTTCTGTGCTACCCAGGAGCATGCGCTGGCAGTCCGGGATCTCATCAATCAGATAAAAAAGGGCAAGCACCCCGACTATTGCCACCGAGTCACCGCCGACGACGGGGCGCTGGGCGAGCAGTGGTTACGCGATTTTCAGGATAACGAGAAATCGATCCCAACGATACTGACGACCTCTCAGAAGCTCTCAACCGGCGTAGATGCCCGCAATGTGCGCAATATCGTGCTGATGCGCCCGGTTAACTCGATAATCGAGTTTAAACAGATCATCGGTAGAGGCACCCGACTGTGTGATGGCAAGGATTACTTCACCCTGCATGACTTTGTAAAAGCCCATCACCACTTTAGCGACCCCGAATGGGATGGTGAACCACTGCCACCCGAGGTATGTAAGAGCTGCGGCACCTCCCCCTGTTCCTGCGAGAAGGGACTGCCTAAGCCCTGCCCGGTATGCGACCAATACCCTTGCGTCTGCCTGAAAGAGCCAGATCCCGAGTATCTGTGTGAAGTATGCGGTAACAAGCCCTGTACCTGTCAGAAGAAGGACAAGATCAAGATTGCCCTGGCTGACGGCAAGGCCCGCAAGATCCAGCACATGAGCGCAACCAGCTTTTGGCACCCTGACGGCTCCCCCATGTCTGCAGCCGAGTTTATGGAGAACTTGTTTGGCAAGCTGCCCGAGTTTTTCAAGGATGAAGACGAGCTGCGCACGATCTGGAGTGAGCCGGGCACCCGCAAGAAGCTGCTCGATGGTCTGGCAGAAAAAGGATTTGGCATTGACCAGCTGACCGAGATGCAGAGGGTAATCGAGGCAGAGCAGAGCGATCTGTTTGATGTCCTGGCCTATGTCGCCTATGCCGATGACCCCATGACCCGGGAAGAACGAGCAGCACAAGCAGAGGCCATGCTTGGCCAAGAGTTTGACAGCAAGCAGCAAGCCTTCTTGGGCTTCGTACTGGGTCACTACATCAAAGAAGGGGTCACCGAACTGGATGACACCAAGCTGGGGCCACTGCTCAAACTCAAATACAACAACGCACTGGCCGATGCCTTTGCCGAGTTGGGCACCCCTGATGCTGTACGCAGCGCCTTTGTCGGATTCCAGAAGTATCTCTATCAGGGACAGTGGGGAGGATGAACGGTGTTGGTGCATAAATGGCCATAAACAGCCGGGGGATTTGAACCCTCGTCCAGGCGAAGGATACGAGTTGGTTGAATGTTCTGGATGCCACCCTTAAGCGGAGGTGGTTTCGCAACATGTACCACCATAAGTACCACCACCACCTCAAACAAAAAACACAAACAGAATAAAATCAAATGGTTGGTGAGTTAAGTCAGAGACCCCAGGGCCACCAAATTGAAAAAGGCCGCTCATGATGAGCGGCCTTTTTGCATCTGCGGATCGGGCAATGCCCTGTGATGAGCTGGATGAGGTCATAGAAAAGACCCGCCATGGGCGGGTCTGGGCAGGGTCCGGATCAGGCGCCTCACTCAGAGACAAGGAGCCTAATGCTGAGCCTCAAGTTTGCTCGTTGCTGCCGCTCTGGATGGACGAGCGACGCCCGATGGCTGGCAGCATCCGGGTAACCAGATTGCTGCGCTGACGCCAGGAGGTGAAGACGATGGCCAGCAGGTGCAGACCAATCAGTCCCTGCAGCGCCACCACGCACCACTCATGCCACTCGTCAGCACCCAGTTCAAATCCCGTCTCGGTATTTTGAAACCAGCCGCTGCCAGCAGTGGCCAGCACAACCAGCCAGAGCGCCCACACGGCCAGCTTGCCGCTACCGTGATGACCCGGTGCCGGAGGCTGCCGCTCACGCATCTCGCGCGCTTGCTGGCGAAAATCCTCACCACTGGGGATGAGGGCACCAAGGCGAGCGTAGCCACGGGCAAAAGTAAGCCCCCAGAGCAGACGCAAGGAGACCAGCCCAATGGCGCCGTAACCCAGCCACTCATGCCACTCCTCCCCCGCTTCGTTAACCCAGAGGTTGCCGATGCAGACCGCCGCCAAGCCCCAATGGGTCAGGCGAACCAGCGGATCCCAGCGAAAGAACTCACCCTTTTTGCTTGGCATATTTGTGGTACTCCTTCTTCAGGTCGTTGACCTTGGCCAGATGTTCGCGCGCCTTGGCCTCATCACCCGCCTTGAGTGCGGCCAGGCTGGCGTCCAGCTCGGTCTGTACCTCATTCATCCCTTCAAGAAATTTCTCTTTCTTGGCGGCCGGCATGTTCTTCTGCTTGGCCACGTCCAGCTGGGCCTTCATCTCGTTGATGTGCTTCTCCATGGTGGCTGCATCATCAGCCTTGACGGCCTGCTTGTAGTTGAAGCCAATCTTCTTCATCGGCTGTTCCAGATCACCCGCCACGGCAGGCAGGGTCATCAGGCCGAACATCAGGGGCAGCAGCAGGGGGCGGACGGTTTTCAACATGGGATTTCCTTATATAACGACATGCTCGAATTGTTAGGGGTACTTATGAATCCAAACAAGAATTCATCACCAGCATGATGCCATGACTCATGGTGAAACGTTTGTGAAAAATGCTGTTTTTTGTGGCAAATAGTGACAGATATGCCGCGCTTGTTTGCGCTTGGTAACTGATTGAACGCAGGTGACACGCATCATGAGGCTGGTTGAAAGCGGTAAACAGGGACAAAAAACCCCGCCGTAGCGGGGTCTGAATCAGCTGGCCATTTGCGTGCGTCAGTTACTCCTGTTCGCGAGCAATGGCGCGCCAGCCGATATCCTTGCGGTAGAAGACGCCATCCCACTTGATGCGGCCAGCGAGCTGATAGGCACGCTGCTGGGCTTCTGCCACAGTGTGGCCGAGGGCGGTGGCGCACAACACGCGGCCGCCAGCAGTCAGGCTGGTATCGCCCTCCAGGCGGGTACCGGCATGGAACACCTTCTCACCCGCCACTTCATCCACCGGCAAGCCGCTGATGGGGTGGTTGGTGCTGTAATCGCCAGGATAGCCTCCCGCCGCCAGCACCACGCCGATAGCGGCGCGGGGATCATAAATGGCCTCTTTCTGATCCAGCTTGCCTGCGCAAGCGGCCAGACAGAGCTCCACCAGATCGGACTGCATCCGCAGCATGATGGGCTGGGTCTCGGGATCGCCGAAACGACAGTTGAACTCGATCACCTTGGGATTGCCTGCACCGTCGATCATCAGACCGGCGTAGAGGAAACCGGTGTAGACGTTGCCCTCGGCCGCCATTCCTCGCACGGTCGGCATGATCACCTGCTCCATCACGCGTCGATGTACCTCGGCGGTCACTACCGGCGCCGGGGAGTAAGCCCCCATGCCGCCGGTGTTGAGGCCGGTATCACCGTCGCCAACCCGCTTGTGATCCTGACTGGTGGCCATCGGCAGCACGTGCTCGCCATCGACCATGACGATGAAGCTCGCCTCTTCACCCTCCAGAAACTCCTCAATCACCACCCGGGAGCCCGCTTCGCCAAAGGCATTGCCGGAGAGCATGTCGCGCACCGCGTCTTCCGCTTCCTGCAAGGTCATGGCGACAATCACCCCCTTGCCCGCCGCCAGACCATCGGCCTTGATGACGATGGGGGCGCCCTTCTCGCGCAGGTAGGCGAGCGCAGGCTCCACTTCGGTGAAATTCTGGTACTCGGCGGTCGGGATAGCGTGACGGGCCAGGAAATCCTTGGTGAAAGCCTTGGAGCCTTCCAGCTGGGCAGCGGCAGCGGTCGGGCCAAAGATCGGCTGACCGGCGGCGCGGAAAGCATCCACCACCCCTTTTACCAGCGGCGCTTCCGGCCCGACGATGGTGAGGCCGACCTGCTTCTCTTTGGCAAAGGCCAGCAGCCCTTCGATATCGGTCGCCTCGATGGCGACGTTCTCGACACCCGGCTCAAGCTGGGTGCCTGCGTTGCCCGGCGCCACAAAAACGTGACGTACCAGTGGGGAGTGTTTGGCCTTCCAAGCCAGAGCGTGTTCGCGGCCACCGTTGCCAATGATCAGTACTTTCATCGTATCGCTCGCTTCTATTTGTGGTCACTGGACGGCCTCTCTGGCCGTCAGTCAGTGGAAATAGTCAGTTGAAAAGAGACAACAAAAGGGCCGCCATCGGCAGCCCCTGACCCATCAATGACGGAAATGGCGCATGTTGGTGAAGACCATGCACATACCGTGCTCGTCGGCGGCGTCGATTACCTCCTGATCGCGCATCGAGCCACCCGGCTGGATCACGCAGGAGATACCGGCCTGAGCGGCAGCATCGATACCATCGCGGAACGGGAAGAAGGCATCGGATGCCATCACGGAGCCCGCCACGGTCAGCCCTTCGTCCGCCGCCTTGATACCGGCGATTTTGGCCGAATAAACACGGCTCATCTGGCCTGCGCCGACGCCGATGGTCTGGCCATCTTTGGCGTAGACGATGGCGTTGGATTTGACGAACTTGGCCACTTTCCAGCAGAACAGCAGATCCTGCAGCTCGGCCTCGGTCGGCTGACGCTTGCTGACCACGGTCAGGTCGCCCAGCGTCACCATGCCGAGATCCCGCTCCTGCACCAGCAGGCCGCCGTTGACGCGCTTGAGGTCAAACCCTTGCGCCGGAGCCGTCCACTGACCGCATTCGAGCAGACGCACGTTCTGCTTGGCGGCGACCGCATCGCGGGCCTCCTGGCTAACGCTCGGGGCGATGATCACTTCGACAAACTGGCGGGCAACGATGGCAGCGGCAGTGGCGCCATCCAGCTCACGGTTAAAGGCGATGATGCCGCCGAAAGCAGAGGTGGGGTCGGTCTGGTAGGCGCGATCGTAGGCACTCAACAGGTCGCTACCGATGGCCACACCGCAGGGGTTGGCATGCTTGACGATGACGCAGGCTGGCTCGTCGAACTCCTTCACACACTCCAGCGCAGCATCGGTATCAGCGATGTTGTTGTAGGAGAGTGCCTTGCCCTGCAACTGGGTAGCGCTGGAGACAGAACCCGGCGCGGCATGCTCCTCGGCATAGAAAGCTGCAGCCTGATGGCTGTTTTCGCCGTAACGCATGTCCTGCTTCTTGATGAACTGGCTGTTGAAGGTGCGCGGGAAGCGGGACTCCTCGTCACCCTCCTTGTTTGCACCGTAGGAAGGAACCATGGTGCCGAAGTAGTTGGCGATCATGCCGTCGTAGGCAGCGGTGTGCTCGAAGGCTGCGATGGCCAGATCGAAACGGGTCGCCAGTTTCAGGCTGTTGCCGTTGGCATCCATCTCGCGAATAACCCGATCATAGTCGGCAGCTTTGACGACGATAGCGACATCTTTATGGTTTTTGGCGGCAGAACGCACCATGGTCGGGCCGCCGATGTCGATGTTCTCGACCGCATCAGCCAGAGTGCAGCCCGCTTTGGCCACGGTGGCAGCAAAGGGGTAGAGGTTGACGACAACCATATCGATGGGGGAGATAGCGTGCTGGGCCATGATGGCGTCATCCTGATCCCGACGGCCGAGGATGCCGCCATGAACCTTGGGATGCAGGGTCTTGACCCGGCCATCCATCATTTCAGGGAAACCCGTGTAGTCGGAGACCTCGGTCACCGGCAGACCCGCCTCGCCAAGCAGCTTGGCGGTACCGCCCGTGGAGAGCAGGGCAACACCACGCTCGTTGAGTGCCTTGGCAAATTCCAGAATGCCAGTTTTGTCAGACACACTCAGCAGTGCACGGCGAATGGGTCGAGCTTGTTCCATCACACTATCGTCCTCAACATAACGGGGACCGTTCCATGGGAGGCGAGGCTCAACACAGAGAGTCCCCAAATAAATGGAAGTGGGGGATTTCGCAAACCACTCTCGCCCCGACATCCGGCAAAAGCGTTTTAGGAAATGCCCGCTTGGTGCGGCGCTCTGTTATGGGCGCGTATTCTACACAAAAAATGTGACCTGTGGTGGATTTTTTGAAACAGCAAAGCCTTATTTGGCGCGGCGTTAAACGTTTTCCACTTGATTTTCTCGAAACGTTTGCACTTTCAGTGTTTTATGGGAAAAAGGGTCGCTAGGAGATGTTTATCTGCCCCTTTTATGCCCTTGGCTGGCAATCCATGGGCAAAGGGGTGATAGTGGATTCCGGTTTTTGTGGCGGCATACATTCAAGGGGAGAGAGAGCATGTATCGGATCGGTGAACTGGCCAAGGCGTGCGGGGTCAAGGCAGATACCCTGCGTTTTTACGAGAAGAACGGGCTTATCTCACCGGGAATCCGCAACGAATCCGGCTACCGCCTCTACAGCGAACAGGACAAGCGGCGGCTGGAGTTCATCATTCGCGCCAAGTCGGTGGGATTCTCGCTGGCCGATATCGGCGAGCTGCTCGACCTCGATACCAACAAGGCCAAAGTCACCTGTCAGGAGGTGAAAGCAGTGGCCGACACCAAGCTGGCCCAGGTGGAGCAGAAGATCATCGAACTGACCCGCTTTCGCGACAACCTGCGCGAGCTCTCCAATATCTGCTGCGGCGGGCCGCGCTCGGCCGAGCACTGCGCCATCCTCGAGACGCTGGAATCTGGCGCCCCGGCCCATCACGAGCATCACAGCCACGACCAGCATGACCCGGTTCACGGCTGACATGGTATGCCTGACTGAGCGTGCCTGGCTCAGTGTGACTGACTCGGCGCGCCCGATGCATTGCTCCCGCGGCGATTTGGTGACAAAATCGCCGCGTTTTTAACCGGTGCTAATGCATCCGGTTGCCGGGCGCTAGCCTGAACAGGCGCCCGCAGCGAAAACCGCCATCCAGACACAAGAATCAACACACCAAGAGAAAAGAAGAGGAGCCATCATGGCCAAAATTCGGGTAGACCAACCCGCCCTCCCCCGTGAGGAAAATGCGCAAGGGGGCTGCTATGCCCATCAGCGCGGCGAGATAAAGGATAACCATCTGCACGCCCTGCTCTCCGATCCCCTGTTTCGCAGCCGGGTCGAGCGCAACAAGAAGGGCAAGGGGAGTTACCAGCGCAAGGCCAAATTTGGCAAGCGGTGGGAGCCCGGCCAACAGCAGATGATCCGCGTCTGCTGCTGAGCGGGTTTCTACCGACCATAAACAATCAGGGCACCATAGGTGCCCTGATTGTTATCTCGAAACACGGTTCGCCAAAACTGGCTCACGACAGACGTAGGGTGCAATAAGCGAAGCACATTGCACCGGCAACCTCGCGGCTCCAATAATGGTGCAATTTCATTGCACCCTACGGTTACCTCTCCTCATCCTCTCTCAAGTTGAGAGAGAATCTTTAATGTGATTGGTATCACTCATCCATAAAGAGTTCGAGCAACACGTTGAGATAGCGATGCCCGAGAGAAGTGAGCTGCCAGCTATCCCCCAGATCCTCGATAAGCTCCTTGCTTTGGGCGATGGCGAGCACCGTCTCTACCCTTTCCAGCGGCAAGCCGGTATAGGCCTCGAACTCCGCCTTGGGGGCCGGTTCAAACAGGCGGAAGCGGTTCATAAAGTATTCGAGCGGCAGATCGTCTGCCGTCACCTGCCACTGCTCGTCCAGATAGGGGCGACTCTTGTCCAGATACCCTTTCGGATGCTTCACCTTGGCGGTGCGCAGGATCTGTTGGTTCGCGAGATCGGTCACCTTGCCGTGGGCGCCACAGCCGATCCCCAGATAGTCACCAAAGCGCCAGTAGTTGAGGTTGTGATGGCACTGGTAGCCCTCTTTGGCATAAGCCGAGATCTCGTACTGGCGATAACCGCTGGCGGTGAGCATGGCGTGGCCCTGCTCGTAGATGTCCCACAGGGTGTCATCTTCCGGCAGTTTGGGCGGCTTGGAGGCAAACGCCGTGTTCGGCTCTATGGTGAGCTGATACCAGGAGAGGTGCGGCGGGGCGCAGTCGATCGCCTGCTGCAGGTCATAAAGGGCGTCATCCAGACTCTGATCCGGCAGACCGTGCATCAGATCCAGATTGAAGGTGGGCAACTTGATGGCGTGGGCCAGTGCAGCGGCCTTGCGCGCCTCTTCCGGGCCGTGAATGCGGCCGAGGCGGGTCAGCTTCTCCTGCTGGAAGCTCTGCACCCCGATGGAGATACGGTTGATGCCGGCGCGCTGGAAACCGGCGAACTTGTCCGCTTCCACCGTGCCCGGGTTGGCCTCCATGGTAATCTCGCAATCTGCGGTGATCGGAATACGGGCCCGTACCCCGTCCAGCAAGGCTTGCATCGCCTCCACCGTCAACAGGCTGGGGGTGCCGCCGCCGATAAAGATGGAGGAGAGCGGCCGTCCCTGCGCCCACTTCAGATCCTGATCCAGATCCTCAAGCAGAGCGGCGACATATTCGAGGTGAGGCAACTCCCCCTTCTGGGCATGGGAGTTGAAGTCACAATAAGGGCACTTCTGGACGCACCAGGGCACATGAATATAGAGAGAGAGCGGCGGCAGTTGCAGCATGGGGCTTCCAATAAAACGGGGGCTCAAGGCCCCCATTGTAGATGACTATGTGTGATTGACCGTGTGTAACCGACAAGGTGGCGAAGTGACTCAGTGCGCCGCAGCCAGCGCCGCTTTGAGCTTGGCCAGCGCCTGACCGCGATGGCTCAGCTGGTTTTTCAGCTCGGCGGGCATCTGGGCGGCGGTGCAGTCGTGATCCGGCACGAAGAAGACGGGGTCATAGCCGAACCCGTGCTGACCGCGCGGTTCGTCGATGATCATCCCTTCCCAGCTCGCCTGACAGATGATGGGGGTGGGATCGTCAGCATGGCGCAGATAGACCAGCACACACCAGAAGCGGGCGCTCTTCAGGTACTCGGGGGCACCTTGCAGCTCGCCGAGCAGCTTCTCGATGTTGGCCTTGTCGCCGGCACCCACACCGGCAAAGCGGGCGGAGTAGACGCCGGGGCGCCCTTGCAGCAGATCGACTTCCAGTCCGGAGTCATCGGCCACGGCGGGCAGACCGGTAATGCGGGCGGCGTGGCGGGCCTTGATGATGGCATTCTCGACGAAGGTGGTGCCGGTCTCATCGGCATCGGAGACCGCAAACTCGCTCTGTGGGATCACCTGGATCTTCATATCGGCCAGCATGGCGGCCAATTCCTTCACCTTTTTCTGGTTACCTGTTGCCAGGACAAGCTTGTTCATCGAGCACCTCCGCAAAAATAATCTGCGCATTCTATGCGGCGCAAGCGTTTAGTAAAAGCGTCAATTACACCCGCTGTGATGGGGTTACGGGGGATTTGCCGCCATCGAATAACCAGCTTTTTAATACATGTTTCCATAATGGAATAACCAAAGTGATTAAATACCATTTCTATTCATTACTGTGAGTCAGTAGACTCGCGCCCCAATTCATTAACCTGGCTGACTAAAGAGGTGACAGATGCCATTGATACTTTTACTCGTACTACTGGTGCTGTTCAGTCCGCTGGCTATCGACATCTACCTGCCCGCCATTCCGCAGATGGCCGAGCAACTGGGCGCCGAAGTAACTCTGATGCAGGGCACCATCACCTGGTTCCTGTTCAGCATGGGGCTGGGGCAACTGCTTGTTGGCCCGCTGGCCGATCGCTACGGTCGCAAGCCCATCGCGCTGGGCGGCGTGCTGCTCTATGGCCTGAGCGCGCTGGGGGCCGGTTTTGCCGCCAGCCTCGGTGAATTGATGCTGGCCCGGGTGCTGCAGGGCTTCGGCGCCTGCGCTACTTCGGTCGCCGCCTTCTCGGTGGTGCGTGACAGCTATGGCCCGAAAAAGAGCGGTCAGATGATCTCCTACCTCAATGGCGCCATCTGCTTTATTCCTGCGCTGGCCCCCCTGCTCGGTGGCTGGCTCACCGCCAAGGCGGGCTGGTCTGCCAACTTCTGGTTTATGGCCGGTTATGCGCTCATCGTCGGCAGCTGGCTGATGTGGCGGATGCCGGAGACCCGCCCGGAGGAGACCCGCAGTGAAGGGGCCCTCATCAGCTGGTCCCGCTACAGCCCGGTGCTGCGCTCCCCCAGCTTCCTGTTCAACGCGGCGCTGTGCATGCTGGCGATGGCGGTGATCCTCGCCTATGTCACCGCCGCACCGGTGCAGCTGATGGTGAAACTGGGGCTGGATATGAGCGGCTTTAGCTACTGGTTTACCGCCAACGCCGCGCTCAACATTCTGGCCTGCTTTATGGCGCCGCGCTTTATCGCCAAGGTAGGGCCAAGACGCACCCTGCGCATCGGCCTGCTGGTGTTGATGCTCTCGGCCATCACCCTGACTTTGGCCATGCACATCGAGCATCCGCTGGCGATGATGGGGCCGGTATTCCTCTCCAGCATCGGCTTTGCCATGATTCTAGGCTCGGCCGCCGGGATGGCGCTAGCACCGTTCGGCCACTGTGCCGGTACCGCCGCCGCCCTGCTCGGCCTGTTCCAGATGAGTGGATCCGGCGCTCTGGTTGGCCTGACCGGCGCCCTGATGCACGACCCGCTGAGCCAGCTGGCGCTGCATATGTGGCTGCTGCTGCCGCCTCTGGTGATGCTGATGACCCGGCGCGGTCGCCGCTTGTGTTTGCAATAAATCCTGTGTTCTGATGGGCACACTCGGGGGGCCATCGGCCCCCTTCTCGTTTGTATCGCCTTTACAGCATATGGCCATCCGGCAGAGAGCCGGCGATGGCAACCCCACTCACTCGATGTCAGCGGAGAACTCCCGATGAGCCACACTCTCAACGCAGCCCTGGTGGGCTATGGCTTTGCAGGCAAGACCTTTCACGCCCCCTTCCTCTCCACCACCCCGGGCTTGTCCCTCAGTTGGGTGGTGAGCCGCGATGCCGCCAAGGTGCAGGCCGATCTGCCCGGCTGCCGGGTCGGTTCACTGGAGGAGGTACTGAGCGATGAGACCGTCGATCTGGTGGTGATCGCCACCCCCAACGACACCCACGATCCTCTGGCCCGCCAGGCGCTGCTGGCAGGCAAACATGTGGTGATCGACAAGCCCTTTGCTTTGGATCTGGCCGAGGCGAAAGCACTGGTCGAGCTGGCCGAAAAGCAGCAGCGGCTGCTCACCATCTTCCACAACCGGCGCTGGGACGGAGACTTTCTTACCGTGCGCCGTTTGATTGCCGAGGGGACGCTGGGGCAGATCGCCCAGTTCGAATCGCACTTCGATCGCTATCGCCCCGAAGTGCGCCAGCGCTGGCGCGAAGCGGGTGGCCCGGGTTCCGGCCTCTGGTTCGATCTCGGCCCTCACGTGCTGGATCAGGCATTGCAGGTGTTCGGCCAACCGGACTGGTTGCAGGCCGATCTGGCCGAGCAGCGCCCCGGCGCACTAGCGGACGACTACTTCCATGTGGTGCTGGGTTACGGTGCTCTGCGGGTTATTCTGCATGGCAGCTGTCTGGTCTCGGCCACCATGCCGCGTTTCATCGTCCACGGCAGCCAGGGTTCGTTCGTGAAATTCGGTATGGATGTGCAGGAAGATCAGCTCAAGCAGGGCTTGCGGCCACCGGCAGCGGATTGGGGCATGGATAGCGAACCCGGTCAGCTCAGCCGCATTGTCGATGGTCAGTTACAGCAGCAGAGCGTGGTGGGTGAGGCGGGGGATTATGGCGCCTACTATCGCGGTGTCTGCGCCGCCATCAAGGACGAGGGAAGCAACCCGGTGCCAGCAAGTGAAGCGCTGGCGGTGATGGCACTGCTGGATCTGGCCCGTCAGAGCCACCTTGAGGGAAAACGGCTGCCCTGTCAGAAGCTGTCTGACTAAGGTGCGGGTCATCGGCCGCTATTGACCAACCTTGACCTTGTTAAATCGCCACAAGATGGCAGCAAAGTGGTGTTTTATTGTGCAATTAGTGTCATTTAACGGCATCTTGTATTGATATCAGTCGTTGCAGTGGAGCTTTTTATCCACGGCACGAAAAAATGTCATTGTGATATCCGTTTTCATCGGTAACTAATGGGGCTATATTGCGCCCGCCTGCTGCCTCCCGGCTTCTTGTTTCAATACCGGGCAACGGTGGGCGCTGTGATGGTTGCACAGACCATCTCTCCATATTTATTTGAGGGAATGCACATGAACAAAGTACTGGTAGCCGGTATCCTGGGTCTGATGTTGACTGCTTGCGGTCAGAAAGAAGAAAAAGCTGCCGCTCCTGCTGCTGCTCCGGCCGCCGAAGTTGCTGCCACTGTAGAAAAAGCCGCTAGCGAAGCCACCTCTACCGTAGAGAAGGCCACCTCCGAAGCGACTGCAACCGTAGAAAAAGCTGCTACCGAAGCAGCTACCAAGGTTGAAGCTGCAGTGAGCGATGCCAAGGCCAACTAAGCCTGCACCTCATTCGAAGACGGGTCCGAAGGCAACTTCGGGCCCGTTTTTTTATCTGACAATCAGGGAGCCGGATTAATCAGCGAGGTGAGGATGTGATCCTCCCAGCGACCATTGATCATCAGATACGCCCGCGCGAATCCCTCTCGCTCGAAGCCGAGCCGCTCCAGCAAGGCGCCACTGCGCTGATTGGCAGGCATATAGCAAGCCATGATGCGATGCAGATCGTGCTCGCGAAACAGGTAGTCAATGGCGGCTGACAGCACCTCTCTCATCACCCCCTGCCCCTGGTACTGCTGGTCGATGGCATAGCCCAGATGACACGCCTTGAAGACCCCCATCAGGATATTGCTGAAGTTGCAGGTGGCGATCACCCGCTCGCCAGCCGGATCGAGGGCCACCAGATTGACGCCGGTGCCGTTGAAGAACTGGCTGTAGCTGTCCTGCAGCCGGGCATGCCAGTAAGAGAGGGTGTAAAAGTGCTCGTCCCGAAGCGGCTCCCAGGGGGTAAGGTGGTCGCGGTTGCGCCGGTAGAAGTCGAGCATCATAGGGGCCTGATCCGGCGACAGTATGGTCAGGTGGGTGCGGGCCGTCTTGATATGTGGCAGCGCCATCAGGACTCCCTCTGCCTTAACCACTCATCGCGCAGCAAGCTGTAGTGGGTGTGATCCACAATCCGGTTGCCCAGCCGCTCTGCGCGCCGGGTCACCCCCTCAAGCTGCATCCCGAGCCGCTCACAGACGGCTCTGCTGGGCTCGTTATCGGTGGCAGCGCTGATCTCCACCTTCTCCATCCCCATCTCCTCGAAGGCGTGGTGGATCAGGGCCTGACAGGCCCGGGTGATGATGCCGTTACCCTGCCAGCGCTCCGCCAGCCAGTAACCGATGACCACCTTGCCAAGGTCGTGATCGATGCTGTTGTAACCGATGACCCCCACCACCTCCCCCTGATACTCGATGGCGGTGGTGAGCCCCTCGCCCCGGGCGAACTTCTCGATGGCACTGCGAATGAAGAGGGTGCTGTCGACGGGGCGCTGGATCAGTGGCGGCCAGGGTAGCCACTGGGAGAGGTACTCCCGGTTGTCATTGCAGAGGGCAAACAGTTCGCTCGCCATATCGGGCTGCAAGAAGAGCAGCGCAAGCTCGTCGTCCAACTGCCATGAAAACATGGGATTCTCCTTTCAAATCAGTGATCAAATCGCGAACCAGCACCCAATGTAGCCAATCGCCACTGGCCGCGCCAGCCACTTTTACGGCCCCCTCCGGCAGGCTTCGCAGAGGGTGACAGCGCGCGAACTCTCCTCCCTCAAAAGAGGAGGGTGGGTGTCTGAAACCGGATAATGCTCTCCACATGACGCCGATAAATGCCCACAAACGGCACTTTGGCAGATCCTGCTCCCCCTTTGTGCTGCGCTGTCACTTTTGACAGGGGGCACTTTCCCCCACCGGCACTAGCTTCAAAACGCCCGACCTTCGGTCGGTTTATCAACCTCATCGATTTAAGGAAAGAAGAGATGAATAGAATTTATCTGGCCGTTGCGCTGGCCTGCTGGGGAAGCGCCGCACTGGCGGCGCAAGAGGTAGAGATCAACGTAACGGCAAACGGCATCCGGGCCATGACAGGCCTCAGTGCCGCGAGTGGTACCTTGCAGCTGGAAGATGGCGAGTTTCGTCAGGTGCGGGTGGTCAAACTGCCCAACGGCCAGCAGCGGATCCGCTACGAGCAGGTCTGGAACGGCATCCCGGTAATGGGTCAGGTGGTGGTGGCTGACAAGAGCCTGAACGGCCAGCTGCAACAGGCCAGCGGGCGCATGCTGCGCCAGATCGATCAGGATGTGGCAAGCCCGGCCGCCGCCCTCTCGCCACAGGATGCCGCCAGCAAGGCCAAGGCGGGCAGCAAGGGGAGCAACGAGCAGGTCAAACTCTACGTGATGCAAGATGAGGACGGGCTGGCCCGGCTGGTTTATCAGGTCTCCTTCATCGCCGAAGGTGACAAGCCAAGCCGCCCCTTCGTCATTCTTGATGCCCAAAGCGGTGAGGAGCTCAAACGCTGGGAGGGGATCAACCACAAGGACGCCAGCGGCCCGGGGGGCAACATCAAGACCGGCAAATATTTCTACGGCACCGATTTTGGCCCACTCATCGTCGATGACAACTGCCGGATGACCAGCCCCAACGTCGATACCATCAACCTCAACCACGCCACCTCAGGCGGGGCCATCCACCAGTTCACCTGTCCGGAGAACCGGGTCAAGGAGATCAACGGCGCCTACTCGCCCCTCAACGACGCCCACTACTTCGGCAACGTGGTGTTCGACATGTACCGCAACTGGTACAACACGGCGCCCCTCACCTTCAAACTGAAGATGCGGGTTCACTACAGCAAGAATTACGAGAACGCCTTCTGGGATGGCAGCCAGATGACCTTTGGTGACGGCGCTACCACCTTCCACCCGCTGGTAAGCCTCGATGTGGCGGCCCATGAGGTAAGCCACGGCTTTACCGAACAGAACTCCGGGCTGATCTATTCAGGACAATCCGGCGGCATCAACGAGGCCTTCTCCGATATGGCGGGTGAAGCGGCCGAGTTCTACATGAAGGGGAGCAACGACTGGCTGGTCGGCGCCCAGATCTTCAAGGGCAACGGCTCCCTGCGCTACTTCGAGGATCCGACCCGGGATGGCAGATCCATCGGCCATGCCGCGGATTATCAGGAGGGGATGGATGTACACCACAGCTCCGGGGTCTACAACCGCGCCTTCTACCTGCTCGCCACCAGCAGCGGCTGGAACACCCGCAAGGCATTTGAAGTCTTCTTGCTGGCCAACCGCCTCTACTGGGGCGCCAACACCAACTACCAGCAAGGGGCCTGCGGCGTCAGCCGGGCGACCGCCGACCTGGGTTACAGTCAGGCGGATGTGGCACGGGCCTTCCAGACCGTCGGGGTCGATGCCAGCTGCGGCACCACGCCGCCACCAAGCGACAACGTGCTGCAAAACGGCGTGCCGGTGAGCAACCTCGCCGCCAGCAAGGGTGGCAAGCTCAACTACACCCTGAACGTACCGGCGGGCACCAGGTCGCTGCAGATCAGCAGCAGTGGCGGCACCGGAGATGCCGACCTCTACGTCCGCTTTGGCAGCGCCCCCACCAGCAGCAGTTACGACTGCCGCCCCTACAAGGGGGGCAATAACGAAAGCTGCTCGTTCACCAATCCCAAGGCGGGCACCTGGCATGTGCAGCTGTCAGGGTTTTCCGCGTTCAGTGGCGTGACCCTCAAGGCCAGCTACTGATCCACCCGATGCGGGCCTTGTCCCGCATCGTTCTACTCATTACGCCACCGTTTCGCCAGCGTGCGGGCGGTGGCCAACACGGTTTCCCGGGCCGGGTTGGGCCGCTTGCCACCGCGCCACGCCATCATCACATCCCAATGTTCCTGCGGCAGATTGCGCACATCGAGCCTGACCAGCCGCCCCACCTCCAGATCCCGCTTGATGGCCAGCTCCGGCATCAGGGTGATAAACCCGTGTTCCAGCGCCAGATCGCGCGCCGCACTGGCCGGCTGCACCGCATGCAGGGGGCTGGCGGCCCGCCGCAGCCGCCGCAACTGCTGGATAAAGACGTCACACCCCGGCCCCCATACCTGAGGCGCCAGCCGCTGGTCGGCAATATCCTCCAAGGTGAGGCCGTGACAACCGGCCAGCGGATGCAATGGCGAGGCGATAGCGATAATGGGGGAGCAGCAGAGCAGCTCCATCTGCAGGCCCGCAACCGGCGGACGCTTGAGTACAAAGCCGATATCGGCCTCCCCGGTCAGCAGCGACTGCATGATCTCGCCGGAGTGATCCGTGGTGCAGCGGATCTCGAACGGCTCGTCCACCAGCTCCATCAATAACGAGCCAAACACCACCGAAGTGAGGGATGGCAGGCTGGAGAGACGGATACAAGGCAGCGCAGGCGCCCCCTGCAGTGCCAGCCGCCCTTCGCTCAGGATCGCCAGCGCAGAGCGGGCTGATGGCAGAAACTCCTCGCAGGCACGGGTCGGCGTCACCCCGCGCCGATGACGCTGAAACAGCGGTGCCCCGAGGCTCTCCTCCAGCTGGGCAATCCGCTGGCTCACCAGCGGCTGTGACCAGCCACGAATGGCCGCCGCCTGGCTGAAGCTGCCCAGCTCGGCCACATCCAGCAGCAGTTGCAGATCGTCCAGATCCATAGACATAAATAATCCTGATATGAAATATAGGTAGTTGTCGTCTACCACTATATCTAAACCCTCTCCAGAATGAAGGTATCTGTGAATGAGAGGGCGTTATGGTCGATAGGGCGAGGTTTTGGGGACGCTGGTTTCTGGCGCTGGATACCACACTGGTGATCCTGGGTTTCTTTGTGGTGATGCCGATGATCAGCCTGCGCTTCGTCGATCAACTCGGCTGGGCGGCCGGTCTGGTGGGGCTGGCCCTCGGCCTGCGCCAGCTGACCCAGCAGGGGCTGGGGATCTTTGGCGGCTCGCTTGCCGACCGCTTCGGCGCCCGCCCGCTCATCGTCACCGGCATGTTGCTGCGCGCCGTCGGCTTTGCCACCCTGGCCTGGGCCGACAGCGGCGCCATGCTGATCTTCTCCTGCTTCCTCTCCGGACTGGGCGGTTGCCTGTTCGACCCGCCACGGGCGGCACTGGTGATCAAATTTACTCGCCCCCATGAGCGGGGCCGCTTTATCTCCCTGCTGATGATGCTGGAGAGTGCGGGAGCCGTCACCGGTGCCCTGCTAGGCAGCTGGCTGCTGCGCTTTGACTTCACCTACGTCTGCCTGCTGGGCGCCGGGCTCTTCACCCTGGCGGCGCTCTGCAACTGGACCCTGCTGCCCGCCTACCGCCTCTCGGTCAAACCGACTCCGATGCGGGAAGGGTTGGGACAAGTACTGGCGGATCGCGCCTTCTGCCGACTGGTGCTGATCTTAAGCGGCTATTACATGCTGTGGGTACAGGTGATGCTGATTTTCCCCATTCTGGTCAAGCAGCTCTCCGGCACCACCACGGCGGTGGGCTGGATGTACAGCCTGGAAACGGCGCTGTCACTGGCGCTGCTCTACCCTATCGCCCGTTTCAGCGAACGGCGCTATCGGCTGGAGAGCCGACTGATGGCAGGCATCCTGCTGATGACGGTGGGGATAGGGCTGGTCGCCTTTGTCAGCACCCTCTCCGGCATCTTCGTGCTGCTGGCCTGCTTCTATCTGGGGATCATCATCTGCGAACCGGCCCGGGAGACCCTGATGACCCGGCTGGCCAACCCCACAGCCCGCGGCAGCTACATGGGCTTCAGCCGCCTCGGACTGGCGTTGGGGGGCATGACCGGCTACGTGGGCGGCGGCTCCCTCTATGACTTCTCGCTGCAACAGGGACAACCGGCCCTCCCCTGGCTGGTGCTGGGCACCATAGGCGTCGCCACCATGTTGCTGCTCGCCCGCTGCTTCTCCCGCCGCCCGGAGCTCGCTATAAGAGCCGCCGCCTGACGACCGCCCCACCTGCGGCAGCCCAATCAACGGGGCTGCCGCTCACCCCATATTCTGCAAGTCATCACAGCAAAAGGTTGCGAATTACAACTTTTACGCTATTTTAGTTGTCATGCACAACTAAAAAGGAAACCACGATATGGATCCCCGTCCCCTGCGCGCCCTGTCGCGCGATCTGGTTCGCGAACTCGGCATGCTCTCCCAGCAGTGCGGCAATCTGGCCCTCACCCCCATCGAGGCTCACCTGCTGATCGAGCTGGAAAACGCCCCGGCCACCAACCAGCAGCTGGCAGAAAAGCTGCACATCGACAAATCCAACGCCAGCCGTCCGCTGGCGCGCCTGGCCGAGCGGGAGCTTATCAGCTGGCACCCGCACCCCTCCGACGGCCGCAGCAAGGAGGCCCGCCTCACCGTCAACGGTCAGGGGATGCTGCTGGAGTTGCACCGGGAGATGGACGGGGCGATGGAAGAGATGCTGGCGCAGCTGAGCCTGCCCGAGCGGGAGCAGCTGTGGCAAGGGCTGCGGCTCTATCGCAGCGCCCTCTCCCGCGCCCGTCGCCAGCGGGGCTACCAGATCCGCCCCATCACGGCGGCGGACAATGCCCAGATCGCCTTGGTGATCCGCGCCGTCTCGGCCGAATATGGCCTCACCGCCGACAAGGGGTATGGGGTATCCGATCCCAATCTCGACACCCTCTCCCAGAGCTATCAGGGGGAGAAGAGTCGCTACTGGGTCATCGAAGGGCCGGACGGTTCCATCCTCGGCGGTGGTGGTATCGCGCCATTGGCGGGAGAAGAGGGAGTCTGCGAGCTGCAGAAGATGTACTTTATGCCCGCCCTGCGCGGACTGGGCCTTGGCAAGCGGTTGGTGTTGCAAGCACTGGATGCCGCTCGTAGTTTGGGCTATCGCCGCTGCTATCTGGAGACCACTGAGGTACTGCGCGAAGCCACCAGCCTCTACGAATCACTGGGCTTTGAACACCTGCCCGGCCCCCTTGGCTGCACCGGCCACGGGGATTGCGAGATCTGTATGGTGCTAGACCTGGCGATCTAAAGTGATAGCGGCAAGCAGAAGTATCCCCTGCTTGCCGCTTTGTTTACTATGGCAGCGCCACTACCCGAAATCGCTCCAGCACCAGCGTGGCGTGCTCATCAAATTCTCTCCCTTCCGCCTTCATCTCGCGTTCGAAGAAGGCCTTGTGCGCCTCGTGCCACCAAGCCAGAGAGCCATCGCCCTCCCCCTCCTCGGCGGCAAACGCAGCATCAATCTCATCGAATCGGCACAAGGTGACCGAGACTATTTCAACCAGCGCCTTGGGCTGACCACTCCAGTCGGTTACCACCAGTAGGTCCCCCTGTTCCGGCATCCGCTTGCCCTTCTCCAGATACCAGTAAGCGAGGCTACAGGTCGCTCGCTTGCGTCCTGCCACCACCAGCGAAGCACAGAGGTTGGCATTGTGTTCATCAGCACAGAAGTAGTCCGCCGAGACATGACGAGCCCGTGCAGCCACCGGCAGGGATAACAGATAACCCTCAGCCAGAGCCGAGCAGGCAGGATTCATCGATTCAACCATCACCTCTCCTTGATGCATAAAAAAATCCCGCCATCTGGCGGGATTTGGTAAGCAGTATCAGTGCTCGCGAGTCTGGCGGAACTCAACGTCCGGGTGACGCTCCTGTGCCAGGCGCAGGTTGACCATGGTCGGTGCGATATAGGTGAGGTTGTCACCGCCATCGAGAGCCAGGTTGACCTCGTTCTTGCGTTTGAACTCTTCGAACTTCTTGACGTCGGTCCCTTCCACCCAGCGGGCGGTGGAAACGTTGACCGCCTCGTAGATGGCCTCGACGTTGTACTCACTCTTCAGACGAGAAACCACCACGTCAAACTGCAGCACACCGACCGCACCGACGATGAGATCGTTGCTGATCAGCGGACGGAACACCTGCACCGCGCCCTCTTCAGAGAGCTGGACCAGCCCCTTGAGCAGCTGCTTCTGCTTGAGCGGGTCGCGCAGGCGGATGCGGCGGAACAGTTCCGGTGCAAAGTTCGGGATACCGGTGAACTTGAGATCTTCCCCCTGGGTGAAGGTGTCACCGATCTGGATGGTGCCGTGGTTGTGCAGACCGATGATGTCACCGGCGAAGGCGTCTTCCGCCTGCTCACGGTCACCAGCCATAAAGGTCACGGCGTCGGAGATGTTCACATCCTTGCCGATACGCACGTGGCGCATCTTCATGCCCTTGCTGTAGGTGCCTGATACGATACGCATAAAGGCGATTCGGTCGCGGTGTTTCGGATCCATGTTTGCCTGGATCTTGAACACGAAACCGGAGAACTTCTCCTCGGTCGCCACCACTTCGCGGCTCTCGGCCTTGCGTGGCATGGGAGACGGCGCCCAGTCAGTCAGGCCATCCAGCATGTGGTCAACACCGAAGTTACCCAGTGCGGTACCGAAGAAGACCGGGGTCATCTCGCCAGCGATAAAGGCATCGTGATCGAACTCGGGAGAGGCGCCCTGCACCAGCTCCAGCTCGTCACGCAGTTGCTGAGCCAGATCTTCGCCGACGGCGGCATCCAGATCCGGGTTGTTCAGCCCCTTGACCACCCGCTTCTCCTGGATGGTGTGGCCCTGACCGCTCTGATAGAGATAGGTCTCATCCTTGTAGAGGTGGTAGACACCCTTGAAGGATTTACCGCAGCCGATAGGCCAGGTGATGGGGGCACACATGATCTTCAGCTCGCGCTCCACCTCATCCATCACTTCCATCGGATCGCGCACTTCGCGGTCCAGCTTGTTCATAAAGGTGAGGATGGGGGTATCACGCAGACGGGTGACTTCCATCAGCTTGCGGGTCCGGTCTTCAACACCCTTGGCGGCGTCAATGACCATCAGGCAGCAGTCGACCGCCGTCAGGGTACGGTAGGTATCTTCGGAGAAGTCCTCGTGACCCGGGGTGTCGAGCAGGTTGACCAGACAATCGGCATAGGGGAACTGCATCACCGAGGTGGTGATGGAGATACCACGCTGCTTCTCCATCTCCATCCAGTCGGATTTGGCGTGCTGGCCCGAGCCACGGCCCTTGACGGTACCGGCGCGCTGAATGGCCTGTCCGAACAGCAGGACTTTCTCGGTGATGGTGGTTTTACCCGCATCCGGGTGCGAAATGATCGCAAAAGTGCGTCTCTTGGAGACTTCACTCAGAAATTCAGCTGACATAATTCAACGTTCTTCTATTGAGCGGTGGCATCAGCCACCGTGGGAATAAATCCGGAATGCCGCTCACGGCACATGTATACGCAACGAAAGCCACGCCAGCTGGCGTGTTGCCAACCTGGTGGAAGAGAGGGAGGAGGGTTGCGTTACATGGGTCTTCTCGCCTGAGTCAAAGCAAAATTGCGCGACATTATACCCGCGCGAGTGAAAAATACCCAGCCTGACAAGAGATGATAATTTGGCCGCTCAGCCGTTCCACAGGTTCCAACTGAACAGAAAATCAAACACTCCGAATCGGATGGCAGCATCCGGACCACGTGGACTTGGCCTCCTCCCCATGCCAGCAACAACCACTCTTGATAAATTTTCATACTTGGACTTTCCCTATCCAGCTACAAATATGTAAATCGTATCTACATAATGGAGAGGTCATTACATGAAACATTCCACCCTGCACAATCAACAGATCGTCATTATCGGTGGTACCTCGGGTCTTGGCCTGGCCACCGCCCACCAAGCGATCGAGCAAGGCGCCAAGGTCATTATCGGCGGTTCCAGCCGTGAGCAGCTTGCCACTGCACTGGCTGAACTGGGCGCAAATGCCAGTGGCCATCAACTGGATATTCTCGACGTCGACTCCGTCAATCACTTTTTCAACCAGCTGGATTCGCTGGATCATCTCGTCATCACCGCCGCCGTCATGCGACCAGGCAGCTTTCTCACCGCTGCCATCGAGGATTTGAAAATCAACATGGACAGCCGATTCTGGGGAAGTGTTCATGCGATCCGCGCCGCAGCACCCAAACTGTCAGAACGCGGCTCCATCGTGCTCACGTCCGGGATGGTGACGCGCCGCCCACAACTAGGTAAAGCACTCCCTGCCGTTGCAGCTGGCGCTGTTGAAACGCTGGCTCACAGTCTGGTTACCGAGCTGACCCCCCGTCGGATCAACGTCATAAACCCGGGCCCCATGCGCACTCCCATGTTGCTTAAAGCGCTGGGCAATGACCCACAAAAAGTGGCTGCCGTGGCGCAAAGCCTGCCGTTGAAACGCTTGGGAGAGGGAGAGGATTATGCGCAGGCCGCACTGTTCCTGATGAGCAATAACAACATGAATGGTGAGGTTCTTCACCTCAATGGCGGCAGCGCCTGGGCATAACGCCCTTCTGACGCTCTTCTGCGCTCGCGCTTGCCAATCTGTCATCGCAGGCAAGAACGAGCGCAGGGGACGAGCATCATCGCCGTATCAGTGTGCTCCCCAATAGCGATGACACCCAGGTGAGTGACAATACCCAGCCCGTCACTCGTCTGTTTCCACCCGGTTGCGACCCGCCTCTTTCGCACGATACAGCGCATTGTCGGCACGCTGGATCAAGGCCGCCAGATCCTGATCATCGTCTCGCAGAGAGGCACATCCGATACTGATGGTTACCGGGTACGACATGCCGGGCAGAGCCCGGTTGGCGACCGAGTGACGGATCCGCTCAGCCACCCGGCACGCCTCTTCAAGGCTGGTATCCGGCAGCAGGATCAAGAACTCCTCTCCGCCGGTACGCCCCAACTGATCCTGGTGCCGCAGCTGACGATCTGCCGCCCGAGAGACCCATTGCAGCACCCTGTCTCCTTGATGATGGCCCAGGGTATCGTTGATCCGCTTGAAGTGATCGATATCGAACACCAGCAGACAAAATGGCGAGCCCTGCCTGCGAGCCTGCGCCAACATATCGCTGCCCTGCCGCAGCACCCGACGGCGATTGTTGATGCCGGTCAGCTCATCGGTAAAGGCCAGACGACGCATCCGACGGTTGCGATCAAGCAGCCATCCCATCGTCAGCAGCGCCAGTACCCCGCAGAGCACCATCACCACCAGCAGCCAGAAACGACGCTCCTTGACCTGCTCCAGCTCCTGCTGCTGCAACTGCTGCTCGACTCGCAGTCGCTCGTTCTCCCCCTCCTGACGGGCCAGCTCGAACTCGCCGCGAACCCAGGCCGTGCTCTGTTCCCGTAACAGCTGATCGAGCCGCTGCTCCTGCACCAGATGCTCCCGCAATGCGGCCAGTGCCGCCGGATAGTCGCCTTGCAACTCGAGCGCCCGACTGCGTACCCAGTAGAGCTCGAGCAAAAAGCGTACGTGCCCTTCCACCTTCAAAATCGGCTCAATCTTCTCAAGCGCACGCAAGGCTGGCGCCGGTTCCTGCTCTTCGACTCTCAGCCTCGCCCGCACCAGCTCGAGATGCGCATGGAGGATGGGGTCAACGTCGGGAGATAGCACCTTCGCCGCTTGTGCCAACAAGCGTCCGGCATCAGCGGGGCGATCCAGCCCGAGCAGAGCCTCAGCCTGCATCACCATGCGTTCGGCATGCTCAATCAGATATTGAGGCTGATTATAAAAGGCCGCACTGCGTTCAAGCTCGCCCAGCGCATCCTGATAACGCCCGGTCTGCAGATAGACCATCGCCAGTTGATCACTTAGCCTTGCCGAGCCAAACCCGTCGTGACTTCTGGCAAAGTGTTCGCTCAACCGGTTGAGGGTGGCGAGCGCTTCGGCATAGAGGCCCATACGACGAAATGTGGCTGCAATCTCGAGCTGCGCCTGGTGATACCAGGTGGGCAACCCCAGCTGCTCATAGATATTGTGCGCCTTGGTGAGATCCATCAGCCCCTGGCCTGAGACCCCCTGAAAAGACAGCATGGCCCCCCGGCGGGCCAGCGCCAGCGCCTCCAGCTTCGGCAAGGCGGCCTCCCTTGCCAGCCGCAGCCCCTCATCGTAATCGTGACGAGCCTTCGCTACCTCGCCGAGCAGCTGATTGAACCAGCCGCGGCAAATCGTCAGCTCCGCCACGGCGGCGTCATTCCCCTGATCGCGCGCAACGATCAGCATCCGCTCCGCATTGGCGATGGCGGTTCGGGACTCCTGCATGTCATCGGCCGATTGGGCCCAGCAAGCCAGACGACTGATCCGCATCTGCTGCGACGGCGGATAGGCGTTGCCGTCCCGCTGCAAACGGGCAAGGCGCTCCCGCAGCAACTCGATCGGCTGATAGACCCGCTCCATCCCTCCCAGTTCATTTTCCAACTGCTCGGGGGACAAGGGTTTGGCTGCCAGCCCGAACACCGCCAGCAACAGCAGCAAGGCAAGTCGGCTCATACATACTCCGGATCAATGGGAAAGATCATCGGGCAAGCCGATGCCGGAAAATCATCATCTTTTCCCCTGTAACAATGGTTGTAAAGGCTATCACCCGGACAGAGAGCCCGAATGGCAGGCTAGTCACATTTTACTGCGATATCATCGTGTTGGAATAAAAGCGGGGACGCACAGCGAAAAAGAGGAGGCGGGATAACAACCAAGAGGGGTTTCCCCCTCCCGGTCACTAGTGATGCTGCCAGCGCCGCAGCAGCCGGCCGCGCAGGCCGCAATCGAGCAGCCAGCTGTTGTCAAATACACGCAGCAGCGCCTGCTTGGCGTGGCGGGACATGGCGACGGCGTGAAAACGGGTCTGGCGCTGGCGATAGCGGTTCATCTGATCGAGCAGGGGATGAGGCAGGCTCTGGGCGATAAAGTCGGAGATGACCAGCACATCCGCCTTGGCAAAGGCGGGATCATCGAGCTTGGCCAGCGCTTTTTCCAGGCAGGGCACCAGATCGGTACCGCCGTGAAAACTCATGGAGAGGAAGCGCTCCGCCTTGTCCAGCCCGGTATCTGCAGTGATCTCGAGGGTCGCCACCTCGGTGGAGAAGAGCATCAGGTAGCAGCCGCGCTTCTCATCCATCGCCACCTTGAGCAACGCCAGAAACAGCGCCTTGGCACACTCCTCGGGATATCCACCCATAGAGCCGGAGGTATCGACGCAGACGATAAAGGGGCCTCGCTGCTGCAACTGCTGCCCCCCCTGCTCCGGAGTGCGCAGCATGATGCGTTGACGCGGCAAGGTGCCACGTGACTGGTAGCTGAGCAGACGCCGCTCCAGATAGCGGCGGTAGAACTCCAGCTCCAGCTCCGGTAGCCCCAGCATCACCGCCTCGCTTGGCAGCAGCCGCATCAGATCGCTCGCCTGATGAATGCCCACCAGATCGTCCGGCACATCGTCGCTGGGAGCGGGCTCCAGCTCCAGCACCTGAACCGGCGGCACAGGTTGCTCCTGCGCCCGCCGATCCCGCTCGCTGCGCCCTAGCAGACCGGCAATCTCCGCCAGCAAGGGTTCGCGCTGCAACATGCGGGCATACTGCTTGACCAGCACCAGACTGCGCTTGTGCCAGTGCCCCTGAGCCAGATCCCAAAGGCCGCCCGCGGAGATCTGGTTGGGATCGAGGGCATCGGCCAGGGTGCGGCTCGCCAGCAACTGGTCTTCAATCTCCTGACGCTGCTTCTCCCGCTCCGCTTCTGCGATCTGCTGCTGCAGTTGCAGCAGGCTCCCCACCAGACTGGCGCGCCACTTGTCGATAAAGAGCTGGCGCAGCCCCTCGGTGGGGTGGGCCGTCAGCTGACGCACCAAGGATCTGGCCTCACCGGCGAAGGGGCTGTACTGCTCCAGCGACTCCAGCAGGCTTGGCAGACGACCAATCAGCTCGGTCATCGGCAGTTGCCGGTGTGCCTGATAGAGCAGGTACTCCTGCTCCAGCGCCACCGGCACCGGCTTGTGACGGATCTCCTCGCCAAGCTGCTCACCCCAGCTATGCAGGCGCTTTTTCAGCAGCTTGCCCTGTAGCGGGGAGCGTTTGATAAATTCGGAAATCTTGGGCGAGGCCGCCAGCAGGAGCGCCACCTCACCCGCAAGCTCCCCTTCGCCAATCAGGAGCCCCAGATCCAGCATGCCGATCTCAAGCATGAGCGCTCCTTACTCGTCCAGCCTTGGCAACCGCTCGCGCCACTGGGTCAGCTCGCTGCGCAGCAGTTCGAGATCCCGGTTCAGCACGAAGAAGCTGTCCTCCACCTGCTGCAGCCAGCGCTGGGCGATAAAGAGGTGCTGCTGGTGACGCTCGAACAGGCTGCGCTGCTGTTTGAGCTCCTGCATCACCTTGCCGACCTGAACCAGCTGCTCGTCGAGCGACTGCAACCAAGGCGCCAGCACCACCTCGGGGATGGCGTTGCGCTCCATCAGCACCAACGGGATCTGCTGGCGCTGGATATCGAGCACCTGCAGCCGCAGCTCATCGTCCAGCACCAGCTCGTAATGCCCCTCTTTCGGGTTGCCGAACTCATAACCCACCAGCGCCTCACCGGTGGGATGCCAATGGGAGAGCAAGGTGCGATCGAACACCAGGGTGCGGGTAAGACGTTCGGGATCGCTGCCATCCAGCGGCGCCGGGGTGAGCAGATGGAAGTGCACCTGCTTGCCAAAGGGTCTGGCATTGGCAAGCGGGATCTCGATGCCCCGAGCCCGCCGGCCAAACCACTGCTTGCGTTGCCGGGCCTTTGTGCAAAGGCGCTGGGCCACGCTCTGTTTGAGCTGTTTGAACTGATCCCGAAGGGCGAGTAGCTGACGGGTCATCGCCAGTTGCTGATAGCCGTAGAGACGGGAGAATTCGGTCATCATCTCCAGCAGGGCGGTGCGGGACTCCTCGTCATGCCAGAGACAATCCTTGAACAGCAGCAGATCTACCGGTGCGACCTCATCGCGGCCATTGAAGAAGGCGCTCGCCTTGATGAGCCGTACCGCCTTCTTCCAGCGGCGATCCGACACATAGCAGCGATGGGCCAGCTGGCTGTCGAGCTGCTGGCGCAGCTGATAGATGAGCTCGAAACAGGCATCCGGCAGGCGCACCTGTTCAATCTGGCTCTGCCACTGCTCGTACTCATCCCCCCGGATCTGCAGGGATTCCGGCAAGTTCTGGTGGGCGTGGCCATCGCTGGCCAGCATGGATTGAAAGTTGGCTTTCTCCTGCACCCGGTCCATCCAGATCCGCACCAGCATCCGGTCGTAGAGCGCTTCCAGCCCGCTGTCCGGCGCTGGCAGCTCGTTGGAGGCAGTCACCAGCAAGCGCATCGGGATGGGGTGCTGGCTGTCTCCGTTGCGAAACTGCCGCTCGTTGATGGCGGTGAGCAGGGTGTTGAGGATGGCAGGGCCCGCCTTCCAGATCTCGTCGAGGAACACCACCTCAGCCTCCGGCAGATAGCCTGTGGTGAGGCGCAGATATTTGCCATCCTCTTTCAGCGCCTGAATGGAGAGGGGGCCGAACACCTCCTCCGGCGTACTGAAACGGGTCATCAGGTATTCAAAATGGCGGGCGTCGTGAAAGGCCAGCTTGAGGCGGCGGGCAATCAGGCTCTTGGCGATACCGGGTGGCCCCAGCAAGAAGACACTCTCACCGCTGAGGGCCGCCAGCAGACCGAGGCGCAGGGCATCCTGCCGTTCGTAGAGTCCCTCACCAAGGGCGGCCAGCAGCCGGGGCAATCGCTCCTGGATGGGAATAAGACGCGCAGGATTCTGGGCTTGAGCTAAAGACGACATAGAGAGTGTTCCGAAGCTGGGATGATGTTAGCCCCAAGGCGCGATATCCATTTTCTCGACCTTGGGTTTTGTCTTGTTATGATGTTTATTCTGGTATCTCTTGCCGCACAATACCCGACTCTGGCAGGAAAAAACGCAAGGGCGGTGCGATACCGTTGCCGCGCCCATGCGTGGCCAGAGTGGTTATCAGCATCATGGCCAGCGAGTCATGCCCGCATGCGCCAGATGATGCATTGCAAATGGGTGCAGCAAAACCGGTTCGAGTGTACCCTGCGCAACACGATTTTCCCCAATGCAGATCAAGAGTGAGTCGCCCCAGATGCAAGATCCCGTTCGTCAGAGCATGTTGGCCCGCATGGGCATTCAAAGCTGGCAGCTGCGTCGTCCGGCATTGCTGGGTGCAGAGCCTGCTCCCGAGCTTGCACAACATGCCGCGCTGCCCGGCCAGACGGCACCGGCCACTGACGCCCCGTTGCCCAGCGGCAAACTCTGGCTGCTGGCACCCAGCCTGCCTGCCACCACGCTGCTGGCGGATATCTGCCAGTTGCTCGGTATGACGCCCGACGAGGTCTCCCTGCTCAGCGAGCTGCCGCCTGCCGACCTGCAAATGGCGGATGCTTCCCCCCTGCTCTGGCTGACCGAGGCCAACCCCGAGCGGCCGGATGCGCTGATCTGCCCGCTCGTCCCCAGCGCCGCGCAAAAGCGCGCCCTGTGGCAACAACTGCGCCAGCACCTTGCGGCCAGCGCGGCGTGATCCTGCATCATGCCGCCAAGCCCCACTGTGATGCCGCTCTTTTTACCTGATTTTACACACGCAGCCCCTGCCGCCGCCTCTGCCAACCCTGGTGCCCACAATGCTGCCATCCGGAGCCCCCATGCCTGAGTTTCGTCCCCTGCTCGAGAGCGATTTCGACCTTGTTTACCCCATCGAGCAAGCCGCTCACAAGGAGCCGTGGAGTCAGGCCAACCTGCTTTCCTGCTTCGGCCCTCGCTATCTCAACGGCTTGATGCTGGTCGATGGCCGCCCGGCGGGCTTCTATATCTCGGATCTGGTGGCCGGTGACAGCTCGCTGATGAACATCTGCGTGCATCCGGCGTATCAGGGCAAGGGGTTGGGACGGGCGCTATTGCAGGCCTATCTGGCGCGCAGCAAGCAAGCCGGCGCAGAGGCCTGGTTTCTCGAGGTGCGGGCCGGTAACCAGACCGCCATCAACCTCTACGAGAGCGCCGGTTTTGCCGAATATTGCCGCCGCGCCGATTACTACGGCACCGGCAACGATCGGGAAGATGCGGTATTGATGTCGCGGCTATTCGATTTCGGCTGATCCAGCCAATTCGCCGTGCTCAGGCGTCTTGGCCCCCTCAATCGAGGGGGGCGTTATCCAGCGCGGGGTCCTGCAAGGAGAGGGTAGTGTGCACCACCGCCTCGAATCCGGCGGCAGAGAGCGGCATATAGAAGCCCCGCAGCCAGGTTTTTCCCGGCATCCAGATCTGGTCGATATCCACCACGACCTTGATGGGTCTAAGGGGCTGACCCGGCTGCTGGATATAGATACCGGGCGGTGTGGCGACCTTGGGAAAGCGGCGCAGGATCTGCTCGCTGCCATTCCCCTTGCCCGGGTTGAGCCGCACCTTCACCAACCGATCGAGCGGGCCTGCCATCTCCTTGCTCTGCCAGAATTTCTTCTCCAGATCGCCGCAGCGGCGGCACTTGGGGGTCTCCAGCACATAGAGCAGCGGATAACCCAACGTCAGCGCCTGTTGCTGGGCCTGATGATACCCCTCGGCCCCCTGATACCAGGGATTGGCGGGCCCCTGTGCCCCCTTGCCAAAAAAGAACCAGGCTGCACCGCCACCCACCACCATGAGCCCGACTGCGGCCAACGCCCCTTTCACCCACAGATTCATATCGTTAACCCTCTTTGCACTCCCTTGCAGTATCGGCCAGCCTGCCCGAAGGCGTAGCTATTTGCACTCTTTGTGATCCAAGACAAACGGCGAACACTTGTAAGCTGTAATGTTGGAGTTTAAACTCTAGCCCGATTTTTAGTGCCCTCGCGGGCGTACAACTGTAATTAAAGGATGTTTGACTGATGCCGAAGCTTCATCTGGTTCGACTGATGCGTGAACGTATTGCCCAGCTTGGCAACAAGGCTGCCCTGCGGGTTCAGCAAGATGGCCAGTGGCGCGCCATCGGCTGGCGTACTCTGGGCCAGGCCATGGACTACTGCGCACAGGCGCTGATCCGCGCCGGCCACCAGCCAACCGAAATGGTCGGCATCTACGCCCGCAACATGCCGGAGTGGACCCAGGCCGATCTCGGCATCCTTGCCGCCCGCGGCGTCAGTGTCCCTATCTACCCCACCAGCACCCTCGAACAGCTGCGCTATATCGTGCGCGATGCCAACATCGGCCTGCTGTTCGTCGGTGAACAGCCCCAGTTCGATCAGGCGCTCAACTTGTTAAAGGATGGCGACATCCGCCAGATCGTCGCCCTCGATGGCAACGTCAATCTGCGCGGCTGCCCGCAAGCGAGCCACTTCCAGGAGTTTCTGGTCTCCGGCAACCATCAGCCCAGCGAACAGGTGCTGCACGAGCGCGAGAGTCAGTACCGGATGGACGACCTGCTGACCCTGATCTACACCTCCGGCACTACCGGCGAACCCAAGGGGGTGATGCTCGATTTTGCCAACGTTGCCGCCTGTTTCGAGATGCACAACAGCCGCCTCGACCTCAATCCGCAGGATGTGTCGCTCTGCATGCTGCCGCTCAGCCATGTGTTCGAGCGGGTCTGGAGTTTCTACGTGCTCTACTGCGGTGGCGAGAACGTCTATATCCGCGACCCGCAGAAAGTGATGGATGTGATTGGCGAAGTGCAACCGACCGTGATGTGCGCCGTGCCGCGCCTCTACGAGAAGGCCTACGCCATGATCCAGGCCAAGGTGGCCCAGGCGCCGGCCCTGCGTCGCGCCCTGTTTGGCTGGGCGACCAAGGTCGGCAAGCTGATGGTTGCCACCCGTCAGGCGGGCAAGTCCGCCTCCCCGCTGCTCTATGCCCAGCTCTGGCTGGCGGAGCGACTGGTGTTTCGCAAGCTGCGTGCCCGCTTTGGTGGCCGCACCCGCTTCCTGCCGGTGGCGGGCGCCCGTCTGGCTGACGATGTGAACCTCTTCTTCCAGGCGATGGGGCTCAATCTCAAGTACGGCTACGGCATGACCGAGACCACCGCCACCGTCTGCTGCTATGAAGACAGCCAGTTCAAACTCGGCTCCATCGGCACAGCACTGAACGGCATCGAAGTGAAGCTGGGTGAGAACAACGAGTTGTTGGTGCGCTCCCCCACCGTGATGCGCGGCTACTACAACAAGCCGGACGCCACCGCAGAAGTGATGACCGAGGATGGCTTCCTGCGTACCGGCGATGCCGGTGAGCTCGACAACCAGGGCAATATCTACTTCACCGAGCGCCTCAAGGAGCTGATGAAGACCTCCAACGGCAAGTACGTGGCCCCGCAACTGGTGGAAGGGACCATCGGCAAGGATCGCTTTATCGAGCAGATCGCCATCGTCGCCGATGCCCGCCACTTCGTCTCGGCGCTGATCGTCCCCTGCTTCGAGTCGCTGGAGGAGTACGCCCGCTCCATCAACCTGCAGTATCAGTGCAAGACCGAGCTGCTGCGCCACTCCCGGGTGATGGAGTTTTTCGAAGCCCGCATCGCCGACTTGCAAAAAGAGCTGGCCAAGTTCGAGCAGGTGAAGAAGTTCACCCTGCTGCCGAGCGCCTTCTCCATGGAGCTGGGTGAGCTGACCCCCACCATGAAGCTGCGCCGCAAGATCATCGAAGCCAAGTACCAGAGCGAAATCGAGGCCATGTATAACCACGTCTGATATCGCTCAGGTTCAGAGAAATCAAAAAGCCGCTCACTCGAGCGGCTTTTTGTTGGCACTTTGGTTGGTACGAACCCGCCTTCAGGCCGTGGTGGTACTGGTACCGAAGTAGTCGGCCAGGAAGTCATCGAACGACAGGCTATCGCTGCGCTCGCGTTCCCGCTGCTTGGCCAGCGAATCCTTCGCCTCACCGGCAAAGTAGGCCTCATCCCAGTACTGCAGCTCCCCTGCCAGCAGCTCCTCGCGATAGCGGGTCGCCAGCTTGTCACCGTAGCAGCCGTTGTCCTTGCCGCTCTCCAGCAGCTCCTTGAGCATGCGGGCGGAGTAGGTGAGCTCGGGGTTGAGCAGCTTCTCGCGATGCATCGCCAGCGTCTCGCGATAGCGGTTGCGGCCGCAGCAGCGATCCAGCAGATCAGCCACCTGAGCCAGCTCGTCGAACAGTTTGAGGCCGTACTCTTTGAGGCCAATGGCATTGCCCTGCTCATCTTCCAGCGTCAGGCCGGGACGACGCCCTTCCAGCACCACCTTGTTCTGGTTGCGGCGGTTGCGAGCAATCTCCTCGTCACTCAGCACCGGAGAGGGGCGCAGCAGGCACCAGACCAGGAACAGATCGAAGAAGCGGATCTGATCCGCATCGATACCGAGCGGGGTGAAGGGGTTGACGTCCACGGTGCGCAGCTCAATGTATTCGATGCCGCGCTGATCCAGCGCATCCGAGGGCTTCTCGCCACTGCGCGGGGTGCGCTTGGGGCGGATCGGGGCGTAGAGCTCATTCTCCAGCTGCAACACGTTGTCGTTGAGCTGACGATACTCCCCATCCACCTTGACCCCGATCTTGGCAAAGTCGGGATTGTGGGTGTTGATGGCGCGGCGCAGGCTGCTGACATAGGCAGGCAGATTGTCGTGGCTGATCTTGAGCCCAGCCTGGGCGCTGTTGGTATAGCCAAGATCGGAGAGACGCAGCGCGGTGGCGTAAGGCAGATAGAGGGTGCCCTTGCCGGTCTTCTCGAACGGCAGGTTGCTCTTGCGCCCTTTGAGGAAGGATTCGCAGATGGCCGGGGAGGCGCCGAACAGATAGGGCACCAGCCAGCCGAAGCGGTAGACGTTGCGAATGAGCCCCATGTACTTGTCGGAGATAAAGCGCTGGCTGCAGCACCCTTCGCACACCAGATCCTGCCACTCGCTCCAGAAGCTGTCGGGCATGGAGAAGTTGAAGTGCACCCCGGCGATCACCTGCATCAGGCTACCGTAGCGGTTCTTCAAACCCTGACGGTAGAGGGTCTTCATCTTGCCGATATTGGAGCTGCCGTACTGGGCCAGCCGGATGCTCTCTTCCCCGCCGACGAAGCAGGGCATGGAGAGCGGCCAAATCCGCTCGTCACCCAGATGCTGAATCACATGGTGATGGATGTCGCCGAGCTGCTCCATCAGGCTGTCGATGGAGTCGGTAGCCGGGGTAATGAACTCCAGCAGGCTCTCCGAGTAGTCGGTGGTGATATTGGGATGGGTCAGGGCCGAGCCCAGCGCCCGTGGATGGTCACTCTGTGCGAGTCGGCCATCCGGCGTGATGCGCAGGCATTCACGTTCGATCCCGCGCCGGATCCCCTTGAGCGCGGTGAGGCGCTCCGGTGATCCCAACGCATTCAGCAACTCGGTGAGCGACAAGCTTGTTGTAGTCATATTCACGGCTCATGTGAGGCCGCCCCATCCGGGGCGGCTCTTGATTTTTATAAAGCGTCAGTTACGGCAACTGCAGCGGATAGATGGGAAGATGAAGCTCCTTCAGGGGTTTTTCAAGCTTTTGCTTGTCTCCCACCACCACGATCACCATGTCGGCCGGATTGAGCCAACGGGCGGCACTGGCCTTCAGCGCCTCGGGCGACACCGTCTTGATCAGGTTGTTCTGGGCCTGCACATAGTCCGGCTTCAGGTCATACATCACCATCTGCAGCAGGAACCCCGCCTTCTGGCCCAAGGTCTCGTAGGAGAGGGCATCCTGCTGGGAGACCGCGCTGCGCATATAGGCCAGCTCGACCGGGGTCGGGCCGCTCTTGCGGTAGTTGTCCATCTCCTTGAGGAACTGGCGAATGGCATCCACAGTCGCATCGGCCCGCACATTGGCGCCGGTGGCGAAGGTGCCCACCTCGCGGTTGGCGGAGAAACCCGAGCTGGCGCCGTAGGTGTAGCCCTTGTCTTCGCGCAGGTTGAGGTTGATGCGGCTGTTGAAGTTGCCACCCAGATTGAAGTTCATCAGCCCGGCGGTGAAGTAATCCCCCGTGGTATCGAACGGCATGGCACGACGACCGATGCGGATCACCGACTGGGGCGCCCCCGGCTTGTCGACCAGATAGATGCCCGGCTTGGCCTGCTCACCCTTGAGCTTGAGATCTCCCAGAGTCGGCGTGGCTCCCTTCCACTCGGTCAGGAAGCCAAGTTGCTCCTCGATCTGCTTCTGGTCCACATCACCGACCACCACCACTTTGGCGTTGGTGGGGTTGTAGTAGGCCTGATAGAAGTGCTTCACGTCCGCCAGGGTCAGCTTGGCCACATCGGCCGCTACCCCATCGGTAGGTTGACCGAGGCGGTTCTGCTTGCCGTAGACCAGTTCGCGGAACGCCTGCCCGGCCAGCCACTCGGGTTGCTGCTGGGCCTGTTGCATCCCTTGCAGCAGCTGCGCCTTGACCCGTTCGAAGTCCGCCTCCCGCATGCCCGGGCGCTCCAGCACCTCGCGCACCAGCGCCAGGGTCTGGGGCAACTTGTCCGCCAGCGAGCTGACGGTGATGAGGTTGTTGTACTGGGCGCTGGATACATCGATAGAAGATCCCAGCTTTTGCAGCTCGTCGCTAAGCTGAGCCTCGGTCAGGCGCACCGTGCCCTGCCCCATCATGGCGGCGGTCAGATTGGCCAGCCCAAGTTGCCCCTTATCTTCGGCACGAATGCCGCCCGGCAGGGCAATCATGATGGAGACGGCGGGGATCTCGTCACTCTTGGTGCCGATGATCTCGATGTTCTTGTCGAGCTTGCCGTGCCAGATGGCGGGCACCTTGACGCTCACCGCCTCGCTCGCCTTGGGCTGCACGCTGCGATCGAAATTGTCTTTTACCGGTCGTTCGGCCAGCGCCTCGTCATGCTTGCTGTAATCCGGCAGCTCGCGCTTGGCGGGGGTAAAGTTCGGGGTGGCAACCTGCCACTCTGTCTTGCCCTTGGGCACCACGCTCAGCACCACCGCCGGCTTGTCGGCGATGAACTTGTCGTAGGCAGCCTTCACCTGCTCCGGTGTCACCTTGCCGATGGCATCGAGGGTCTTGAACACATAGTTGGGATCCTGGGCAAACACCTGACCCATTGCGAGCTGGCTCACCTTGCCGGATACGCTGTCCAGACCCCAGATGGCGGAGGCACGGTACTTGGCGATCGCCTTCTCCAGATCTTCCGGCTTGAGGCCGCGCTGGGCGAACTCGCCGATCACCTTGTCCACCTCCCCCTTGAGGGTCTTGAGGCTGCCATCCTGCGACGGATTGGGGTAGGCGTAGACGGTCAGGGTACAGGCCAGCTCTTCGCAGTAGTGGGACGCCCCCACATCGATCGCCTTGCCGGTTTTCACCAGCGATTGGTAGAGCATGGAGCTGGCGGAACCGCCGAGTACGTCGGCAAACATGTCGAGCGCAGGCTCCTGCGGGTCACCAAGGGATACGGTGGGGTAGCTGATATAGAGCAGCGGCAGGTGTACCTTGTCCTGCAGCGTCACGTAGCGGGTCTCGGGCAGGGTCACCGGCTTTGGCGTCGGCTCGGCCACGCCCGGGCCGCGCGGGATGGAGCCGAAGTACTTCTCGATCCATTCGAGGGCCTGCTTGCTGTCAAAGTCGCCGCCCAGAGTCAGGGTGGCGTTGTTGGGGCCATACCAGCGCAGGAAGAACTGCTTGAGGTCGTTCACATCGACCCGGTCGAGATCTTCCACGTAACCGATGGGCTGCCAGGAGTAGGGGTGAGTACGCGGATAGAGCGCCTCCCCCACCTTCTCGCTCACCAGCCCGTACGGCTGGTTATCGACCCGCTGGGCCCGCTCGTTCTTGACGGTGGCGCGCTGGATCTCGAACTTCTTCTGGCTCACCGCATCGAGCAGGAAGCCCATCCGATCCGCCTCCAGCCAGAGCACTTTTTCCAGCTGGTTGGCAGGCACAGTCTCGTAGTAGTTGGTGCGGTCCTTGTTGGTGGTGCCGTTCATGTCGCCACCGGCCTCGTTGATGATCCGCATATGCTCCTGATCACCGACGTGTTTCGAGCCCTGGAACATCATGTGCTCAAAGAAGTGGGCGAAACCGGACTTGCCGACCGTCTCGCGGGATGAACCGACGTGATAGGTCACATCGAGGTGTACCAGCGGATCGGAGCGGTCGGGGGCCAGGATCACGGTCAGGCCGTTGTCCAGCTTGTACATCTGGTAGGGGATGGCGAGCTTGCCCTCCTCCTTGCCCTGTTCGGCGATCAGGGTCGGTGCCGCCAGCACCGGCAGGGTGAAGCCCAGCAGAATCGTTAAAGGTATGACTTTGTTCACGGTAACCTCGTGAGTGACAAAAACAGGCTAGAAAATGTGACTGGCCAGCAGAAAAACCAGGGCATAACGGAACAATTTGCCGAGCCCGATCAGAATGAGAGAGCGCCAGAAGGAGAGGCGCAGCCAACCGGCCAACAGACAGAGACCATCACCGACCACCGGCGTCCAGGCAAGCAGCAGACACCAGTGACCATGTTGTTTGAGCCAGCCTAAGGCTTTTTGTTCCCCACGGCCTTGAAAATCTTCCGGTTTTTTCTTGAAGGTGGCGAGCCAGCCGAGCCACCAGGTGGTCATGGAGCCGAGGGTATTGCCCAGCGTCGCCCACAGCAGCAGGCTCGCCATGCTCCACTCCCCCTTGGCCGCCATGGCCCCCAGCAGCACTTCGGAGCTGCCGGGCAGAAGGGTGGCGGAGGTAAAGGCGCTTAAAAAGAGCCACCCCAGCCCCATCTCCATTAACTCATTCATGATGCGCGTCCCCACCACCCAGGCAAGGACACGAGGCGCTCAATAACAGCCACACCATGTGCCATCTCCATCATCTCGCTCATCCGGGATAGCCGTCGGCCGCAGGCATCCGCAGCAGCAGCTTGCCGCGCACATGACCCCCTTCGACGGCCTGATGGGCCAGCGCCCCCTCGGCCAGGGGGAATTCACCGGCGAGGGTGACCTTCACCTCCCCCTGACGCAGCAGCATCAACATCTGCCCCAGCTGCTTCTGGTCAGGGTGAACCAGCATGCCGACCACCTCGATACCCGCCGCAACCCCAGCATCCTTGATCTGCTGGGCGGTAATGGTGGGCACCGTCACCAGACGGCCACCCGGCTTGACACAGGCCAACGCCGCCTTGCCGCTCTCACCGCCCACCAGATCCAGTACCAGATCGACCTGGCCGGCCTCTGTCACCACCCGTGCTGGCCAGTTTGCGTCGTGGTAATCCACCATCCAGCGCGCCCCCAGAGCGTGCAGGAAACCATGGTTGTCGGGGCTGGCGGTAGCCACCACCTCGGCGCCATAGGCGCTGGCAAACTGCACCGCCAGATGGCCGACACCACCGGCACCGGCGAGGATCAATACCCGCTGACCGCTCTGGAGGCCGCCGTGCTCAAGCAGCCCCTGCCAGGCGGTGAGACCGGCCAGCGGCAGCGCAGCCCCCTGCAGCAGGCTCACCCCGTCGAGCTTGACCAGCTCGCTCTCGCTTGCCACCACAGACTCCCCGTAGCCACCGGCGGTGAGGGGAAACCCAACCATACCGCACACCCGCTCCCCCCCGACCAGCGAGGTCACACCGGGGCCCACCTTCTCCACCACGCCGGAGATGTCATAACCCGGCGTCCAAGGCAGCTTGTCCTTGTTCTGGGCCGCCGCCCAGCCAAGACCGGCGCGGGTTTTGGCATCGATGGGATTGACCCCCGCAAAGCAGATGCGTACCCGCACTTCGCCATCGGCTGGCACCTTATCGAGGGAAGGGTTGAGCTTGAGTACCGAGGGGTCACCGAATGCGGTAATCTGTAGTTGCGTCATTGCACAATCCATCCTGTTGATTGATCAAGGGTCAACAGAATAACAGCGAGGGCACCATGGCTCGAATGTTTCTTATTCCTCTGTTGCTGGCACTGGGGTGGTGGGCGTTTCTGCTCTACTTCCGCATCCCGCTCAAACAGGGGGCCAAGGGGTTTTACTGGATCATCGGCATCGGTGGCGGACTGGCCGCCTTCCTCAGCCTGATGATGGTGCTGACTCACTGAGTGCAACAGCCACTCGATAACGAAAAAGGCCACCGAGTTTCGGTGGCCTTCTCACTATCCGGCTTGCTGCTCCAGCGCCGGATTGAGGTAGTAGTGGCGATTGCTCCCCTGCCCCAACACCCCTTGCGACAGCAGATGGTGGAACACCCGATCCACCTCCTCCAGCGAGAGTGACAGCGCCTGTGCCACCGAGCGCTTGCTGCACTTGAGCTCACCGCTCACCAGCGCACCGCGCACCTGTGCCAGCACTTCGGGGGCCGGCTCGGGGGGCATGATGGGCTCTGGCTGGGCTGCCATCGCCAACGCCTCCTGCGCCTCTCTGCGAGCTTGATCCTGCTGCCAGCGCCACATCCGGCGAAAGCGGTTCTCCTCGCCGATCAGACTGACGAAAAAGGCACCGAACACGTCGAGCAGCACCGAGAGGAAGCAGACCAGCAGGAACTGCACCTGACTGATGCTCATCCCCACCCCGTCCGCCAGACTGCTCATCAGCCCCAACATGGAGGATTGTTCGTTGACCGGCTTGGCATCGCGCTGCTGACGCAGCTCATCCTGCTGCAAACGCAGCTTGGTGTTGGCGTGCTGCAGGGAAGAGACACCGCTGGAGATACGCTCCAGCTCGATATATTTGCGGGCCGCCTCTTCGTTTAGCTGGATCTGCCGCTCGATGCTGGCGATCTGTTCGTCAAAACGGGCGATCTCCCGTTCATGGCGCGCCTGCTGGCTCAGCACCGTATTGGTGGCACTGTTGATACCGCCGATACTGCCACCGATGGAGATGGCCGCCAGCACGCTGTAGAACAGCAACGACCAGAAGGCACCACTCAGATCCCGGCGCGCCTTGCGCTCGCCGTACTCGTACCAGACGTAGAACTTGCCCAATTCGAAGATGATGGCCAAGCCGCCGAACAGCCACTTCATCAGCGGGTTGTCATCGATGGAGAGGAACAGCAGCAGGGAGAAGATAATGGAAGCCAGAATGGCCAACCCGGTGAAACTGTATACCGTCGTCAGAGCAAACCACCCCTTGGGGTAGCGCAATGTAGATGAGTCCTGTGTGGTCATGATGAAGGGGTGTGCTGTGCAGGAAAAGTTGGCTGCCGATTATAGTCGCCAGACTCGCCCAGAGAAGGGCAAATGACTGAATTCCTTCAGATTGGCAACCAGCTGCCCAGAGTGCGACCAAAACGGACAAATCGGCAGCAGAAAAGCGATACAATCCCTCCCTGACTTGATCATGTGGTGAGATGGGGAACAGTTCCGCCCGGGTTCAGCTCCGGTCTGTACACTCATCCACCGTTGCAATTATCCGAGGCCATCATGAACAGTAAGACCACTTTGCTACTCTCCCTTCTTCTGGTTACCGGCAGCGCCGCAGCGACACAGCAATATCAAGAGAGCAGTGGCTCCGAATTCTCCGTCGATGAGCTTAAATTCAACCTGGACTGGGATGACAAGCAGTTCGGCTGGACCCAGAACGACTGCCTCGACTTGGGGGTCGGCGAAACCGCCCCGGCCGACTGCAGGGCGGTCAAATTCAATCTGGAAGATGAAGAGAACCGCAACCAGCCGCCGCAAACCAACCAGATCCCTGCCAACTCGCAGAGTGGCCAATAACGACAGGAGTACCCTTGCGATGACCCAAGCCAAACACAACCCCGTTATCCAGCGTGGCGCCCTATGGCTCTCCCTGCTGATGGCACATGGCATCGCGGTTGCGGCACCGCCAAGCAAAAATGGCGATAGCATCAAGATCTCCGGTGATGACATCAAGATCAATCTCGACTGGGATGACAAAGAGTACGACTGGTGGCAGGACAACTGTCTGGATCTTGGCATTGGCGACAGCCGGATCAAACTCAACTGCGACAAGATGGATGGCAAGTACCGGGATCACTACAACCGCAGTATCCACAGCGGCAATAACCCCGGGCAAGGTCACGACAAACAGAAAGATAAAAACAAGGGCAACGGCAAGAAGAACTGAACGCCCTCTCCTGATGCAGCAGGGGCCTGGCGCCCCTGTGCTGATTTTTTACCAATAATTCTCCGCACTGATATTGCCCGGCGCCCGCCGCAGATTCTTGGCCAACCCCAGCGCCAGCAAGGTCTGCTGGGTCTCTTTCACCATCTCCGGATTGCCGCAGATCAGTACCTGACTCAGCTCGGGTGAGAACTCCAACCCCACTCGATCCTGCAACTGACCATTGGCAATCGCCGCCGGGATCCGCCCTGCTATTGCATCGGGCCAGGGCTCGCGGCTGACAAAGGGGACATAGCTAAAGCGCTCGCCATATTGCTCGGCAAAGCTGGCGATCAAATCCTGATAGCTCAGCTCCTCGCCTTTACGTACCCCGTGCACCAGCACCAAATTCTCGAAACGGTTGAACGCCTCACCCTCGGCCAGCATGGAGAGGAAGGGGCCGATGGCAGTGCCGGTCGAGAGCAGCCAGAGATCACGCCCGGCGGGCACCTCATCCAGCGTCAGAAAGCCGGTGGCCTGGGATTGCACCAGCAGGGTGTCACCTGCTTGCAGTGAGCCGAGGGACGGAGTCAGCTCACCGCTCGGGATCTCGACCAGATAGAACTCGTGATATGGCGCAGAGGGGGGATTGACGAAGGAGTAGGCGCGCTGAATGCGGCGATCACCCTGCTCGAGGGCCAGCTTGGTGAATTGGCCTGCCTTGTAGGGAGCCAGCTCGGCCGCTACTCGCAGGGAGAACAGAGTGGGTGTCCATTCGATGCGTTCGATGACGCGACCTTCTACCCAAGCCATAAGGATCTCCTCCAGTGGAACAGACCTTCACTCTACCCCCGGGCCGGAAAATAAAAAACCCGCGCAAAAGCGCGGGTTTTTTCTGCAAAAGCGAATAGCTATTACAGGGCAACAACCTGGATCTGTACGGTTGCTTTAACGTCAGCGTGCAGCTGAACAGCAACTTCGTAGTCACCGGTGTTACGCAGAACGTTGCCCATGCGGACTTCGCTCTTGGCAACGGCTACGCCGGCAGCAGTGATGGCTTCAGCCACGTCACGGGTACCGATGGAACCGAACAGCTTGCCTTCGTCGCCAGACTTGGAAGCGATAACCACGGTAGCCAGTTCGGCCAGCTTGGCAGCACGCTCTTCAGCAGCAGCTTTGTTGGCAGCCAGTTTGGCTTCCAGCTCAGCGCGACGAGCACCGAAAGCTTCGATGTTGGCCTTGGTGGCCATAACAGCTTTGCCTTGCGGGATCAGGTAGTTACGGGCATAACCAGATTTCACGGAAACTTGGTCACCCAGACCGCCCAGTTTGGCGATTTTGTCGAGCAGGATAACTTGCATTACCTTTCCTCTATAAATTTCGTTGAGTTAGGCTTAAGTGCCGGGCCGATTCTTACTTGTTGTGCAGATCGGTGTACGGCAGCAGAGCCAGGTAACGAGCACGCTTGATGGCGCGTGCCAGCTGACGCTGATACTTGGCGCGGGTACCGGTGATACGGCTCGGTACGATCTTGCCAGATTCAGTGATGTAGTTTTTCAGAGTAACGATATCTTTGTAGTCGATCTCGGTAACGTTCTCGGCGGTGAAGCGGCAGAACTTACGACGACGGAAATAACGTGCCATGGCCTTTATCCTCTAGTCAGTGATCCAGAATTACTCTTCGGAAGCAGCTTCAGTAGCTTCTTCGCGGCGCTCGTCGTCACGACGGGTGAAGCGCTCTTCTTTGGCCTTGGCCATCGGAGAAACTTCAGTCACGGCGTGCTTGGTGCGCATGATCATGTTGCGGATAACGGCATCGTTGAAGCGGAAGTTGGTTTCCAGCTCATCGATAACGGCTTGCTCTGCTTCTACGTTCATCAGAACGTAGTGGGCTTTGTGCAGTTTGTCGATCGGGTAAGCCAGCTGACGACGGCCCCAATCTTCCAGGCGATGAATGGTACCACCGGAGGTGGTGATGGCGCCGGTGTAACGCTCGATCATGCCGGGAACTTGCTCGCTCTGGTCCGGATGAACCATGAAGACGATTTCGTAATGACGCATTTTAGCTCCTTACGGATTAATTCAGCCTCCGCCCAGGTGCAGCCAGACCTCGGAGGCAAGGAACATAAAGGTGTTTAGTCGCTGCTTTTCTAGGGCGGCATATTGTACGAAATCACATCCCTCACTGCAACTGACTGCCTTAAATGTTTTTCCCGATGGAAATCATCAGAAACAACAATTGATAACAATTATCATTTAGATCTATTCTCTCTCCATATCCTTATGGAGGGTGATGCCATGCAACCCGCACTAACGACTACGATTCCAGCCCGCAAATTCAAGCTGACCCTGCTCGGGCCTGCCTTTATCGCCGCCATCGGCTATATCGACCCGGGCAACTTCGCCACCAATATTCAGGCGGGCTCTACCTTTGGCTACCAACTGCTCTGGGTAGTGGTATGGGCAAACTTGATGGCAATGCTGGTGCAAACCCTCTCGGCCAAACTCGGTATCGTCACCGGCAAGAATCTGGCGGAGCACATCCGCGACCGACTGCCAAAACCGGCGGTCTGGGCCTACTGGGTGCAGGCAGAGATCATCGCCATGGCCACCGATCTCGCCGAATTTATCGGCGCCGCAGTCGGCTTCAAGCTGTTGCTTGGCGTGACCTTGCTTGAAGGAGCCTGTATCACCGCCGTAGTGACCTGGGGGATCCTGATGCTGCAATCCCGTGGTCAGAAACCGCTGGAGTTCGTAGTCGGTGGCCTGCTGTTGTTTGTCGCGGCGGCCTACATCGTCGAGCTGATCTTCTCCCGCCCCCATCTGCCCAGCCTGCTGGAGGGCGCCCTCTTCCCCGGTCTGCCCAACAGCGATGCCGTCTATCTGGCTGCCGGTGTGCTCGGTGCCACCGTGATGCCCCACGTTATCTACTTGCACTCAGCACTGACCCAGCACACGCAGGATCAGGGCTCGGTCAGCCAGCGGCTGCACACCACCCGGGTCGATGTGGCGATTGCCATGACCATCGCCGGCTTCGTCAATCTGGCGATGATGGCGATGGCGGCCGCTGCGTTCCACAGCTCGGGCCACCAGCAGGTGGCGGAGCTGGAATCCGCCTACCAGACCCTCACTCCGCTGCTGGGTCAGGCTGCCGCCACCTTGTTTGGCCTCTCGCTGGTCGCCTCCGGCATCAGCTCTACCGTGGTAGGGACCCTGGCCGGGCAAGTGGTGATGCAGGGTTTTGTCCGCTTTACCATCCCGCTCTGGCTGCGACGCGCCATCACCATGGCTCCCGCCTTCGTGGTGATCGCCATGGGGCTCAACACCACCGAAATTCTGGTGCTGAGTCAGGTGATCCTGAGCTTTGGCATCGCGCTGGCCCTGATCCCGCTGTTGATGCTGACCGGCGATCGGGCACTGATGGGGCAACATCGTAACCACCCCGTCACCCAGGCGGTAGGACGCCTTATCGTTGCGCTGGTGATCGGGCTCAACGCCTATCTGCTGGTTGCCATGATCTAGCGAACCGTAAAACCGAGAAGAGGGGCTCATTAACACTGGTTAATGAGCCCTTTCGCACTTTGGCGTATGCTGCCGCTTTCTCTTCTCATTTATCGTTGCGGGAGCCTTGCCATGGAACATACCCGAGCCAGCTTCGTACTGGGCCATCATCAAGAGCAGGCCAGCGTGGTCTGCTGCCAGCGCGGTGAAACCACGCTGCTGGTCACCGACCTCACCCCCTTTCATCCCCAAAGCCATCTCTGGCCCGATCAGCCGGGCGATATGGGCCATGTTCGCTGGGAAGGGGGCGAAGCCGCCATTGGCCCTTGCCGGATGGGGGCCATCAGCCCGGATGGCGAGCTGTTTGTCGATACTGCGATTCCGGTCAAACGGGGCGCAGAGGGGTGGAGTTTCGTGGTGGTCCATCCGCTGACCGGTGACCATGAGCTGGCCGTTGGCAGCCAGGTCGAATTGCAAGTAGATAGCACTGCCCGCCACGCTCTGAGTCTGGGCCACAGCGGCTGCCATCTGGCTGCCCTCGCTCTAAACCGAACTCTCACTCCTTACTGGCGCAAAGAAGTGAGTGAGCGCGATGCACTGGGCCAACCCGATTTCGACCGTCTCGCCATCCAGAGTTCACGAGTCGAGCCTTGCGGTTCGCGGGAGCAGTACCGCATCGGCAAGAGCCTGCGCAAGAAGGGGGTCAACAGCGAAGCGCTGCTGGCGGATCTGGCGCTGATTGAAGAGCAGGTCAACCGGCAACTGGCCGACTGGATCGCAGCCGGGAGCGAAATCCGCCGCAGCCGCGCTGGCGAGGCGATCATCGATTCCCGTTACTGGCACTGCATGCTGGAAGGCCAGGAGGTGACCATTCCCTGTGGTGGCACCCATGTTGCCTCGCTCGCCGAGTTGGGGGAGGTCAAGGTAGAGCTCACACAAGTGGAAGAGGGCTTTGCCATGCTGACCCAGGTCACGCCAACCGACGCCTGAGTCGCAGACTTGACCACTCAGGGCTAACGCCCAAATTGGCAATAGAGACGTATCGTAAAGAGGGGGCATCATCATGCCCCTCAACGCCAGTCATGACGGGCCGATGCTTCTCTTTTAACCACTCCCTGATTAGAATGCGCCTCCCACAGGAGGCACATCACCCATGAGTAGTACCCAACTACGCACCACCCCGGATCGACTTCGTTATCTGGTTCTCTACGAAGGCATCGGGCTGGCACTGGTCGCACCGCTGATCAGCCAGCTGTTCGGTCAGGGCGTCGCCGAGGTCGGTTCGCTGGCCATCTTCTTCTCCATCGTCGCCACCGCCTGGACCTACGGCTGGAACCTGTTGTTCGACAAGGGGTTACTCAAACTGTGCGGGCGCACCAACAAGCGACCACTGGACCGCTTCCTGCACGCGTTTGGCTATGAGGCGAGCTTTATGATGCTCTCCCTCCCCTACGTCATGTTCTGGCTCGATTTGGGAGTGTGGGACGCCCTGATGCTGGATCTCGGCTTCGTCGCCTTCTACCTCGTCTACATCATGGTCTTTACCTGGGCCTATGAGCGGAGCTGGCCGCTGCCATCCACTCCGCAAACGGCATAAGGCCTCAGCCGCAACGAGGTTGACAGAAGGAAAAGTCAGGAAGGACTAATAGGAAGGATGGGAGAATCCCATAAAAACAATGCCAGTCAGCAAGCTGACTGGCATTGGACAAAACAGACTTTCGGACTTACTTGACGGCGTCTTTCAGAGCCTTGCCAGCCACGAATGAAGGCACGTTGGCAGCAGCAATCTGGATCTCTTTACCAGTTTGCGGGTTACGACCGGTGCGGCCTGCGCGGTGGGTGACCTTGAAGGTGCCAAAACCGACCAGTTGCACAGCATCGCCTTCTTTCAAGCTCTGGGTAATACCATTGATGATCTCTTCCAGAGCCACTTTGGCCTGAGCTTTGCTCAGATCTGCTTTGGCGGCAATCGCATCGACAAGTTGAGCTTTGTTCATAACATTTCCTTTATGATCGGGCATTTAGCGCTGGGTCACTCTATGCAAAAAAAAACGCACAGGCAAAGCCTTTATCGAGCCGAACGCGTCAAACGCTGGGGTTTTCATCAAGATCTGCGGAAATAGTCACATTCCACACGCGAAAAACCGTGGGCAGGCCTGAAACCTGCTAGCACGCAGACACAATCCGCTGACTATTTCTTCGCCACTTAACATTATCCCCCCATGGCTATTGACGCTTGCCCAGATTTTCCCTAGTTATAGGTTGTGTCACTGCTCAAACGGCTCGGAATACCGAACCATCGGCCAGCCTTTGCCCCACGGAGGGATAGGGATTATGTTGACGAAACTGGAACAGACCAAGCAGGCGCTGGCAGGCAAGCATAAGGCTATCGACGACTGGCTGGATGCAAGGCAAGCGTTGCTGGTCGGATACATGCAGCTGGCAGGCCTCACTCCGGCGCGGACCAAGCAACGCAGCCTGCCCAAAACAGAAGAGCTGCATCAGTTTTGCGACCGCCTGGTCGACTATGTCAGCGCAGGCCATTTCGAGATCTACCACCACGTCGTCACCGCCTTCGAGCAAGCCAGCGGCGAAACACTGGAGCTGGCCAAGCGCATCTATCCCCATATTCGTAACAGCACTGAATTCGCCCTCGAGTTCAACGACAAATACAGTGATGCCGACGAGGCCCAATTGCTGCTACTGGATGATGATCTCAACGAGTTGGGTCCGGTTCTGGAAGAGCGGTTCAAACAGGAAGATCGCCTGGTCAAGGCGCTTCATGTGGTGGAATCCTTGAGTACACAGCAAGCCTGAATGCCATTTTCGGAGCAAGTTCAAGATACTGGCAACCAAGGTGGATTACACTCAGAGCAATGACCCTAGCGTCCACACTTATTGCATACAGGAGATGAGCATGTCTGAGCGCCGCCGTTTTGCACGGATCCTCTACTTGACCATGGCAGAACTCACCCAGGGGGAACAGAAGTGGCAGACCCAGCTTGTCGACGTCTCCTTGCAGGGGGCCCTGCTGATCCGCCCCGACGACTGGGAGAGCCGTGACAACAAGGAGTACCAGCTCAGCTTTATCCTGAGCGGTAGCGATATCGAGATCAAAATGCAGGTCGAGCTGACCCACGAAGCCAGCAAGAAGCTGGGTTTCTACTGCCACCACATCGATATCGACAGCGCCACCCATCTCAAGCGGATGATCGAGCTTAACGTCGGCGACGAAGAGCTGCTCCACCGCGAGCTGGAACAACTGCTGAGCGAGCATCTGGAACACAGCCAGCCCTGATAGCAGGTTCCAGCCCATAAAAAAGAGCGCCGAGGCGCTCTTTTTTCGTTGTGCGGTTGTCTCGATTGCAATGCTGAGGGATTACAGCGCCTCGAGTGCCTCAGACAGCTTCTTGACCGGCACCACTTCCATCCCTTCGATGGGGTGCTTGGGGGCATTGGCGTGCGGCACGATTGCGCGACGAAAACCGTGTTTGGCCGCCTCCTGCAACCGTTCCTGACCGGATGGCACAGGGCGAATTTCACCGGAAAGACCCACTTCGCCGAATACCACCAGATCCTTGGGCAGCGCCTGATCCCGGAAGCTGGAGACCATCGCCAGCAGCAGCGCCAAGTCCGCACTGGTCTCCTCGACCTTGACCCCGCCAACCACGTTGATGAAGACATCCTGATCCGCCATCTGCAACCCGCCGTGACGGTGCAGCACCGCCAGCAACATGGCGAGCCTGTTGTGATCCATCCCCACCGCCACCCTGCGCGGGTTGGAGAGCTGGGAGTAGTCCACCAGCGCCTGCAACTCCACCAGCAGCGGTCGGGTGCCCTCCCAGATCACCATGACGATGGAACCGGGCGCCTGCTCCTGCCCCCGGCTGAGGAAGATGGCGGAGGGGTTGCTCACCTCGCGCATCCCCTGCTCGGTCATGGCAAAAACCCCCAGCTCGTTGACCGCACCAAAGCGGTTCTTGTGGGAACGCAGAGTCCGAAAACGGGAGTCATGGCCACCATCAAGCAGCACAGAGCAGTCGATGCAGTGCTCCAGCACCTTGGGACCCGCCAGACTGCCATCCTTGGTCACATGGCCCACCATGAAGATGGCCACATGATTCTGCTTGGCGTAGCGAGTCAGCAGTGCAGCCGCTTCGCGCACCTGTGAGACTGAACCGGGGGACGATTGCACATCCGCCACATGCATCACCTGAATGGAGTCAATCACCATGATCTGCGGCTGCTCCTGCTGGGCAATCAGGCAAATCTGCTCGACGCTGGTCTCGGAGAGCATCCGCAGCTTGTCGGTGGGCAGCCCAAGGCGGTTGGCCCGCATCGCAACTTGCTGGAGCGACTCCTCGCCGGTGACATAGAGGGTTTTCATCCGTTCAGCGAGACCACACATGGTCTGCAGCAGCAGGGTGGACTTGCCCGCCCCCGGGTTGCCGCCGATCAGAATGGCCGAGCCGGGCACCACACCGCCACCAAGTACCCGATCCAGCTCCTTGAAACCTGAGGTAAAACGGGGGATTTCGGTGGTGGCGATCTCTGCCAGTGTCTGTACCTGACTGCCGACCGCGCCGGCATAACCGGTGTAACGGGCACTCTTGCCAGCGGGGCTCACCGAACCGAGGCGCACCTCGGTGATGGTATTCCACTCCTTGCACTCGCTGCATTGACCTTGCCAGCGTGTGAAGTCGGCACCACATTCGGAACAAACATAAGCAGTTTTATTTTTGGCCATTGATAACTCGGGGACAGGATGAATTCCTGCTTGATATACTTGTTTGCGACCGACAGATCAAACCCAGAATCGGAAAAGTGACTTTCCGTGGCAGGAACAAATGGATTCAGAACACCAGCAACATCTGATTGAACAACTCGTCCCCTTGCTGCGGGAGAAAGATTTCGAGGAGATCTTCAACCGCATGACTCAGGAGGAAAACAGCAACAGCCGTTTTCTGATCAAGATGGAGCTCAAGCGCAAGTGCTCCCCCTGCCGCAGGGTCATCGACATGCGCGATGAGCTGGAGGATGAGTGCCTGGTGCATGAGTTCGACGGCATCACTCACTTCATGCCCGCCGATGCGATTGCCCTGTTCCAGTCCCAGTGCTATCTATACCGCGATATTTATACCCTCGGTGTCTACGAGGCGCTGCAACAGTGGCAAAAACAGCACCACAACGCCCGCGTGGATGGTCAGCTGTCTCCCCCGGCCAGCCCCTTCCGGCAATATGATGTCAACACCATCGCCTTTGCCAGCTACTATGGCCGCCGCCAGGAGCGGATGCACTTCAGCTCGCCGGTGCTGATCAAGTTTCAGGACGGGGAGAAGCTGTTCGCCAAGAGTTCCGATCTCTCGCTGGGTGGCATGAGAGTCTCGGTACCCTATCTGCCTAACTATCACACCGGCGCCCAGGTGGAGGTCTTCTTTACCGGACTAGAGCGGGACACCCCCAATCCGGTGCTGCATCAGCCGGTCGGCTATCAGATCCTCGGCGAAGAGAGCAAAGAGGGGAAATACTGGCTGCGACTGGTGCGCTCCGGCGAACAGCCCGCCTTCGACGCCTTCCTCAGCGACTTTATCGATGCCAACAAGATCCGCTATCGGGTCAGCGTCGACTATCTGCTCTCCGCCGCCATCATCAAGGGGTATGAGCAGTTCTACCTGCCGCGGATGACCGGCATGCCGCTCTTCTTCGGCACCGGCGACAGCCCCAATCTCGAGATAGCCCTGCGTACGGAAAACAACCAGCACCTGCTGGAGTATTGGCGCGATGAGAAAAACCGTGATGCCCTCGCGGGGCTTTTCAGCGCAGAGCGGATGAAACGGCTCTGCCCGGCCCCCGGCACCACCACCGAGACCATCATCTACTGCTTTACCCACACGGTGCGCAGCCACATCTACTTCTTCTCCGCCACCGCCGAGGAGCTGCGCCAGAGTGGCCTCACCGCCCTCTTCTTCCAGGTGGGCTCACGCCGCCCCAGCTGGCGTGTCTACAAGTTCACGCTGGAGGCATGCGATCTGGTCGAGGCGGATGTGGGACAACTGCAGGGGCAGGACAATCCGCAGTTGCAAGATATCCTGCTGCTCGAGCGGCTCAAGCAGATCGGCTACTGCGGCCTGCTGCAGGAGATCGGGCTGGAGTCCCAGCGGGAAGAGTTCCATCAGGAAGGGGTCAGCAACAACGCCAACGAGCTGCAACGCTTTGGTCACGAGCAGGGGGTTGCCCCGTTCGAGATCGAGACCCTGCACTATGTTCAGCTACGCAAGGAGTCGCGCTACATCCACAAGACCGCGGTCGCCATCCATCACAACGGCAAATCCTGGATCGGCTGGACCCGCGACATCTCCACTCACGGCCTGCAAATCGAGCTGGAAGATGCCTTTATCGGCGAGAAGAACGATGTGGTGACCATCGCCTTGCCCCGCTTGCAGGAGCTCTCCAAGAGCATGGATCTGCAGCGCCTCTCCTACCGGCTGGTCAGTCTCAACATGACCCGCACCGTGCTGCACCTCTGCATCGAAGGGGATTCGGATCGCCATACCGGCCGCCAGTTCTTCAGTCTGCTTATCGAGAGCAACCAGAACAAGCTCAAGGCGGCGCAGGAGCAGCGCCGCTATCGTGGGCTGGCGCGGGCACTGCGCAACATCTACACCCACCACTTGTTCAACTCGCCGGTCTATGTCAACAAGCTGAAAGGCGCGCCCAAACCGGCCTCTATCGGCAAGTCTCTGCAACCGCGCAGTCTGCAGCGGCTGCTGCAAGCCTGTGCCGAGCTACCGGAGCAGGAGAACCTCTACCCGCTGTTTCAGGGGGAGCTGCTCAAGGAGCTGCTGATGAACCCGCTGCGAGCCATCGAGCGGGAGGACAAACCGAGAGAGGACGAGGTCTATATCGCCAGCATCCAGACCAAGGCTGGTCTGCCCATCTTCAGCAGTCGGCTGGCCAGCAGCTTTGCCAATGTCAAAGAGAAGCGTCAGTTCATCGAGCTGGCGCAGCAACAGGGGGAGTTCTACTCGGTGCTGGTCGGCATCTCCCGTACCGGACGGCCCGACACCAACTTCATCGCCAACGAGCTGGACTACATCGCCAAGTTCGCCATCCACAAGGCACGCAAGCTGGAAGAGGAGCTCTGGAGCGTGGTGGGGGTGGGCGAACTGACCGATACCACCCAGGCCACCCTGTTCCGCTTTGGCATCACGCCACCACTGAACTGATGATCCGGAAACAGACAAAAATGAAACAGGGCGCTCAATGCGCCCTGTTTTTTGTCATGCTGCCTGCGGGTTGAGCAGCCAGTCGAGGATCTGGGGAAAGTGATCCTCCTGGGCCTGCGGGGCGGTCAGCATATTGATGTGGTCATAATCGAGGCGGTTGCCGTTGTCCTTCCCCAATCGGGTGTGACGCGTGGCCGAACCCATCTCGTCGCTGAAGCGGCGCACATCGGTCGGGTGGCCCAGCACCTTGTCCGCCTTGGCCGAAATCATCCAGAGCGGTGGCCAGTTGACCCGTGCCGCCGCCTCGTCATAGGCAAAACCGTCGTGAGGATCCTGCCAGGGGCCGCACTTGACCCAGGGGATGGTCTCCTGCAGATAGCGCAGCGGCTCGTCGTCAGCACCGATCTTCAGAGTGCGAGCAGCCAGAAAACCACGGCGGCGAGCCAGCCAGGGAGCCAGCCGATTCCAGATCAGATCCACCTTCAGCCAACGCTCGGGATTGTGCACCGACACGCCGCGCTTGGTGCCAAAAAACAGCAGACTGGCCACCTGCTCCACCAGCTCGGGGAAGCGCACCAGGGTCGAGGCCATGATGACACCGCCCCAGGAGTGGGCCATCCAGTGCACCTTGAAACCATGATGGCGCTCTGCAATCCAGCGCTGCAGGGCGGGCAGATCCTCGGTAATCAGCTCATGCTGACCGTGCTCTGCCTGCTCGGCGATAGCCGGAGTGCTGAGCCCCCGCCCCCGCAAATCAGCCACATAGACCTGATAGCCGTGACGGGCCAGAAAGCAGGCCAGCCCCTTGCCCGATTCGGTATAGAAGATCCGCCCGTTCTCGATGGCGCCATGCACCATCAGGATCGGCTCGCCATGCACGGCGACCCGGGGTTTGATGTGGCGCACATGCAATTGATGGCCACCACAGGGGATAAACAGAGACTGCTGCAACAATTCCATTTTTATTGGTTTCCTCCTTGAAACACTGTCAGCGCTTGTCCCAGCGTTGCTCGCTGCAGGCCCGCGCCGCCAGCAGGCAGATCACCCCCTCCAGATCGTGATGATTGAGGGTGGCCGCCGCCTGCGCCCGCACCAGCGGCTTGGCGTGAATGGCGATGCCAAGACCCGCGACCCCCATCATTTTGAGATCGTTGGCACCATCGCCGATGGCCACGGTCTGGTCGGCAGCAATGCCGTACTCCTGAGCAAGCTGCTGCAACACCTCGGCCTTGACGCTGGCATCGACGATGCGCCCACTCACCTTGCCGGTCAGCTGGCCCCCCTCCACCGCCAGCTCGTTGGCGAAGATGGCATCCAATCCCAGCTCGCGCTGCAACTGGCCAGCAAAACGGGTAAAACCGCCGGAGGCGATGGCCACCTTCCAACCCGCCCCTTTGAGGGTATCGACCATCAGCTGCAAGCCCGGCATCCAGGGCATCCATGCCGCCACCTCGTCGAGAATGGTGACCGGCGCCCCCTCAAGCAGCGCGACCCGATTACGCAGACTGTCGGCAAACTCCAGTTTGCCCTGCATGGCTGCGGCCGTTACTGCCGCCACCTGCTCGCCGACCCCGGCAAGCCGGGCAATCTCGTCGATGCACTCGATGCGGATCGCGGTGGAGTCCATATCCATCACCAGCAGGCCGGGCTCCTTCAGGGTAGGTAACGCTGGCAGATGGCAGAGATCGATCTCCCACTCACCGCTCTTGAGCTCGGCCACCAGCTCGGCAGAGAAGCGATCGCAGCCAAGCAGCAGCAACGGCACGCCCGCCACCTCGGTGGGAGGATAGAGGGTGGCCGCCAACCCCTGTGCAGCCAACAAAGGTGACAAACACGCCAGATGGGATGCGCCCAGCCCCTTGCCAAACAGCACCAACCAGCCGCCAGCCTGCGGAGTCTCTGTCGGTTGCAACGCATCTGCGTGGAGCTGCCAACAGGGTGAGCCGGACAACAACGCGGGCCAATCGGATAACAGAGGGGGGAGCCGGGACAACAACATAAGGGATACGCCTTCCTTGGTGATCAGTGGGTTAACAATGCTGGCCCAGAGTAGCGTATTGCTTTTTGTACAGGCAAGCGCCAAGATCCCGCCACTCCTTGTTACCATGAGGTCTCGCGCTTGCAGCGTCATCTTCCCATCAAACGTGTTCTCAGCCTGGGTGCCGGTATCCTGCTCGGATGCTGGGTGCTCGGTGTGCTTATTCATATGCAGGGTGAAAGCCAGGCCTCGCTGCACAGCGAAGCGCGCAACCGGGCGCAGGCGCTGGTCGCCTATGCCGCCCGAGACATGAAACGCTGGATCAAGGAGGAGAAGAGCAGCGAGCTGGAGCGGCTGGCGCGGGATCTGGCGGCGGAGCCGGAGATCCTCGATGCCACCCTCTACGACGGACGCGGCATTCCCCTCGCCCAATCTGAGCAGGCGGTGCCGTTGGAGAGCCTGCTGCCCATCGGCAGCGATAACAAGTCACTGCCGGAGCAGGGCAAGGGGCGGATCCAGTTCGTGCAGGAGATCCGGGATGGCGAGCAGACCATCGGCTTCCTGCGCATCACCCTGGAAGAACAGCAGATGCTGGCAGACAAGGACACCCGGCTCAAGGTGGTGCAGGAGAAACAGCGGCTGATGCTGCTGGTCGCCCTGCTGGCCGGGGTGCTCATCTCGTACGGCGTGCGCCGCAACTACATGCGGGTGCGCAAGCACAAGAAAAAGAGTACGCCCCCCGCGCCGCCTCCGGAAAATTGATGGCACAACCAGTGAGCAGATACAAAAACGGCGGCCAGAAGGCCGCCGTTTCTTATTCGCAAGGGAATTACTTGTCGCCCAGCAGGACGGAATCCAGTGCGATCTCGATCATGTCGTTGAAGGTCAGCTGACGCTCTTCAGAGGTGGTCTGCTCACCGGTACGGATATGGTCGGAGACGGTGCAGATAGTCAGCGCCTTGGCACCGTATTCTGCGGCCACGCCGTAGATACCGGCGGCTTCCATCTCGACACCCAGGATGCCGTACTTTTCCATGACGTCGAACATGGAGGGGTCCGGAGTGTAGAACAGGTCGGCGGAGAAGATGTTACCGACGCGCACGGCAACGCCCTTGTTCTTGGCGGCCTGCACGGCATTGGCAACCAGGTCGAAGTCGGCGATGGCAGCGAAGTCGTGATCTTTGAAGCGCAGACGGTTTACTTTGGAATCGGTGCAGGCACCCATACCGATCACCACGTCACGCAGTTTCACGTCTTCACGCACGGCGCCACAGGAGCCCACGCGGATCAGGGTCTTCACACCGTAATCGGTGATCAGCTCTTTTGCGTAGATGGAGCAGGACGGGATACCCATGCCGTGACCCATGACGGAGATACGACGGCCCTTGTAGGTACCGGTGAAACCGAACATGTTGCGCACGTCGCAGATCTGCTCGACGTTCTCCAGGAAAGTTTCAGCGATGTACTTGGCGCGCAGGGGGTCGCCCGGCATCAGCACGGTATCAGCAAAGGCGCCATCTTTCGCATTGATATGAGGAGTTGCCATTCTCTTGATTCCTTCACACTAGGTTGAGTTTTATTGTTTTATAAATTGCCCGCCGCCGAAGTGGCGGGCGGGTAAATTACAGGAAGCTGGTACCGTATGCCAGTTTCGGCAGGCCATGGTAAGCCGCGATGCTCTGGCCGATATCGGCAAAGGTCTCGCGACGACCGACGGAGCCAGCCTTGACCGGCTTGCCGAAGAACAGCACCGGAATGTATTCACGGGTGTGGTCGGTCCCACCCCAGGTCGGGTCACAGCCGTGGTCCGCAGTCAGCACCACCACGTCGCCATCTTGCAGCAGATCAAACAGCTCCGGCAGGCGGGAATCGAAATACTCCAGCGCACCGGCATAACCGGCAACGTCACGGCGGTGGCCGTAGGAGGAGTCGAAGTCGACGAAGTTGGTGAAGACGATGGTGTTGTCACCGGCCGCTTTCACCTCTTCCAGCGTGCGATCCCACAACTCGGTCAGACCGGTCCCTTTCACCTGCTTGGTGATGCCCTGCTGGGCATAGATGTCGGCAATCTTGCCGATGGAGACCACCTGACCGCCCGCATCTTTCATGTAATCCAGCACGGTCGGCGCCGGCGGCAGCACTGAGTAGTCGTGACGGTTGCCGGTGCGCTTGAAGTTGCCCTTGCCAGTACCTACGAACGGACGCGCAATCACGCGGCCGATGTTGTAGGGCTCCAGCAGCTCGCGCACGATGTGGCACAGCTCATAGAGCTTCTCGAGGCCGTAGGTCTCTTCGTGGCAGGCAATCTGGAACACGGAGTCGGCAGAGGTGTAGAGGATCGGCTTGCCGGTGCGCATGTGCTCTTCGCCCAGATCGTCCAGCACCTGGGTACCGGAAGCGTGGCAGTTGCCCAGATAGCCCGGCAGACCGGCCTTCTCGACGATGGCGTCCAGCAGCTCCTGCGGGAAGCTGTTGTGGTGATCCTTGAAGTAGCCCCACTCGAACAGCACAGGCACACCGGCGATCTCCCAGTGACCGGACGGGGTGTCCTTTCCGGAGGAGAGCTCCTGCGCAAAGCCGTAGGCACCGACCACCTCGATATCTTTCTTCAGCCCTTCCGGGAAGTAGCCGGAGGCCTGTTCGCAGGCGTGGCCCAGACCCAGCTTGTTGAGGTTCGGCAGATTGAGGGCGCCACGGCCTTCAATTTCACCTGCCGCACACGCCTTGGCGATATGGCCAAGGGTGTTGGCGCCCACATCTCCGAACTTGTCGGCGTCGGCAGCAGCGCCAATACCGAAAGAGTCCATCATCAGAATAAAGGTACGTTTCATGGGTCTTCCCCTTGTTACAAATCGGCCAGGGTGATACGGCGGTACACTTCAGGCAGTGCCTCCGGCCGCTCGCCACCAATCCGGACAGCCGCCTGCACCATGCTGGCAGCCTGAGCATATTGCTCTTCAGTCTGAGCGTGGATCATCGCGATCGGCTTGTCAGCATCAACGCTTTGACCCAGGCGGATAAAGTCGGTCAGACCGACCGCATAATCAAGTTTGTCACCGGCAGCACGGCGACCACCGCCCATGGCGACCACAGCCAGACCCAGCTCGCGGGTATCCATGGCAGTCACGAAGCCGCTATTGGCCGCGAAGACCGGGCGTACGATGGCGGCCTTGGGCAGGTAAGCGTCGTAACGCTCCATAAAATCGGCCGGGCCACCGAGACCTGTCACCATCCGACCGAAGATCTCGGCCGCCTTGCCGTTATCCAGCACCGCCTGCAGCTTGGCGCGGGCATCGCGCTCGTCGCTGGCCAAGCCTGCAGAGATCAGCATCTCGGCGCACAGCGCCATGGTCACTTCGTGGATGCGCGGGTTGCGGTATTCACCGGTCAGGTAACGCACCGCTTCACGTACTTCCACCGCGTTACCGGCGCTGGATGCCAGCACCTGGTTCATATCGGTCAAGAGCGCAGAGGTGCGGCAGCCGGCACCGTTGGCCACGGCCACAATGCTCTTGGCCAGCTCTTCGGAGGCTTCGAAGGTCGGCATAAAGGCGCCGGAGCCCACTTTCACATCCATCACCAGCGCTTCGAGCCCGGAGGCGAGCTTCTTGGAGAGGATGGAGCCGGTGATCATCGCGATGGATTCAACGGTGGCGGTGATGTCACGTACTGCATAGATACGCTTGTCAGCGGGGGCAAGATCGCCGGTCTGGCCGATGATGGCAACACCCGCCTCTTTCACCACTTTCAGGAAACGGTCGTTGTCGACCGAGGTCTGGTAGCCGGGAATGGCATCCAGTTTGTCGAGGGTGCCGCCGGTGTGGCCCAGGCCACGACCGGAGATCATCGGCACGAAACCGCCACAGGCAGCGACCATCGGGCCAAGCATCAGAGAGACCACATCACCCACACCGCCGGTGGAGTGTTTGTCGACAATCGGGCCACCCAGATTGAGGTGATCCCAGGTCAGCACCATGCCGGAGTCGCGCATGGCGCAGGTCAGGGCGACCCGCTCATCCATGGTCATGTCTTTGAAGTAGACCGCCATCGCCAGCGCGGCAATCTGCCCCTCGCCGATGGTGTTGTTGGTAATGCCCTGAACAAAGAATTGAATTTCTTGGGTACTGAGCGCTTCACCGTTGCGCTTCTTGCGAATAATTTCTTGAGGCAAAAACATCTTTCATTCCCTCCGCCATTGCTGGCGTTACACAAGCCTGAATCCTTGCCCGCACACCGCATGGTGGGGGCTAACAGGGCGGACAGCTGTCCGCCCTCTCATCGACCTATTAGTAACCGCTGGTGTTGGCCGGCTTGTCGCCATGCCCCAGAGTGGCCAGCAGACTGGCCAGCAGGCTGGATGCACCAAAGCGGAAGGTACGGGCGGATACCCAGTCGTTGCCGAGGATCTCTTCGGCCATGGCCAGGTACTGACCGGCAACGGCGGCATCTTTCACGCCACCAGCTGGCTTGAAGCCGACTTTCGGATTCTTGGCCTTGATCACTTCCATCATGATGCGGGCCGCTTCTGGGGTCGCATTGACCGGCACCTTGCCGGTGGAGGTCTTGATGAAGTCGGCACCGGCATCGATACAGATCTCGGAAGCGCGACGGATCAGCGCCTCTTCTTTCAGCTCGCCGGTTTCGATGATCACTTTCAGCAGCACGTTGGCACCGCAGGCCTCTTTACAGGCTTTGACCAGATCAAAACCAATCTGTTCATTACCGGCCATGAAGGCGCGATACGGGAACACTACGTCCACTTCATCAGCACCGTAGGCGACAGCGGCACGGGTCTCGGCCACGGCGATCTCGATGTCGTCGTTGCCGTGCGGGAAGTTGGTCACGGTCGCAATGCGTACGTCGGCTGCGCCGATCTCACGCAGGGTTTTGCGAGCGATAGGGATAAAACGGGGGTAGATGCAGACGGCGGCGGTCAGGCCAGCCGGTGACTTGGCCTTATGGCACAGGTCGATCACCTTCTGATCGGTGTCGTCATCGTTCAGGGTGGTCAGGTCCATCAGGTTCAGGGCGCGCTGAGCGGCCACTTTCAGATCAGTCATTCTGTTCTCCAAAGTCTCGATTTAATCCAGATAACCGGGCACCACCATACCATCCAGCGATGGATGCACAGGCAGTAATCCCCAGCTATACGGGAATGGAATTACAGTGCGAAGGCACCGGCACTATCGGGATGCTATTCAAAACACCCTGCAGGCACTGCGACTGTAAATAAGGCAAGAGCCCTGTCACTTTCTTACAAAAGTGCGGACTTGGTTCCATGAAGACTTGAGAAAGGCCGACAACATCTGACCCGACTTCCCAATCAATTCCATTTGACCGCCAACACCCGATTTCATCGAGTATTAGTCATTGCCAGCACCCTGCTGGCAACGCCTATTTCAGCCGAGATACCCCCTGTTTGCAAGCCGGATTTGCCAATTTCAGAGGTACCTCACATCTGGCAAATCCAGGTCTAAAAAAGCCTTACGAAAAGAAACGAGTCAGGATCCAGGAGTAGGCCAATCCCCCCAGATAAACGCCGACGATCCCCATTACCCCGGACAAAACGGGAGGCGCCGGGATCGGCAATTTGAGGAAAGAAAACAACAAACCAACTATAAAGCCGGCCACCATCGCCAGTAGCACTTCATTCATATAACCTCCGATTTGACTCATTTTATTATTAGTTTAGATAGGAAAACGGTTGTCACCGCTCCATACGCGAACGCCACGGCAGATGCCGTGGCGTTCGTGTTTATACCCTGTCAGTCAGACGGCGATTACATGCCGGACAGTGCCAGGAAGAAGCCTGCGATAGTGGCAGACATCAGGTTGGACAGAGAGCCAGCCAGTACGGCTTTCAGACCAAAGCGTGCAATAGTGCCGCGGCGGTTCGGCGCCATGGACCCCAGACCCCCCAGCAGGATGGCAACAGAGGAGAGGTTGGCAAAACCACACAGCGCGAAGGAGATGATCGCCTTGGTGTGATCGGACATGGCCACACCGTTGATCAGCACTTCGTCTTTCAGGTACGGAGCGAAGTTCAGGTAAGCCACGAATTCGTTCACTACCAGCTTCTGACCGATGAAGGAACCGGCAACCACTGCTTCATTCCAGGGCACACCGATCAGGAAGGCCAGCGGGGAGAAGATCCAGCCCAGCAGCAGTTCCAGAGAGAGTTGCGGATAACCGAACCAGCCACCCACACCGGAGAAGATGCCGTTGATCATGGCAATCAGACCGATGAAGGCCAGCAGCATGGCGCCGACGTTCAGGGCCAGTTGCATACCGGCAGAAGCGCCAGCAGCAGCAGCGTCAATGACGTTGGCAGGCTTGTCATCCAGCTCGGCATCGGCAGAGCTTTCGTCGTAGTTCGGGGTCTCGGTCTCGGGAACCAGCAGCTTGGCAAACAGCAGACCACCCGGTGCAGCCATGAAGGAAGCAGCAATCAGGTACTCCATCTTCACGCCCATTGAGGCGTAACCGGCCAGTACGGAACCGGCAACGGAGGCCAGACCACCACACATGACGGCGAACAGCTCGGAGTCAGTCATCTTGGAGATGTAAGGACGAACCACCAGCGGCGCTTCGGTCTGACCGACGAAGATGTTGGCAGTTGCAGACAGGGATTCGGTGCGGGAAGTACCCAGTACTTTCTGCAGACCGCCGCCCAGCAACTTGATGACCATCTGCATGATGCCCAGGTAATAGAGCACTGCAATCAGGGAAGAGAAGAAGATGATGACCGGCAGAACACGGAAGGCAAAGACAAAGCCGCCGCCACCGAACACTTCAAACATCTTGTTGCTGACCAGACCGCCAAACAGGAAGTCGATCCCGTTCTGGCCGTAGCTGATCACGCTGGATACCGCGTCGGATACGCCGACCAGGATATCGCGACCAACCGGAACATAGAGAACAAACGCCCCCAGACCGGCTTGAATTGCGAACGCACCGACAACGGTACGGACGTTGATTGCCTTGCGATTGCTGGAGAACAGCACCGCGATAAGGACGAGCGTCGCCATCCCTACCAGACCCATGAACAAATTCATTATTATCTTCCTCTAGTAGCACCTGGCTTGTTAGCGAGTTGTTATTAAACCCAACTAATCAAGGGGAGCGCATTATACTAATTAAAGTCCGATAAAATAGAATGCTGGTCACATTTTATCGTTATCAAAATGTCCAAGTGTCACAAAATTAGACAGCAAACGATTTTTACGCTCATTTTTTTTCCTGACAACTAAATCAGGTGTTGCGAATTTGTTTCATGGCTATTGGTCCTGATGGAAAATATGCCGTGCAGTTTCAAATAACACCTTGGCAACATCTGCCGATGATTCCTCCCGCAAGGTCATCAATATTTCCGCTATTTTCGGCAGCGCTTCCGGGGTATTTCGTGAGCCTTGTGCGCCTTGCAACGGCATATCTGGCGAATCGGTTTCCAGCACCAGAGCCTCGAGCGGCATAGCCCGAAATACCTCTCGCGTCTTGTTCGCCCGTTCAAAACTGATTACCCCGCCCACCCCGAGTCGAAAGCCCAGTTGCCAGAAAGTCTCCGCCTGCTGCAACGAACCGCTGAAAGCGTGGATCACCCCGCCACGTGGCGGCTTGAAGCGGCGCAACAGCTTGGCCACAGTGTCATTGGCGCGCACCGAGTGGATCATCAGGGGGAGCCCGGCATCGGCAGCCAGCCGGATCTGAGCCTCAAACAGCGCAAATTGTCCCTCCTGAGGCACGTGAGAACGGAGGTCCAGCCCACACTCACCGATAGCCACCAGCCTAGCAGGTTGGCTCATCACCAGCGCTCGCAGCCGTTCCATCACCCCCTCACGCTGCTCACCGGCATACCAGGGATGAATGCCCAGACCATAAAAGAGGCCGTCATGCTGATCTGCCAGTGCCATCACACGAGTCCAGTTATCCTCTGCGATGGCAGGAATGATATACTCCGTCACCCCTAATGCCCGACAACGGGCCAGCAGTGCCTCCCTGTCCTGGTCGAATACCGGAAAGTCGAGATGGCAATGGGTATCTATCAGCTGCATATCACTCACACCTGTTTGCGGTATTTAATGGGTCATTGAACATGATGAACAACAGAAACAACGGCTTTACCCTGATTGAACTGGTGCTGGTGATCATAGTGCTGGGGATCCTGGCCGTCACCGCCCTGCCCCGCTTTATCAATATCAAGGATGATGCCCTGAAAAGCACGGTCTCGGCGACCGCAGGCAGTTTTGCCAGCGCAGTTCAGCTGGCTCATGCTGGGTGGGCGGTGAAAGTGCAGGGACAAGACCTCGCACTGTATAACTTCAGTGGGATGGGCAATAAAGATTTGGATATCAACCACTACGGCTGGCCTGTGGGGACAAAAGAGGATCAGGGTAATCAAGGTGTTGATATTGTTTTCCCCGGAGGCACAAGTGACCAGATATCGGTCAGTAGCCCGGATGACTGCAAACTACTTTTCACTGGATTACTTGATACCAATCAAACCGTTCCTGACCTAGCAGACAAAAATACGGACACAGACTACACCTCTGAGATCATTGCTGCAGATGACCAAATTGACGGGGGGCTACGTCACGATAACTGCCGTTATATTCTTCGCGATTCTATCGGCCGCTTCCCGGATCACCCCAACGGCCTCGGCTTCGAGTACAACAGTGTTACCGGTGCCGTGACCCGCAATTTTGATTGAGCTCAGCCTCTTCTGCGCAAGCTCGCTCTTTAGTTGAATCATCATCATAACGAACCGGCGTGCAGCAGCGCCGGTTCTCCTGAGTGAGCCCCCACTCCTCGCACCACGCGTCATAACGGGCCAGCCAACGTAGCAATACCCCTTTCATCGTCACACCTCCGCCAACAGGTTCAGGTCAAAAACCATCCTAATCAGAGTCGGCAAGGGGAGCAAGTCATCCCCATAACCGCGATCGGGCGGAATAAAAAAGAGCTGGTCAGCATGGCTGACCAGCTCTTTTCACATTCCCTGAAGAGGTTACCCGATGAGCGACAGCTCATCCGCCTCACAGACTCTTCAGCTTCTCTTCCGGCAGGGCCAGCTCGTCGTTGTGGTTGACGCCGATACCGCGCTCCAGCACATGACGGGCGATGGCGTGCGCCTCTTCCAGCGAGTGCATGCTGTAGGTGCCGCACTGATACTCGTTCAGCTCGGGGATCTTGGCCTGCTCCTGCACGGTCAGCACGTCGCTCATGGCTGCCTGCCAGGCTGCGCCAACACGGGCTTCGTCCGGCGCGCCGATCAGGCTCATGTAGAAGCCGGTACGGCAACCCATAGGGGAGATGTCGATGATCTCCACGCCATTGCCGTTCAGGTGATCACGCATAAAACCGGCGAACAGGTGCTCCAGCGTATGGATACCGCGCTCGGAGAGGATCTCCTGATTCGGTACGCAGAAACGCAGGTCGAACACGGTAATAGTGTCCTTGTTCGGGGTCTGCATGGTCTTGGCCACACGCACCGCTGGCGCTTCCATACGGGTGTGGTCAACGGTAAAACTGTCCAATAACGGCATTTCTGACTCCTGATTTGGTTACCAGAACCAGCCCCCGCGGGAGAGCTGATCCTTGCATTGACGGTACTGGGTGCCGTAGCGCTGGGCGCGAGCCTCTACCTTGCGAGAGGTCTTCATCAACCACCCCTTGCTGCGATAGCTGCCACGCCGGTAGCCACCCCACCCTTCGTGATAGTTGAGGTACTGGCCATAGGCATCCCACTTGGAGGTGCCATTGAGCCGCTGGGCTTTGTTAGTGTACCAACCCATAAAATCGATGGCGTCGGCAAAATCATCGCGGTCACTCCAGCTGTTGCCGGTTTCTCGCTGGTAATCCGCCCAGGTTTCATCTTTGACCTGAGCATAACCATAAGCCGAACTGGCCCGCCCGGTCGGAATGAAGAGGAAATACTGCATCGGCGGCTGGGCATCATGTACGTAAGAGGACTCCTGATACATCATGGCCATCACCACATGGATCGGCGTCCCCCACTTCTCGTTCATCTTGAGCGCGGCCTTGTGCCAGTCAGGCTTCTCGCGAAAGATCTGGCACAGATTCTCCGGCTGAGCCGGTGGACGGGTACTACAGGCGGTCAGGCCCGCCAACAGGCTGGCGACCACAGCAAAACGCATCCACCCCATCAAATGAGGTCGCGCTTCACGCCTCTGGTCAGGTAAAGAGATAGCCAAGGTCAGATCGCGTCTTCGTTCTCTTCGCCGGTACGGATACGAATGACACGCTCCACCTCGCAGACGAAGATCTTGCCATCACCAATCTTGCCAGTACGGGCGGTGTTCTGGATCGCTTCCAGACAGGCATCGAGATCCTCGTCCTGCACCACCAGCTCCACCTTCACTTTCGGCAGGAAGTCGACCATATATTCGGCGCCGCGATAGAGCTCGGTATGGCCCTTCTGGCGGCCGAAGCCTTTGACTTCGGATACGGTCATGCCGTTGATGCCGATCTCGGCCAGGGCCTCGCGCACATCGTCCAGCTTGAACGGTTTGATGATGGCTTCAATCTTCTTCATGGTGACTCCTTACCAGTTCTGTTTGCCGAACCCGGATGTAATGGGGTAACGGCGATCCTTACCAAAGTTGCGAGCCGTAATGCGGGGCCCGACCGCCGCCTGACGGCGCTTGTATTCGTTGAGATCCACCAAGCGGATCACCTTGCGCACCACCGCTTCCTCGAACCCTTCTGCCACCATGTCGGCGACCGAGGCATCCTCTTCCACGTAACGCTTGAGGATGGCATCAAGGATGTCATACGGGGGCAGGCTGTCCTGATCCACCTGATCCGGCGCCAGCTCTGCTGAAGGAGGACGGTCGATAACCCGCTGCGGGATCACATAGTCAACCGAGTTGCGATATTCGCACAGCTTGAAGACCAGCGTCTTGGGCACATCTTTCAGCACGTCGAAACCGCCCGCCATGTCACCGTACAGGGTGGCATAACCCACCGCCATCTCACTCTTGTTGCCGGTGGTCAGCACGATGCGACGACGCTTGTTGGAGAGCGCCATCAGCAGCACACCACGGCAGCGAGCCTGCAGGTTCTCTTCGGTGGTATCGCGGGCGGTTCCTTCAAACAAGGGCGCCAGCTGGGCCATAAAGCCTTCGAACATCGGCTCGATGGAGATGATGTTGAACTCAACCCCCATCCGCTCGGCCTGCTCCTTGGCATCTTCCACACTCATCTGTGCTGTGTAGCGAAACGGCATCATCACCGCCTGCACCTTGTCGGCACCGATGGCATCGGCCGCAATGGCCAGCGTCAGCGCAGAGTCGATACCACCGGATAGACCCAGCACAGCACCGTGGAAGCCGTTCTTGGTAACGTAGTCGCGCACTGCCAGCACCAGCGCCTGATAGGTCTCGGCCAAGGGTTCCAGCGGCGCAGCGGGCTCCCGTTCTTTCACCGGCTGGCCATCGGCAAAACGTACCAGCGCCAGCTCTTCGGCAAACGGGGCCAGTTTGTGGGTCAACTCGCCCTGGCTGTTGAACACCTTGGAGCAGCCGTCGAAAATCAGCTCATCCTGACCGCATACCTGATTGAGGTAAACCAGCGGCAGACCGGTCTGATCGCAGCGCTCGGCCATCAGCTCGCGGCGGATCCAGGGTTTCTCCTGATCGTAGGGCGACGCATTGATGGTGAGCAGCAGCTCGGCACCCGCCGCCTTGGCGGCCAGCGCCGGGCCCGGCTGCCACAGATCTTCACAGATGAGCAGCCCCAGCTGGTGACCACGGAACGGCACCACGCAAGTCTCGGTTGCCGCGGTGAAGTAGCGCTTCTCATCAAACACGCCGTAGTTGGGCAAATCCTGCTTGAAGTAACGGGCAATCAGTTGGCCCCGCTCATAGAGGGAAGCCGCGTTATAGAGCGCATCTCCTTCACGCCAGGGATGCCCCACCAAAATGGCACAGTTGCCCTGCCATTCGGCAACACGATCCAACGCGGCTTCGACCCGCATCATCAGATCGGCGCGCAGCAGCAGATCTTCCGGTGGATAGCCGGTCAGGGCCAGCTCGGAGCAGACCAGCAGATCGGCACCTTGCTGTTCGGCTTGAGCTGCCGCAGCGAGCACTTTGTCAGTGTTATCTTCGATGGCGCCTACCGTCAGATTCAACTGGGCAAGCATCAGAGAGAGGGCTTTTGCCATGGCGATGCATCTTGAATTCGAAAATGATGGGGAATGATAAAGAAAAGGGGGGCAATCTGCCAGTTCAAGACAGGCGTAACCGTGTGACAGCAACCAGTGAGAAGGATAAGCTGTAGATAGTCACGGAACGACAGGCCTTCGCAGATATGAAAAACGCCGGATTTACCCTGATGGAGTTGATGATAGCCATTGCACTGGGCGTCATTCTGTTGGGGATTGGTATTCCTTCCCTCTCTAACCTGCTTGGCAGCAATAATTTGGCGACCCAGGAAAAAAGCCTTCTCAACCACTTAAACTATGCCAGACAACAGGCTATCTCTAACCAGCAAACGGTTACTCTCTGCCTGACCACCACCAGCGGGACTGCTGAGGAGTGTGTTACCGGCGGAGCAACTCGGCTGTTAGTCTTTATCGACAGCAATAGCGACCAGAAACTCCATGGCAGCGAAACAACTCTGACGGCAAGTCCCGAGTTTCCTGCAGAACTGGCCATTTCTGCAGATGCACAGGCGCTGCGCTTCACCCCAGATGGCACTATTACGTCTGACAGCGAGGTCATCTTTTCACTCTGTGTAAGCGGCGAAAAGGGCGTTCAGATTGAAGTTATGCCTGCCGGGCGTGCCCATAGCCAGGCAAGTGGTGCTGTATGTCCATAACCAGCATTAACTACCGCGAAACACACACGAGCACAAAAGGATCCATTTCAATCCAATAGCTATGCTTAGAGTCTCCTTTGAACAAGGACTCATACGCTATGGCACGAAATGGATTTACCCTGCTTGAGTTTTTAATATCTGCAAGCCTGACAACCATCCTGCTGACCTTGGGACTGCCATCATTGGCAAATCTGCTGACATCTACCGACAGCGACATATACACAAGAAACCTGCAGGACCACCTGATCTTCGGCCAACGGCAAGCCATCACACAGCAGCAACCCGTCACAGCATGTCTTGCCATGCCTGTCAGAAACTCCACAAAAGAAGGCTGTGTACTCGCAAATCAAACCGGCGCCCAGCGCATGCTTGTCTTTATCGACATCAATCAGGATCGCCAATTCGATATTGCAAGTGGCGATATCTTGTTATCAGCAACAGAACCCTTTCTTGAAAAACATACCGTGACGGCCAATCGACAATTTGTGCGATTTAGTCCAGATGGCACTGCGATTGGCACCAACATGACACTCCGGTTTTGTATCGACCAGGCCCCCCGAGTCGATATCATCGTTTCCCCATCCGGCAGAAGCAGAAGCGAAAAAAAGGGGCTGAATTGTTCTTAGCCCCTTTACCCTACTCAATAACCAACGTTATCTGGGTTGGATTTCATCTTGTTTTTTTGCATCAGCCAGCGAAAAGGTGGCCGCCAAAGGAACGCACTCGATTACCTCTGTGACAAGATGCACCACCCCATCAATCTCATAACCTTTCTGTTTAAACACCCTGACAAGATTTGCCTTGCTCGTATCAGCAACCGGTTGCTGCAACACCATCTGCACGCCACCTTCCAGAGTGACATAACATTTTATGTCTTCCGTTTGAGCCTGAACCAACAAGGGCAAGCCCACACACCAGAGCAGCATGCGTTTCATCCCTGTTCTCCTTCATAGAGATAGATTTTCTTGGGAGACATATCCATTTCGGCCTCTTCTGCCCCTTGTGAACATTCACCTTCACCGGTACAGCGCTCCGGTTCTCCTTCTGTGAGGATGAACTCCTTGCCCGGAGCACCACCTATAATCCTGATCCGGCCATCATCACCACCATGAATTACCAGATCATCAGCGACCTTATTTTGCACTTCGACATAACGCTGAATAACCTCCTGATTGTTACTATCCAGCACATATTTGAACGATGTGCCATAGTGCATATCAATCATATACTGGCGCATAGCACCGATTGATTGAATCGTACATTGCTGGAAGTCCTGTACCTGAGGCAGGAAGGAGGTGAAATAAAGCTTGCCTTGCAACACTAAACCAGCCCCCATTGATTTTTCGCCGCTTTCATTGAGCCAGAATTTCCATCCCAACTTGCTGGTCAACGCCTTGGTGGTGTTTACGATCTGCTCTTCATTCAAACCCGTAAAGGGATCGCTGGTCACATCGTAGAGATCGTTCAGTGTGATACTTGATGGCACCGCAGGTTCAGATGTTGCCCCAAACAAGGTCGGATTAACATTGTAGTCACGTAGCATCACATACACATTTTGGGTTGTCGCCTCCGAGGAAGGACGATTTCTATCACCACTGCCTATCAATACGGCATCAAACGGACGCTCGCTGTAAAGATAATTTGTACCATCATACTTCCAACCTTTATTGATGGTGCGCACCAATACGGGCTGAGTAAAGAAGCGACGGTCGTCTGCCAGTTTCTTATCATCCTCACTTAAATGGGCATTACCCAAACTGGCAAATTTGATGGCCGTCCATTTAGATTTATCTTCTCCTTTCATATCGATACGCCAGATCTGACCGCCGGTATCTCCTGCATAGATCCGGTCTGAAATACCATCCCCATCGCTATCTAACACGGAGACAGAGCCAGGCATGCTATAAACCATGTCAGCGACTTGCTTGTTTATTGTACTGGTTTCATCCGGGGTAAAGCTGAATAACAGAACCCCCGTTTCAGCATCAACAATATAGACCCCCAATCCCTCGCTATCCTCAGCACCCTGCCCCAAATAGCTTTTTGCCTGATCGTATCCCCCTGAGAAAATCAAGACAGGTTTATAGGTCTTTTTACCATTGACTACTGTGGAATAGCCTGGAATAAATGCGACCTCGGGGATAGACCAAGTTTCACCGAGCTTGCCAAAGCCAGTGCTATTTTTATCCAACCGCCACATCAGCGAGGGTGAGTCGGGATTTGATATATTTAAGGCATAATAGGTCTTGCCACCGCCACGCAACCCAGTGAATAACCACACCTTGTCGCCTTGTGCAGATTGTATATGGCCATCTTTTACTTTCTCATTAACCAGTACAGTGGGTGATGAATCTACACCATATAGATGTACTGATGAATCCAGGTTCTCTCGCAACGCTTTCTGATTGGCAATAAATTGATAGGGCATGATTGCCCAGCTTTCATCAACCGTGGTGCCGCTGTCTTTAAACATATGCAAGAAGCCGGCATTGGTCCCCATCACGATTCGCAGGTCAGGAGTGCATGAAGTCTGTCCCGTCGACTTTGTACAACCATAATTTATCACTAATGGCCGAGAATGCAGAGGGTCACCAAGAATATGCTCTCGAATATCCGTTTTTTCACCATCTTTATTTTCATCAAAAGCATCCATCCCCTTGGTCCAATTAAGCAGGTCATCCATGCTATCCGCACCATCCAGCTTCATCACTGTGCGCAGCTCAGTAGCCCCACCCGCCATACTTTCAAGGGTTGACTTGCTAAAGGAATTCAATTCACTTGTATAAGGAGGAATAACATAAATATTACGGTTGGTTTTGGCTGCCAACATCTCTTGTACCCCCCCCTCGGCAACCTTGTTACCATCACTGGTGGATGACCAATAGGTTTTTGCTGATTCAAGAATTGTTCCATCACTGGAAATAGCAGGTAAGCCCCCTTGATCAACTACATAACCCTTATCTGGATTCAGAACCAGCTTTTTCAGATTCCCCTTCCATCGCGGACCAGAACCAGGCTCAAACATTGCGTAATAAATATTATTCAGACTGCGAGTGCGGTCAAAGTTATTAGTGGCAATAGCGGGAGATACCAGCGAGGTATTCATTTTCAAGATAGCTAGTAATGATGATTTTAATGCTTCGTTAAGTTGAGTTGCATCGGTTGCCGGATAGTATTTACCCCCACCACGACGAGCGGTCTCTGCCAATAATGCACCGGCACCCTTAATTGCTTCATCCCCAAAACCAACGGTGAATGTTGTGACTGTTTGCTTGCCAATAGCCGAGGTGTTTACATCATTGTTTTTCATATATCCGGCAAGTGCAGCAAGGTAGCTTTTTTCACCAGAAGACCCATAACTAACCAAGCCACCATAAGCGACCTTATCCTCTGCTGATAACGTGCTAATCAGGTTTGCCACAAGGGAGTCTGCGGCTTTATCATTGGTTGGTTCACCATCTGTCATGTAGATGATATAACCATTATTGGAACACTTATCATAGGGGGTTTTATATATACCTGATGTTACTTCAGCATTGCTATCCCGCTTGGGAGTACGGTTTACATCATCGTCACCAAAGTACACCCCCAAACCACCAAAATATCTATATGATTCATATAAAGTTTCACACAAGGGAGTCCAAGTGTCAGAGCTCAAACTATTTACCTTGTCAATCAAATCCTGCGCACCGGTTTTACCAGAGGTAAGGATGGCATCGTTACCTACAATATTACGGATTATTCTTCCGCCATTTCTACTACCAGGTTCATTGCCATCATTATAGTTAAAAACAGCCAGACCAAAATCGACAGCTGGCGTAGCCAAAACCAGTTCCTTGACAGCATCCTGAGCAACTTTCAATCGAGTTTGTGTTGATACTCCTGTACTACCGTAATACCAACGGACATAATTTGCCGTAAATAATGAGATCTGGGTAGAACTACCATTCGCAAGAGCATTGGCTACATTTGATGTATAAAACCAGCTTCCAGTTTTGCGATTTGGCTTGTCAACAGGATAACCATCAACAATATATGTTGAATATGGGCCTGAATATTTATTGCTTGCATTTTGCTCATCAATATCTTGCTGGCAATCTGCAATTATTATACTGTAAACATTAAAATCATTTAGAGAACGCCAACGCCCCTTTCTATTGCTATCATATATTTCATATCCCCAAACTCGTGACTGAAATCGCCCCACATTATTTAGAGGGTCTTTAGATGTCGCACATGCATTTAAATCCTCACTAAAACGTTTGGTACTGTTGATAGCGGGAACTTTTCCATCAGTGGAGAAATAGATGAAGCGATTGCTATTATTAACATCTGGATCATTAGTCAATGATGGATAACTTATCGATGAGTCATAAGGCTCTTTAGCAACTTCGGTTGTATTTTTCATACTCCCCGAGTTATCGAAAATAAAGAGCACCTTAGGGCGGAAGTCCCCCGCCTTGGCAAAGTCATAAATAAACAACTCGGTATCATCGGAATAGCCAGTACCTACAGCCAAAGATGCCCCTGACATTCCGCAACACAATACCAGCAAGCTTGTAAACAAACTGTTCCTTATGTTCATTACTGGCTCCCTAATTGGCACTGAGCAAGGGTTGTTCTACCCCGGCAGTAAAGGTCATTTGGCTATTCACTTTGCCATAAGCACTGGATGTGGTGGCTTCAGCATAACGACAAGCTGGCGTTACATTCTGACTACTGGCTTCAAATTTACGTTTGCATACACTTTCTGTATTGACTGTCAGGGTTGTAGCTGGAGTAGTAGTGCCTATTGCAGCTGAAACCCCAATAGCCTGTGTAGCAATTTGTGTTGAGAGAGAAGTATCGCTCAATGCAGACTCCAGAGTACCTTCAACTTCGTGCTCTGCCCGTTGCAAGCTGGCACTGGAACCCGCCATCTTCAGACTCATACCACTGGACTGCATGACAACTACCGCAATCAGAGTCAAAGGAACCAGAATAACCAGTGCAACAATCAATGCTACACCCTGGTTTTTTTTAACCAATCTCATGTTCCACCTCGGGTGGTTATTTGTTGATTGCGTAATGCAATACTGCTTTCCAAGAGCAGACGGCGATAACCATCACCACCACCATTAACCGTGATATTACCGAGTTGATAGCTATTGTTATTCTTATAGCGACTTGACTCCCGAGCAGCTCTAATCAGCAAGAAAAGCCGAGCCCCCAATACTCGCCCCTCATTCCAGCGCTGTGTTGTCATTTGGTCAGTTGACATATATCTGTCTATACGTCCATCAGGGATCAAGGAATCGTCAACTCCATACATCAGAACCATATGTTCAACGCCTTCGGCCATAGCACCACCAATCAGAGAAGAACCACCATTGACGGTCAAATAGCGCTTGCGTAAGACAGGAATACCATCTTCTTGTGACAGGTAATAAATATAGTGCTGGTATTCCCAGATCTGGCTCTCATTATTGGCACCAAAGAGTGGTCTGGTTTCACTTCCCTTGATGACTCTCGCCTCCTGACTATTGGCTGCCATATAAAAGCGGTTTGTATCCAATCCCTCTGATGCTGGTATAGGACGCCCTACCAGTCGCTTGATACTGATTACATCCGAGTTTGCCACTCGGTCGTTGGCATCAATACAAGTAAAACCACTCAATCCCTTGCTTGCGGAAACCCGTGAAACCCAAAGCCCGCGAATTGGCCCAAGAGGTGATGGCAAACTACCGACAGAGCGCTCATCCAGACAATCACTGGCTGATAAAATGGTACTGCCAGTGCTGAGCGACAGTGAGGAGCCAACTTGTGTTGACTGGCCGGTATAAGCTCCAAAAAAACCGGCCCATTTGATATCCTGGCTAATCAGTCGAATGGCTAATCGACCATTTTCCTGTAATTCACTTTGATCAAAGGCATCTTCAGAGCTGGAGCGAGACATTACAAAGACCGAAAAAACTCCCGCCAATAAGAACAGTCCCATCGTCATGGAGATAAGCCATTCAACCAGAGTAAATCCATGAGATTTCATAAGGTTGTCGTCAAAATAAACTGACGCCTCGCTGCATCGCTTGTTTTAGATAACTTACACTCGTTGATCAGCGTCACTGCCGCAGCGGCAGCCCCCCCATCAGATATCTCTTGTTTGCCAGCCCAGAATATCCCGACCGCCAGCACATTATTGGCCCGCCGCACCACGCAGCCTATAGGTGAATTCAAGGAAGATGCCGCACCCGAAACACTGGCCCCAAGCAAGGCTTGTTGCCAGTAGTGAAGGTCGGCATTACGTAAATCTGCAGCACTGCAATTACTGATAGTGCCATCTTCCGATGCGCAAGTCGGTCGAGTTAAATTAGAGGCAAGACCTACCGCTGCAGAACTTTCTTCACTCCAGCTGTCCCTGTTGATCCGCACCCGCTCGACCATATCGTTAGCCAGCCAGCTGGCGATGGTACGCTGGCGAGCTTCATAACTGGCAAATTTGGAATGGGTTTGCAAAGCAACCAGACCAAGCAGCCCCAACGACAGGATTACTGCGGTGATCATCACCTCCAGCAGGCTGAATCCTCTCTCATGTGATGAAACATGAATGGCCATGGCTATTCCCAACAGCTATTGCTAGCTGCACCAGAGGCACTTTTGACGCCCAACTGATTAATCGAAAACACCGTGCAATCGGTATCTTTGGCTTGGGCCGTCGCCGCGCCAGCACTGGCTGACAAGGTGTAGGTGTTACCTGATACGGCAATGGATAATTGATACAGGCCATTCTCAGATGCACTACTGATACCAAGAGCAGCAGCAGAGGATGCATACTGATTGAAATCCATAAAATAGGTTTCTTGCCGATTGGCTGCATTGAGCAGCATGCTCTTGGCTTCGACACGATGACTGGTCAGCACATATTGCTGATAGGCGGGATAAGCGATGGTGCCAAGAATCGCCACGATGGCGATGACAATCATCAACTCAATAAGAGAAAAGCCACGAAAGTATCCAATCATATCCCATCCTTGGTGACAGACTGCTTCATAAGTTTAACGCCGAGCCTGTCTCTTGAACAAACTCGGCGTCATTACCAACACACTTTATTCTTAAGCCTTCCTAGCTGCACTCAAATTATTCTAAGTTCGGGAGGTACCTCAAAGACTACGTTCTCTTCGCGGCCGGGATGCTCGGCGACCACCTTGCCACCCAGCTCCCGCAGGCGGGCAATCACGTTTTGCACCAGCACCTCGGGGGCGGATGCACCTGCAGTGACGCCGATCGCCTTCACGTCTTCCAGCCAGCTCGCCTCGATCATCGACGCATCGTCGATAAGATAGGCTCTGGCGCCCACCTTCTCGGCCAGCTCACGCAGACGGTTGGAGTTGGAGGAGTTGCGAGACCCCACCACCAGCATGGCGTCCACCAGCCCCGCCATCTCCCGCACCGCATCCTGACGGTTCTGGGTGGCGTAGCAGATATCGTCCTTACGCGGCCCCTGGATCTTGGGGAAGTACTGGCGCAGCGCATCGATGACGTCAGAGGTCTCATCCACGCTCAGGGTGGTCTGGGTGACAAAGCAGAGGTCATCCGGATTCTTCACCTTGAGCTTGGCCACATCTTCCGGTGTCTCCACCAGATACATGCCGCCTTCGCGATTCTCGTACTGCCCCATGGTCCCGATCACCTCGGGGTGACCGGCGTGGCCGATGAGCACCGCCTCGGAGCCCTTGCGGCTGGCTCGATGCACCTCCATATGAACCTTGGTCACCAGCGGACAGGTGGCATCGAATACCTTGAGGGCGCGGGACTTTGCCATCTCGCGCACTGTCTTGGCCACGCCGTGAGCAGAAAAGATGACGATGCTGTCGTCCGGCACCTCGTCCAGCTCCTCGACGAAGACAGCGCCCGCATCTTTCAACTTGTTCACCACATACCGGTTATGCACCACTTCGTGGCGGACATAGATGGGGGCACCGAACTTCTCCAGCGCGCTCTCGACAATACTGATGGCGCGATCGACACCGGCGCAAAAACCGCGAGGGTTAGCGAGCAGAATATCCATTAATGCACCTTCTCCTCATCATCAACGCCCAGGATCTCCACCTCGAAGGTGACGGTATGACCGGCCAGCGGGTGGTTGAAATCGACCGTGACCGACATCCCGGCTACCGCCCGGATAATGCCCGGCAGCTCGCTGCCATTGGGCTGATCGAACAGGATGATGGTGCCGACTTTTGGCTCCACATCGGCGCCAAATTTGGCACGGTCGAGATGGTAGATGTTGTCGGGATTGGAGAGACCAAAGGCCTCTTCCGGCGCCAGAGTAAAACTCTTGCTCTCCCCTTCGCACAGGCCCAGCAGACACTGCTCGAAGGTGGGGGTCAGGCTGCCATCGCCCATCCGCAGGCGGGCAGGTTTGCCGTGCAGCGCCGTGCTGTCGGCAACCGAGCCATCTTCCAGCTTGATGGAGAAGTGGAACAGCACGCTGCTGTTAGCGGTGATCTGCTGGCTCATGCCTGCTCCTTTTTCTCACCACGGAAACCGTCCAGCACAATCATGGCGGCCCCGATAAAGATAAAGCTGTCGGCCAGATTGAATGCCGGCCAGTGCGCACGCTGCCAGTAGAAGTCAAGAAAATCGACCACATGGCCCAACACCAGTCGATCAAAGACGTTGCCAAGGGCGCCGCCGATGATGAGTGAATAGGCGATACCGCTCCAACGCTGGGTCACCGACTGCTTGCGTAGCCAGTGGATCAGCAATCCACAGATGGCAAAAGCCAGCACCGCGAAGAACCAGCGCTGCCAGCCCCCCTGATCAGCCAGGAAGCTGAATGCGGCCCCCTTGTTGTAGACGTGAACCAGATTGAAGAAGGGGGTGATCTCCACCCCCGGGTAACCAAATGGCAGCAACTTGACCACGGCGAGCTTGCTCGCCTGGTCCAGTACAAAGGCCAGCACTGCCAGCCACAGCCAACGCAGGCCGCTTTTATGTTGAGTCATGTTCATCAGGCAAATTGACGAGTTTCGCCGTCACCCTCAACGTTGGTCACACAGCGACCACAGATCTCTTCGTGACCCGCGATGGTGCCCACATCTTCTACATGGTGCCAGCAGCGGTCGCACTTGGCGGCAGCAGACTGGGCCACGCTCAACCACAGGTCATCACGCTCGGTCGCCACAGAGCCTTCCGGCGCAGTGTCAGCCTCCACAACCTTGGCTTTGGAGGTGAGCAGCACAAAGCGCAGCTCATCGGCCAGCGCGTTCAGACGAGCGGCCAGCTCCGGCTTGGCGAACAGGGTCAGCTCGGCCTGCAGGGAGCCGCCGATACGCTTCTCGCCACGGGCCACTTCCAGCGCCTTGTTCACTTCACCACGCACGGTGAGGATCTCGGCCCAGAAATCGTCGTTGAGGGTTTCACCCGCTTCCAGACCGAACAGGCCGTCGTACCACTCCTCGGTGAAGACGAACTCGCCGCGCTCGCCCGGCAGCAGGGCCCAGATTTCATCAGCGGTGAAGCTCATGATCGGCGCCATCCAGCGCACCATGGCCTCGGCAATGTGATAGAGGGCAGTCTGGCAGGAGCGACGGGCCAGGCTGTCAGCCTTGGCGGTGTACTGGCGATCCTTGATGACGTCCAGATAGAAGGAGCCCATCTCGATGGAGCAGAACTGCATCAGCTTCTGGGTCACGCCGTGGAAGTTGTACTCGTCGAATGCTGCCATGATCTCGGCCTGTACCGCCTTGGCACGACCCACAGCCCAACGATCCACCACTACCATGTCGGCAGGCGCCACCATGTCGGTCGCCGGATTGAAGCCGTTCAGGTTGGCCAGCAGGAAGCGGGCAGTATTGCGAATACGACGATAAGCATCGGCAGAGCGCTTGAGGATCTCGTCAGAGACAGTCATCTCGCCGGTGTAGTCAGTGCTCGCTACCCACAGACGCAGGATGTCTGCACCCAGCTTGTTCATTACGTCCTGCGGGCTCACCACGTTGCCGATGGACTTGGACATCTTGCGACCCTGACCATCCACGGTGAAGCCGTGAGTCAGCACCTGGTTGTAGGGAGCCTTGTCTTTCATGGCCACACCGATCATCAGGGAGGACATGAACCAGCCACGGTGCTGGTCAGAACCTTCCAGATACATGTCGGCTGGCTTGCCGTTGAACTCGGGACGGGCATCAACCACGGAAGCGTGGGTAGAACCGGAGTCAAACCAGACGTCCAGAGTGTCAGGCACCTTGTCATACATGTCGGCGTCGCTACCCAGCAGCTCGGCCTTGTCCAGATCCCACCATGCCTGAATGCCGGACTGCTCGACACGCTTGGCTACTTCGTGCATCAGGCGCACGGATTCCGGGTGCAGTTCCTGGGTCTCTTTGTGGACGAACAGGGAGATGGGTACACCCCAGGTGCGCTGACGGGAGATACACCAGTCAGGACGGTTCTCGACCATCGCCTGAATGCGGTTTTTACCCCAGGCCGGTACCCAGCCGCTCTGGCCTTGCTGGGCAATACCGTCTTTCTCGATGCGCTCGATCTCTTCCAGCGCGCGCTTGCGCAGACCCTTCTGCTCCATGCTGATGAACCACTGCGGGGTGGCACGGAAGATGATCGGGGTCTTGTGACGCCAGCAGTGCGGATAGGAGTGGTTGAACACCTTGTGATGCAGCAGGGCGCCGCGCTCGGTCAGCACTTCGATCACGGAGGCATTGGCCTTGAACACATGCTGGCCGGCAAACAGCTCGGTATCCGGCAGGTAAACACCGTTGCTGCCAACCGGGTTGGCCACTTCCAGACCGTACTTCTGACCGACCACGAAGTCTTCCTGACCGTGGCCAGGTGCGGTGTGAACGGCACCGGTACCGGCATCCAGGGTAACGTGATCACCCAGTACCACAGGGACATCGAAGCTGTAGAAGGGGTGGTTGAAGCGCAGCAGCTCGAGCGCGGCCCCCTTGGCATAGCCCAGATTGTGGAATTTCTCGATACCGGCGCGATCCATCACGTCCTTGACCAGCTCTGCGGCCAGGATCAGACGCTCGGGGTGCTCACCTTCAACCTGCACCAGTGCGTAATCCAGATCGGCGTGCATGGCGATGGCGCGGTTGGCTGGCAGGGTCCACGGAGTGGTGGTCCAGATCACCGCAGAGATCGGGCCCTTGCCAGTGTGGCCTTCGGCGCAGTCAAACTTGGCGGCAACGGATGCCTCATCGACAGCTTTGAAGCGCACATCGATGGAGGGGGAGTTCTTGTCGTAGTACTCCACCTCGGCTTCAGCCAGCGCGGAGCCGCAATCGGTACACCAGTGCACCGGTTTGGAACCTTTGTGCAGGTGGCCGTTTTCAACGATCTTGGCCATGGAGCGGATGATATTGGCTTCGGTGCCAAAATCCATGGTCAGGTAGGGGTGTTCCCAGTCACCCAGCACACCCAGACGGATGAAGTCGGTCTTCTGCGCTTCGATCTGGGTCTTGGCGTATTTGCGGCACTCGGCGCGGAATTCGGCAGCGGAAACCTTCTCGCCCGGCTTGCCGACCATGCCTTCTACTTTCAGTTCGATAGGCAGACCGTGGCAATCCCAACCCGGCACATAGGGGGAATCGAAACCGGAGAGGCCCTTGGACTTGATGATGATGTCTTTGAGGATCTTGTTGACCGAGTGACCGATGTGAATGTTGCCGTTCGCATAGGGGGGGCCATCATGCAGAATGAAAGAAGGCTTGCCCGCTTTGGCGCGGCGAATAGCGCCGTAGAGATCCTGATCGTACCAACGTTTCAGCATGTTGGGTTCGCGCTTGGCCAGATCGCCACGCATCGGAAACTCGGTTTCCGGAAGATTCAGGGTGTGTTTATAGTCGCTCATCAGTCCTGGGTTCCCTTCTTTGCTAAAAGAGTGCTGGGTAAATTGAATTGTGGCAGCCCGAACCAGGCTCGGGCCGCCAGGGCATCTCGTTCGATCTGCTCTTTCAAGGCAGTGAAAGAGGCAAACTTCTGCTCTTCGCGCAGCTTGTGGCGAAGCAGCACCTTGACCTGCTGACCATATAGATCACCAGAAAAATCAAATAGATGTACTTCCAATCTGGCTTGTGTACCGCTCAAAGTCGGCCGTACACCCACATTGGCTACACCGGGGAAGGTCTTGCCGGAACATATCACTTCCACCGCAAACACGCCACCGACCGGGATCACCTGACGCTTGAGGGCCAGATTGGCGGTGGGAAAACCTATGGTGCGCCCCAGCTTGTCGCCGTGAGCCACCCGGCCGCTGATGGTATAGGGGCGGCCAAGCATCAGCTCCACTTCCGCCATCCGGCCCGCCTTAAGGGCTTCACGCACCAGGGTGCTGCTGACCCGCTGCCGTTGGAGCTGGAAGCTCTGGGTACTGATCACCTCGAAGCCGAAGCGATGACCCGCCTCCTCCAGCAGGTGGAAGTCCCCTTCCCGCCCCTTGCCGAAGCGAAAATCATCGCCGACCACCAGATAGCGCACCCCGAGCTTCTCCACCAGCAACTGCTCGATGAAGGTCGAGGCCGCCTGCTCGGCAAAGCGGTGGCTGAAGCGCACGCAGAGCATGCGATCGATCTGCAGCCCCTGCAGCGCTTCGTACTTTTCCCGCAACCGGCTCAGCCGGGCGGGCGCAGCCGTGCCGGCAAACAGCTCCAGCGGCTGCGGTTCGAACAGCATGACGCAGGCGGGCAATCCCAGCTGGGCCGCTTTCTCCTTGAGACGTGCCAATACCGCATGGTGACCCTGATGAACCCCATCAAAGTTGCCAATGGTTAATACACATCCCCGGTGACGGGGCTTGAGATTGTGAATGCCGCGAATAAGCTCCATCAGTGCCTTGTGCGTTGCTGCCATGGAAATCGGCGGATTATATATCAGGCAGCAGGCAGGGTCAGCCCTCATAGCCTGATTTCAACTATCCGGGCCCAATCCTGCTCCTTGGCGGCGCCATGAGGCACTATCCCCATGACGCCGCAGGATCACGGCTACTGCTGCCCCGATTTAAGGTGACGCGGCCGAATGCCCAGCAGTAGCAACACCACGGCATAGACCGCAGCCCCCAGCGACAGCAGCATGGTCAGCTGCAAACTGGCCTTGCCCATGCTCCATGCACCCCACTGGGCCAGATCCGGCGACAGATAGGCGAGCACGCCCCCCATCAGCACGCTGGCGACCAGCAGCTTGAGGCAGAACACGCCGGTATGGCGGGAAGGACGATAGACGCTCTGCTGGTACAACCCCTTGAACAGCAAAGCCGCATTCAGAGTACCCGAGCAAGCGGTCGAGAGCGCCAACCCCACGTAACCGAGCGGGTAGATGAAGATGAGGTTACAGACCATGTTGGCAATCATCGACATCACCCCGATCCGCACCGGAGTTTTGGTGTCCTGACGGGCGTAGTAACCGGGTGCCAGCACCTTGATCAGCATCAGGGAGAGCAGACCGGTAGTGGAGGCCAGCAGGCTGGCGCTCGACATGCTCACTTCATGCAGGCCAAATTCGCCGCGCATGAACAGTACTCGCAAAATGGGCTCGCGCATCACCGCAATGCCTATCATGGCGGGCAGACCGAGCAACATCACCATCCGCACCCCCCAATCCATGGTGCGGGAGAAGTCGGCCGGATCGGCATCCACATGCTTCTTGGCCAGCGCAGGCAGGATCACGGTACTGATGGCCACTGCAAACAGACCGAGGGGGAACTCCAGCAGGCGATCCGAGTAGTAGAGGTAACTGATGGCACCGGTCGCGAGGAAAGAAGCCAGCATAGTGTTGACCAGCAGGTTGATCTGGCTGACCGATACCCCGAACAGGGCGGGGATCATCAGGGTGCGGATCTTCACCACCCCAGGGTGATTCCATCCCCACTTGGGCCATACCAGCATGTTGATTTGGCGCAAAAAGGGGTACTGGAACAGAAACTGCACCAAACCGCCCAAAAAGACACCAATCGCCAGCGAGATCTCAGGTTTGTCCATCAGCGGTGCAATCCACCAGGCCGCCGCAATCATGGTGATGTTGAGAAACACCGGCGTAAACGACGAGACTGCAAAGCGGCCGAAGGTGTTGAGGATGGCCCCCGCCATGGCGGTAAAAGTGATAAACCAGAGGTAGGGGAAGGTGATCTTGAGCATCAGACTGGCGAGCTCGAACTTCTCGGCCGCAGGGCCGCCATGCAGCCAGTCCCAGAACCAGCCCCAGCCAAACAGCGCGGTCAGCACACCCGACCCCAGCACACCAAGCAGGGTGACCACAGTCACTATGCCCCCCAGCGTGCCCGCAACCGCCGCCAGCAATTCACGCACCTCCCCCTCATCGCCATTTTTCTTGTACTCCGTCATCACGGGAACAAAGGCCTGGTTGAAGGCACCTTCGGCGAACAGGCGACGCAGAAAGTTGGGAATGCGATTGGCAAAAAAGAAGACGTCGGCGGCCACCCCGGCACCGAGCAGATTTGCGATGACCACATCGCGAACCAAGCCCATTACGCGGGATGCCAGCGTCATTCCGGACACTATCATGCCGGATTTGATCAATTTCTTACTCAAGACGAGGCCTCTGGAACTGTCAGAATGAAAAGAATGCTGCTAGAATCGGCCGACAGTTTAACCGTCTCCCTACTGACACACCACCGGGAGGCGGTGTTTATTTGCACAAATCATTTGACAATATGTGGTTGGAAGGGCATATTTCCGGGCCTTTTCAATACACTCGCTAAGACAGTTTTAGGAGTTTTACCTTGGCTAACATCAAATCTGCTAAGAAGCGCGCTCTTCAGTCAGAAAAACGCCGTCAGCACAACGCCAGCCGTCGTTCCATGACCCGTACCTACCTGAAGAAAGTCATTGCTGCTATCGCCTCTGGCGACAAAGCTGCTGCGACTGCCGCTTTCGCTGTTGCTCAGCCGATCATGGATCGTATGGCGACCAAAGGCCTGATCCACAAGAACAAAGCTGCTCGTCACAAGAGCCGCCTGTCTGCCCAGATCAAAGCTATGGCTTAATCAGCTTCTGCTGATCAAAGCTGAAAAAACCGGCCTTAGTGCCGGTTTTTTATTTATCTGCGCTGCAATAAAGTCGATGCAGCAAACTGATCATTTCACGCACCTCATGGCTGCGCAGCGAATAGTAGACCGTCTGGGCCTCTTTGCGCGTCGTCACCAGCTCATCCCGCCGCAGCAGCGCCAGATGCTGTGACAAGGCCGACTGACTCAATCCCAATCGCTCGTTGAGCTCCCCCACTGACAGTTCGCGCTCCAGCAACTGGCACAGAATAAACAGCCGCCGCTCGTTGGCCAGCGCCTTGAGCAAGGCCACCGCCTTACTCGCATTGGCTTCCATCTCTTCAAGTTGCATCACATCTCTCCTCTACCACTCATCGCCGATGATACGTGGTGACGGGTCGTTTTAAAACGACAGGGTGGCCGGCTGGATGGCGGAGAAGTTCTCCTGCCCGGAAAAGAGAAAGGTAAAATCGCTCTCGCAGACCCGCTTCACCGCCGGATGCTGGATCATCCGCTCGGCGAAGATGACGTAATACTCCTCCATCAGATCCTGGGTTTCCCCGATCAGCATCACCCCCTCCCCCTCGAGGATCTCCTCCCGATAGATGGTGGGGGCCATGAAAATCCCCTGATTGAAGAAGCCAAACGCCTTCATCAAGGCGGCATCATCAAACTCGCCAAGAATGCTGGGGGAGACACCCTGCTGCTCGAACCACTGGGTCAGCTGACGCCCCATGGCGGTACGACGACCGGGGATCAGCAGCTTGCGCTCTTCCAGACAGGCTGGAAAGGGCTTTTCGGGCAATGGCGCCTTGCAGAAGAAGCTGACGCCACAGCCACCCAACCGCTTGGAGAGCAGCCCCGCATGCTGGCTGGAGTCCACTGGACAGTCGGAGAGGATCATATCCAGCTTGTGTTCGCTCAGCTGCTCCAGCAGCAGTTCGTGGGTCGATTCGAAACAGCGCAGATGGATGGAACCATCATTGGGGATGACAGAGAGAAGCACGCGGCTGGCAAGGCGCTTGGAGAGGGCATCGGCGATGCCGACGTCGAACAGGATCTGGCTCTCCTTGCGGTAGTTGACGATATCGAGCATCTCGTAGGAGAGGCTGAACATCTTGTCGGCATAACGAAATACCAGCTGGCCCAGCTCGGTTGCCTCAAGGGAGCGTCCCTTGCGCTTGAGCAGCTTGCCACCGAGGCGCTGCTCCAGCAGCTTGATCTGGCCGGTGACCGTCTGCGGGGTCAAAAAAAGGGCTTCCGCTGCCTGGGTAACGGAGCCCTTCTTCTGAGTCATCCAGAAATAGTAGAGATGGTTGTAGTTAAGGTGTGACATCCGATGGGGTTCCCGCTTGACGCGGACTCCGGTAGCAGCTGAGTTCAACCGCCAGAATGTCATACATGTCGCTAACCGAGTCAACCTTGTTCGCGCCAAACTGCTCCATCAGGCTGGCCTTGAGGCGCGCCTTGTCAGGCATCCGGTCAGCACAATAACGCTTGTTGGAACGCTTTACCATCTCGCCAGCCCGGCTGCTTAGCGCCCGCTCGGAGAAGGTCTCGCCAAAGCGCGCCTTGGCCTGCTTGTCCCCCAGCAGCAGGGCGCTGTCTACCACCCCGTTCAGATAGGCAGAGCAGTTCGCCGAAGTGGCGTCCTGCTTGCAATCCTCCAGCCCGCCGGCCCATGCCGCGGGGCTCAACAACAGCATCAACAACCCTGTATGCAGCTTCATAGTCCCTCCGTACTCTGTTCCCCTTCACCCTTGGGAAGGGCCATGCGCAAGGCCAGATAGCCGACTACCGCAGCCATGGTGGAGCCCACCAGGATCCCGAGGCGAGAGTAGCTGCCGTAATCCAGCCCACCGTGCTCGAAGGCGAGCGACGCGATAAACATCGACATGGTGAACCCGATGCCACAGAGGATGCTGACCGCAAAAATCTGCTTGAAGTTGACCCCAGGCGGCAACTGGGCGATGCCCAGCTTGACCGACAGCCAGCTGATGGTGAACACCCCGAGCGGCTTGCCGATAAACAGCCCCAGCATGATCCCCATAGGCACCGGACTCAGCAGGGAGGAGAGACCAATCCCTTCCAGCGATACCCCGGCGTTGGCAAAGGCAAACAGCGGCAGGATCAGATAGGCACTCCAGGGGTGCAGCTGATGCTCCAGATACTTGAGCGGCGAGGCGTAACGCTTGCCGTTAAGCGGAACCATAAAGCCCACTACCACGCCTGCCAGGGTCGCATGGACGCCAGACTTGAGCACCGCAACCCAGAGCACTAGGCCAACCAGCATGTAGAGGCTGATCCTGTCCTCACCACGACGATTCATCCAAAGCAGGGTGAGGGTTGCCAGAATACCGATGGCCAGCGCCTCCAGCGACAACTGCTGGGTATAGAAGAGCGCGATGATGATGATGACGCCGAGGTCATCCATGATGGCCAGCGCCAACAGAAATACCTTGAGGCTCACCGGCACCCGCTTGCCGAGCAGCGCCATCACCCCGAGGGCAAAGGCGATATCGGTCGCAGCCGGGATCGCCCAGCCAGCGCGCGCCACTTCATCCGAATAGTTGAAAAATGCGTAGATCAAGGCCGGAGCCAGCATGCCGCCCACCGCCGCAATAGCCGGGAAGGTCGCCTGAACCCGGGTCGAGAGCGCCCCTTCCAGCATCTCGCGCTTCACTTCGAGCCCGACCAGCAGGAAGAAGATCGCCATGAAGCCATCGTTGATCCAGAGCAGCAACGGCTTGTTGATGTCGAGGGCCGCGATGCGCACCTGCACCGGGGTGTCGAGAAACGCCTGATACCCGCCAGCCAGCGCGGTATTGGCCAAAATCATTGCCAGCATGGCAGCCATGATCAGAATAATTCCGGAGGCGGCCTCCAGCTTCAGGAACTTTTTGATTACGTCACTCATGGTTAAATTTTCCACCGTATTGCTTTAGTTTGAGTCTATCTCCTGCAACAACCAATGGAAAATCGTTTCTTGCTGCTCAATACAACGAAAAAACCGAAGGCAAAAATAGAACATACCTGCTATAAGCAGGTTTTTCTTCGTCTCTGGCTACCATCTGATTAATCAATAAAATGAATTTTCAATTATTGAGCTGCATAAAAATACAACGTTGGATAATGGCCATAAGGTTACGAGACTTTATTACGTAACGCATTAACACTCATATCTAGGTGGCCTGTTCTGTTTGACATGCAAAAATAGCCCCGCGGGTGCTCGATGCCACAAATCATAGCCATAAAAAAATCCCGCCGAAGCGGGATTTTTTTATGGCTTGCGGCCTTACAGCACGGCCAGCGCCGCAGCGTAGTTCGGCTCGTCGGCCACTTCGGCGACCAACTCGCTGTGCAGCACCTTGTTGTCACCATCCAGCACCACGATGGCGCGAGCGGTCAGACCTACCAGCGGGCCGGAAGAGAAGGCCACGCCGTAATCTTCCATGAAGGCCGCACCGCGCAGGGTAGAGAGGGTCACTACCTTGTCCAGACCTTCGGCGCCGCAGAAGCGGGACTGGGCGAACGGCAGATCGGCGGAGATGCACAGCACGACAGTGTTCTCCAGCGCGCTGGCCTGCTCGTTGAACTTGCGCACAGAGGTCGCGCAGGTGGGAGTATCGACGCTCGGGAAAATATTCAGGATTTTGCGCTGACCGGCAAAGCTTGCCAGGGTCACGTCGGAGAGATCCTTGGCCACCAGGGAGAAGGGCTTGGCTTGCTCACCGGCGACCGGGAAGTGACCAGCGACGGAAACCGGGTTGCCTTGCAGAGTGACTGAGTTGCTCATGTGTTATGTCCTTTATTGGTGTAGTAAAAATCCGGGTGATCAGTATAGGGGCGGCGAGACCAGACAAACACCCGCGAAGACAAGGGATATAAAGGGGTTGACCTTGGACTTAACACCAAGGTTTAGACTCCTTCTCGGTAATCAGGGATCTCGCAGGGGCGGGATCCATCAAGAGGGACTCATCATGAGCAAATCCTGCTGCAATCATCAGCACGCCGCCCCCATCAAGGCCGTCAGCAAGGCGGCCCCCGGCCAGAGTGAGCATCACCACGATAGCCACTGCTGCGACAACACCACGCCCGTCAGTTGCTGTTCAACCCCGACGCCTCATGAGCACGCATCCCGTGACGGCAATGAATCCCCCGGGGATGAAGAGCCTCCCCGAGGAGGCTGTCACGATCAAGCGTGCTGCAGCGCCCCCTTATCGCCAGCTCACGATCATAAGCATGAGCATGGGCACGATATGCCCCCTGCCGACCCGCTGGTTGCGCCTGCGCAAGGCAACAGCCGCCATAGCTGGCAGGTGATGGGAATGGATTGCCCCAGCTGCGCCCGCAAGATCGAGACCGCCGTCAGCCGGGTGAGCGGCGTGCAACAGGCGCGCGTGCTGTTTGCCACCGAGAAGCTGGTGGTGGATCTGGCCCCCGGCCTATCCCCCGATCCCGTCACCGCCGCCGTGCTGGCCGCCGGTTTCCAGCTCAAGGGTGCTCAGGCCAATACAGCCCACACAATCACAAAGGAAGCAACACGCCAAAGCCCTCTGCTGACCACCCTGGGCAAATATTGGCAGCCCCTGTCACTGGCCAGTCTGATGCTGGTTGCCGCCCTACTGCCGAAAGAGTTCGGTCAGCCGCTCTTTACCCTAGCGACCCTCTGGGGGCTGTGGCCTATCTCTCGCAAGGCGTGGGCGCTGACCAAAAGCGGCTCCCCCTTCGCCATCGAGACCCTGATGACGGTAGCCGCCGTGGGCGCCCTGTTCCTCGGCGAAACCGCCGAAGCGGCCATGGTGCTGCTGCTCTTTATGCTGGGGGAACATCTGGAGGCCTACGCTGCCGGACGCGCCCGGGCCGGAGTCACCGCCCTGATGGCGCTGGTGCCTGACAAGGCGCTGCGGATCCGTACCACTGCCGAGGGCGAGGTGTGGGAAGAGGTAGCTGCCGATGAGCTGCGTCCCGGCGATATTATCGAAATCGCCCCGGGTGCCCGTCTACCTGCCGACGCCCGCCTGCTCGATGAACTCGGTGCGTTTGACGAGAGCGCCCTGACCGGTGAGTCTATTCCGGTGGAACGCCGTCAGGGTGACAAGGTGCCGGCCGGTAGTCTGGCTGCAGATCGAGTGCTGCGCCTTGAAGTCGTCTCCGAGCCCGGCAACAACGCCATCGACCGCATTCTGCACCTCATCGAGGAGGCCGAAAGCCAGCGCGCGCCCATCGAGCGCTTTATCGACCGCTTCAGCCGCTGGTACACCCCGGCCATGATGCTGGTCGCCCTGCTGGTGGTGCTGATGCCGCCCCTTGCCTTCGGCCAGAGCTGGGACGAGTGGATCTATCGCGGGCTGGCGCTGCTGCTCATTGGCTGCCCCTGCGCGCTGGTCATCTCCACCCCGGCAGCGGTCACCTCGGCGCTGGCCGCCGCAACCCGTCAGGGGGCGCTGATCAAGGGGGGGGCCGCACTGGAGCGACTGGCCCATATCGATACAGTCGCCTTTGACAAGACCGGCACCCTGACGCTGGGCAAGCCGCAGTTGACCGAGCTGGTGAGCCTCAATGGCCAACCGGAGGCCGAGTTGCTGGCACTGGCGGCTGCCATCGAGCAGGGCTCCCACCACCCGCTGGCCCGCGCCGTGGTCGCCAACGCGACCGAACAGGGGCTGACGCTGGCGGAGGCTCGCGACCTGCGTGCCCTGCCGGGCATGGGGGTTGAGGGACGCATCAACGGTGAACTGTGGCAACTGCTGGCACCGAGCCGGGTGGCAACCCTGAATGCGGAGCAGCAGACCCGGATTGCTTCGCTGGAGCGGCAGGGCAAGACCGTCGTGGTGCTCTGCCAGAGCAGCGGCGACCAAGCGCTGCCGGTCGCCCTGCTGGCGCTGCGGGATCAGATCCGGCCGGAGGCCGCCGCCGCGCTGCAAGAGCTCAAACGACTCGGGCTCAACAGCATCATGTTGACCGGGGATAACCCCCGTGCCGCCGAGGCGATCGCCACCGAGCTGGGCATGGGCTGGCGCGCCGGTCTGCTGCCGGAGAACAAGGTAGAAGAGATCGCCAAGCTGGCCAGCACCCGGAAGGTTGCCATGATCGGCGATGGTATCAACGATGCCCCCGCCATGAAGCGGGCCAGTATCGGCATCGCCATGGGGGGCGGCACCGATGTGGCGCTGGAGACCGCCGATGCGGCGCTGACCCACAACCAGCTCGGCGGTATTGCCGCGATGATCCGGTTGTCGCGGGCGGCACTGGCCAATATTCACCAGAATATTGCGCTGGCGCTGGGGCTGAAGGCCATCTTCCTGGTCACCAGCCTGCTCGGCATTACCGGCCTGTGGATTGCGGTGCTGGCTGATACCGGCGCCACCGCGCTGGTGACCGCCAACGCCCTGCGCCTGCTGCGCAAGCGCTAATCCCGCACAATCAGAAACCGTGAAATAACAACCGCCGCCCCAACCGGGGCGGCTTTTCTTTTTCCCCTCATTTCTCTCACGGCACCCCGTAAAAGAAAAAGCGCGCCTGCCGGTCGGCAGTCGCGCTTTGCTTACTCTCTCGGAGTTATCCCACCCTTGGCAAGGTGGAATTCAACCCGGGGGCGCCGAGCCATCCCCCGGACTCAATGGTTTGCTTACTTGACGCTGCACTCCTGAATGACGGCAGTACCTGCCTTGACGCCAGCCGGGTCAACCTTCACCAGCACACTCCACAGCCCCTGCGGCAGGGTGATGCTGTTATTGGCACTGCCACCCTTGGAGAAGGCGAACGAATAGCCGGTTTCAGCGTTCACCGCGCCGCCACCGTTGAGCAGGTACTCCTTGCTCCAGTCCTCGTTGGCGACCTTGAACTCGGTGCTGCCGGCATAGTTGAACGCCGCCTGATAGATGGCGAGATCGCCGTCCATCCCCTTGTAGCTCAGCTGGTACTGGGGTTGGGCATTCCAGCCGGAGAGCTCACCCTTGACGAACAGGTTGTAGCCGAGCGGATTGCCCGCCACTGTATCCAGCACCTTGCAGCTCTGCACCGGCTCGGTGAAGCTGACGCTCAGGGTCGGTTTGTCCTTGTTCATGGCGGTGAAGACAAACTTGTAGCTGCCTGCCTTGGCTAGATCGACACCGATATTGCCGGTTTCTCCCCCCTTGCAAAGGGTCAGAGGAGTGCCAACCACCAGCTTGTCACCGGCGTTGCAGCTGCCGTAGTTGACCGGCCCCCAGCTGGCGTCAGCGATCTTGACGTTGGTGGTACCCAGCTTGTCGGTGCTCACCTCGGTAGTGAACTCGTACATAAAGTTGCCGCTGAAGGTCATCTGGTTGGTGTTACCCCACTCATCGAGGAACCCCTTCAAATAAACATCGGTGTTGCCAAACGGTGGCAGGGTGCTCAGGTCGGTCTTCTTGCTGACTGGCAGGCCCGCGCCCTGTGCACCAGACTGCGGCTTGACGAACACAGCGGCCGACCAGGCCCCCAGCGTCAGCTGGCCATTATCATAGGCGGCGCCGCTGGCGATGCTGTCGACTGCGCGATGCTTGCTGCCAAGCACCATACCGCTCAGGTCGATGGGCTGATCGTTGCCGTCACGGAAGTCGCCGATGCTCAGGCTCTGGTTGGTGGCGTTGATCATCACCACCAGGCCATCGATGGCCGGATCCAGATCCGCCCCGGCACTGACGCCATCATCCACCGTCATGACGATAAGGCCGGGCACCTGATCCGGGCCGGTATTGCGGAAGTCGACCCGCTTGATCACCTCGGCACCGCTGCCAAGACGCAGCAGACGCGATGATTTGCGCAGTTCCGCCAGCTCCTGATAGAAGCTCACCATCTGCGCCATCTCGGCCGAGCCCGGCTTGGCATGCTTGCCGAGCACCTGCTCGATCAGCGGATAGTTGTCGCCATCCTTGTCCTTGCGCGGCAACCCCTTGTCGAAGTTGTTGTCGCCCAGGGTGTAGTCGACCTTGTTGTACCAGTCGCCCGAGTCATAGCTGTCCCGCTCCATGGATTTGGAACGCAGCAGCTCGACACCGGCGTGGGTGAAGGGAATGCCCTGACCCAGCATGGCAGTCGCCAGCGAGACCCCCTGCATCCGCACCAGATCGGCTCCGACAGGAGCCTTGTAGATCAGGTTGTCGAACAGGGTCTGGTTGTCGTGCTTGTCGACATAGTTCTGCACTTCCACCGGATCCTGGGCATAACCGGCAGGCTGACCGTTGTAGTCAATCTCGGTGCCTTTCTTCGGCATGCCATCCTTGTCGGTCAGCACGAACTCCTTGAGGTTGCCCGCCATGCCGAGCCGCACCAGATCGGACTGGTGCAAGGCCGTAGCCAGATCCACCTTGCTCATTTCGTTAGGATCGACGAAAGCACCGTTGCCAAAGCCCTGGGTCTTGCGAATGGTATCGCCGCCGTCGAACGGACTGCCGCCGCGCACCGCATCGCGCAAGCGGTCCGAGAAAGAGCCGATGCCGGTACCGCCCAGATGCTTCTGGGTAGCCTGCACGAAGCGCTTGTCATCCTGCACTTCGCCGAAGTTCCACCCCTCGCCGTAGAAGTACATCTCGGGATTGACCTTCTTCACCGCGGCCAACGCCTGAACCATCTGATCTTTCGGATGGTGGCCCATCAGGTCGAAGCGGAAGGCGTCGATCTTGTAGTCGCGCGCCCAGGTGACCAGAGAGTCATCCATCAGCTTGGCGAACATGGCGTGTTCCGGCGCCGTGTTAGAGCAGCAGGTGGAGTTCTCCACCGAGCCGGTCTCCGGATTGAGGCGCTGATAGTACCAGGGCACTATCTTGTCGAGCACCGACTTGGGGCCGAGCCCGGATTCGTTGGTGTGGTTGTAGACCACGTCCATCACCACGTTCATGCCGATGTTCTGCTTGATGGCCTTGACCATCTCGCGGAACTCCAGAATACGTTTGGTCCCCTCGGCGTTGGTCGCGTAGGAGCCTTCCGGCGTGGTGTAGTGGTAGGGATCATAACCCCAGTTGAAGGAGTCGACCCCGCGCAGGTAACCGGAAAGCTCCTGCACCTGCGGATTATCCTTGCTGTCGCCCCCTTGCAGGTCGGCCAGCACATCTCCCACGGTCTGACCGCCACCGCAATAGCCGCCAAATTTGGATGTTTTCACATCCGGATTGACCTGACAGAGCTTGCTGAAGTCATCGCCGAGATTGGCCACCTTGGCCGGATCCTCGTTGACGGTGGCGATATCGAACACCGGCAGCAGGTGCAGGTGGCTGACGCCGCTCTTTGCCAGGGATTTCAGATGGTTGACCGGTACAGAGTCGAGCTGGGTCAGGCCGACAAATTTGCCGCGCTTCTCTTCATCGGTGGAGGCATCGTTGCCGGTCAGGTCGCGAACATGGGCCTCATAGATGGTGATATCGGCGGGGTTCTGCTGGCTGTGTGGCGCCTTGAGGCTGTCCCATCCTTCCGGTTTCAGGGCCGGATCGTCGAGATCCACTACCTGACTGAACTCGGAGTTCATCGCCAGACTCAAGGAGTAGGGATCAGTCACCTCGTAGTGCTCAACCTTGCGGCTCAGCGGATGGTAAACCTCCATATCGTAGCGGTAGAACTGGCCGATCAGCTCGCTGCCCCCTTCGTAACTCCAGCTGCCGCTGGCGCTGTCGAAGGTCATGGCCACTTCACCACTCTTCTGATGGCTGGCGTTGTAGAGGGCCAGCTTGACCGACTTGGCGGTCGGCGCCCAGAGGCGGAAGGTCACCCGGTTGCCTTCCACCACGGCGCCATAGCTCAGCTTGGTCGCCTCGGGAGCATAGAGCGCATCGAGGGCACCGGCGCTCTGCACCAGGGTCGCTCCTTGCAGGATACCGTCGGCATCGGTGCCGATAGCCACCAGTTCCCCCTTGAGCAGGGGCTTGAGATCTTTACCGGTTGGCAGGGCAAAAGCGGCGGCATCCTTGAGATGCGGATATTTGGCCTGCTGCTCGGCAGTGAGGCTGGTCGCGGTCAGGCTGATATAGGGGAAATCGAACACCCCATCGGTATTGGCCTTGATAGTGCCCGAGTCGGTGTAATAGAGGCGAACGTGCGGCTTGTCCTTGCCCCCTTGCCAAATCAGGGTATTGCCATCGATAAGATGAGCGCTGGCCCCCGCCACGCCAAAGGCGGCGGTAAAGGCTTCGGCACGGCTGCCAAACAGATCTTTCTTACCCGCGACGATAGCCACGGTGCGATCCGGATGCTCACTGAAGCTCACCTTCATATCGCTGCCGGTCAGGTTGGCCAGATCGCCGTTGCGAGCGATAAAGTTGATGCACCCTTCCACATTTTTGAGCGGAACAACCCAGGCCGGACCAAAGCTGTCGGCAGTGGCAGGAGTCTTGCTCTTGTCATCCCACCCGGTATTCAGGCCACTATCAGAGGTAGCGTTACAGGCATCGTTGTTCCAAAGGTGCAGGCTGTGGCTGTCAAATGGTGCCTTGGCCCCCTTGGCTGCCGACTGGGTATCCACCAGCGCAATGACTACCTCGTTGGGGCCTGCTTGCAGCAGCTCCTTGGGGGGATCCATCTTGGGCAAGCGAGCGACAGGTCCATCAGAAGGTTCAGGTGTAGAAGTAGATGAGCTGTTGTCATTACAGCCAGACAAAAGCGCGAGCAGTGAGGCTGTTACCAGCGCCACTTTGGTCTTTTTCATATCCATATTTTTATAATTCCCGCTGTAGTTAGTCTCGATAGTCGAGCACCCGGTCATTGCCAGGCGGTGCCATATTAATCAGCGGCAATCGATTCAAATGTGAGCGGAAGGGCAAAAAAACCATCCAGTTTCAACAAGATAACGTTTTCAGACTGAAACTTCGATCCGGCTCACAGACCTCGCGGCCATTTGGCCTCATATCTGGAAAACGGCAGTCACGGGGTCAGAAAAGCAATGTCTGATCAAGTGGATAGACAAGGAGTAAACAATGAAACGGATTGAAGAGCAGGCAAGACGACTCGATCAGGAGTATCAGGCGATCGGGCAGCTATTCGACCAGTTCTGCCAGCAGGCAGGCACCCTGGCCGAGCAGTATCACTTCTTCAACTGGCCCGACTATGAAGACTCCCCCCCGCTGAGCCGCGCCTTCACCCTGCTGGGGGAACCCCGCGAACTGCGGCTGCGCTGTCAGCCCGGTGAACGCTCTGCCCTCAATGGCCTGATCCAGGTGGTCTCGGAGGATGGCACCATAGATGCCAGCCTCGGGTTTCGTGCCGATGGCCAGTTGCTGCTGGAGTCCGGCAAGCTGCTGGACAACCCGCCCGGGCTACTGCTCAAGCTGCTGCTCGGTGCTGTGTGGCAACACAAGCCCCAGGATGAGATCACCGGACAGCCGCACTGAATCAGACGGGTGTAAAACACTTGTGCATACTACGTTCTCAGATAGGCAGATTCATCCAGCCCTGTTACCAAACTAAGATAGTCACGTCATGAGGCATTGCCGCTTGCGTGAGCAAATACATAGCTAAAAGCAACAAAGAAAGGCCGGATGGAATCCCATTCGGCCTCTTCTGAGCAAAACGTTATGTTGGTCAGGCTTCAATAAGCGCTCACTCCATCGGGATTCCCCGAGATCGGGAGGTCAACAGATCTGTACGTCACTGATGCGGTTCATCACAGCGCCTCGTCGTCACTCTCGCCGGTGCGGATGCGCACCGCTTGCAGCAAGTCGTAGACAAAAATCTTGCCGTCGCCGATCTTGCCGGTATAGGCCGCCTTGCAGATCGCCTCGATCACCCCTTCCACGTTATCATCGGCGGTAGCAATCTCCAGCTTCACCTTGGGCAGGAAGTCGACCTGATACTCGGCTCCCCGGTATAATTCGGTGTGTCCCTTCTGGCGGCCAAATCCCTTGACCTCGGACACGGTCAGCCCTTCCACCCCCAGGTTGGCAATAGCCTCGCGGACATCGTCCAACTTGAACGGTTTGATAATCGCACTAATCAGCTTCATCTGGTTGCTCCCAATCCATGGTGTGTCATGAATCGGGTTTCAATTCTTATGCCAAGTATTTTTATTGTTTTATTTCATATAGATAGAGTTTAATGTCGGCGCCATTCGCCAGGCACATCCCCATAACTGGCCAGCACGCCCCATAATGAGGCACCATGCTGCAGCGGTCAGCGGGTATGCACCAAACAAGAGCAAAACAGCATGTTAGTTATCTCCAACAGCGTCACGATTCCCTGGCATGAGCTGCAATTTCAGACCATGCGGGCACAGGGCAACGGTGGACAGCACGTCAACAAGACCGACTCCGCCGTCTGGTTGCGCTTCGATTACCGCAACTCTCCCAGCCTGACGCCCCTCTACAAGGAGGGTCTCGACAAGCTGAGCGACAGCCGGGTACACGATGGCTTTATCCTGATCCGGGTCGAGAGCCATCGCAGCCAGGACATGAACCGCAAGGAGGCGATGAGCCGTCTGGTGGAGTTGCTGAAGAAAGCAGCCTGGCGCCCCAAGGCTCGCCATGCCACCAAGCCGACCCGCAGCTCCCAGCGCAAACGGGTCGATGCCAAGAAACGCAAGGGGGATATCAAGTCCGCCCGCGGCAAACCGGTACTGGACTGAGCCCCCCCAGCCCCCAAAGGATGTCAGCCGATGAGATACAGTTTTTGCGACAGCGCCCGCGGCCCCCTGCTGGTCGCCATCGATCAGGATGGCCTGCGCTATGTGGAGTTCGTACAGGGGGAGCAGCCGGTAACTCCGACCGATGAGTGGCTGCGTGATGACCTGACTCTTGCTCCTTTCGTCGAGCAGTTCACCGCCTATTTTGCCGGAAAATTGCAGCAGTTCGATCTGCCCATGGCAGCGAAGGGCACCCCGTTCCAGCAAACGGTGTGGAACGCTTTGTGTGATATCCCCTATGGCGAGACCGTGAGCTATCTCGAGATTGCCCAGGCTATCGGCAATCCCAAGGCAGTGCGGGCGGTGGGCGCCGCCAACGGCCGCAATCCGCTCAGCATCATAGTGCCCTGCCATAGGGTGATCGGACGCAGCGGCGAGCTGACCGGCTATGCTGGCGGCATTCCCATCAAGCGCTGGTTGCTGGAACTGGAACAGACTGGCACAACATTCGAGCTGGCCCCATAACACGATGACCGCCTCGGAGAGGGACGGGACAATATCGTGGCCAGAATGAAAAGGCTTTCAATCAGTGGCCACGCTTTGCTGACAAGATGAACAGAAAATGAAGAATCGCCTCAGAACTACTTCAGATTGAGCTTGGCATGATGGCTCCATACTTGAATGGCACGGCTCATTCGCTGATTCAAGTAGCACCCATGTGACGCTTCCAATCTGTCTTTTTCCCCGCGCCTCCTCTGAGGCGCTTTTTTTGTGCCGACACAACAGGCCACCACCCGGGTTGAGTGGCCTGAGCGCCACAAAATCTGCACCTACCCAAAAACCAAGAGGCGAAGGATCATCCTTCGCCTCTGACGTAACAGCTGGCTACTCGCTCTGGGGCAGGAACTGCAGCTCCGGCGCCGAGGAGGTCAGCACATCGGCGCAATAATCCCAGGTCGAGATGCGATAGTGCTGCAGATCTTCATCCAGATGCAGGCCGTCCGACTCCTGATGGAACCAGCTGGCAAAACGGGATGGGGTGATGAGCTGGATCTGCTCTTCGATGGTGTGACTATCCTTCCCCTCGGCCAGATCGCAATCTTCGATAACCCGCAGGGCGTAGATATGGCGAAAATAGACCCGGCAGAGGATTTGCGGGGGCAGATCGATGCTGCGTGCCCGCCCCAGCATGATGGTCAGGGAGTCGCTCCAGAGATCCTGATGCAGCTCGGCAACGACCAGCCCGGGTGGTAGCTGGCGGGACGGAGCCCAAGGTACGGCAACCTGCCGAATGGCATTTTTCTGTTCCATATTCACCTCACGACGACTCGCTCCCTGTCTTGAGTCTATCTGAACCACATAGTCCCGGCGAAGGCAATCGATGGACAATAAAAACGGCAATAAAAAAGCCGACGTATCAAACGTCGGCGAATAAAAAGTGCTTACAACAGAGGATTCACATATTCAGACCCGCGGGTCGAAAGATTGGTTCCCTCTTTTTGTAATTAATTTTCGGCGCGTTTAAACATCAGGGTATTGGCGTCCGACTCTTCCGGTACGAAGTAGTAGCCCTCGGCGTTGAAACCGGTCAGCTGCTCCACCTCGGTCAGACGGTGCTTGATGATGTGGCGGGCCATCATGCCGCGCGCCTTCTTGGCGTAGAAGCTGATGATCTTGAACTGGCCGTTCTTCTCATCCTTGAACACCGGTGTGACAATCCGCCCTTTCAGGCTCTTGGGGCGTACCGACTTGAAATACTCGTCGGAGGCCAGATTGATCAACACTTCATCCCCCTGCGCTGCCAGCGCGTCGTTGAGATGGTGAGTGATCACCTCCCCCCAGAACTGGTAGAGATCCTTACCGCGGCTATTGTCGAGTTTGGTCCCCATCTCCAGCCGATAGGGCATCATCAGATCGAGGGGGCGAAGCGCGCCGTAGAGGCCGGAGAGCATCCGCAGGTGTGCCTGAGCGAAGTCAAAATCGGCCTCGCTAAAATCCTCCACCGCCAAACCGGTGTAGACATCCCCCTTGAAGGCCAGCAGCGCCTGACGGGCATTGGCGGGGGTGAAATCTGGCTGCCACTCGGCAAAACGGGCGGCATTGAGACCGGCCAGCTTGTCGCTGATCTTCATCAAAGTGGCGATCTGGTCCGGGCTCAGTTGGCGGGCCCGGCTAATCAGTTCGGCGGAGTGATCCAGCAGCTCGGGTTGGGTGAAACGGGGTGTCACCAGCGGTGACTCGTAATCCAGCGTCTTGGCCGGGGAAACCACAATCAGCATAACGTTCCTTTATGGCGAGGGGCCGAACGGCAGAGCGGCCCCATGATTCATTCATCCAGCGTCACATTGTCCAGCGTGCCGGTACCGAGCCGCTCGCGACCGGAGAGCTTGATCAGCAGTCGCAGGTCGTTGGCCGAGTCAGCGTGGGCGAGTGCCTCACTGTAGCCAATCTGGCCGGCGCAGAACAGGCTAAAGAGCGCCTGATCGAAGGTCTGCATACCCAGCTCGGTGGATTTGGTCATCACCTCCTTGAGGCGATGCATCTCCCCCTTGCGGATGATGTCGGTGATGAGCGGGGTATTGAGCAGGATCTCGAACGCAGCGCAGCGCCGCTTGCCATCCATACTTGGCACCAGCTGCTGAGCGACGATGGCCTTGAGGTTGAAAGAGAGATCGAACAGGAACTGGCGGTGTTTGTCTTGCGGCACCAGATGGAGGATGCGATCCAGCGCCTGGTTGGCATTGTTGGCATGCAAAGTGGCGAGACAAAGGTGTCCCGTCTCGGCGAACTGCAGGGCAAACTCCATGGTCTCCTGACTGCGGATCTCGCCGATCAGGATCACGTCCGGTGCCTGACGCAGCGAGCTTTTCAGCGCCACATCGAACGACTCGGTGTCGATCCCCACCTCTCGCTGGGTCACCAGACTGCGACCATGCTGATGGACGAACTCCACCGGATCTTCCACCGTCAGAATGTGACCATCGGCATGCTGGTTGCGATAGCCGATCATCGCCGCCTGGGTAGTCGATTTGCCCGCCCCGGTGGCGCCGACAAACAGCACCAGCCCCCGCTTGGCCATCGCCACCTCTTGCAGGATCTTGGGTAGCTGCAAATCTTCAAAGGTGGGAATGCGGGTCTCGATACGCCGCACCACCATGCCGGGCAGCTCCTGCTGCCAGAAGGCACTGACCCGAAAACGGCCAAGCGCTTCGCGATAGATCGCGTAGTTGGCCTCCTTGGTGCGGATATAGCGCTCGAAGTGATCGCTGCTGAGGGTATCCCTGACCAGCGTCAACGCCCCCTTCTTGTCGAGCGCCTCCCCCCCCAGCGACACCAGATGGCCATTCACCTTGAGGGTGGGCGGCGAGCCCACCGTCACAAACAGATCCGATCCCTTTCGCTCGACCAGCTCGCTCAGCAGATCATCCAGATTCATCATCTATCCCTCCCTGGGTGCGAGTCGCTTAAATGCTGTTGGGATCAACAGCCTTGGCCTTGGCATCGAGGGATGCCACCACGCCACGACTCACCAGCTGCTTGAGGCTCTGATCCATGGTCTGCATGCCGTGGGTCATCCCGGTCTGGATCACCGAGTAGAGCTGGGCAATCTTGTCCTCCCGGATCAGGTTACGCACCGCAGGAATGCCCATCATGATCTCGTGGGCCGCCACCCGGCCACCGCCAATACGCTTGAGCAGGGTCTGGGAGATGACCGCCCGCAGGGATTCGGAGAGCATGGAGCGCACCATGTCCTTCTCCGCGCCGGGGAAGACGTCGATGATACGGTCGATGGTCTTGGCCGCCGACGAGGTGTGCAGGGTGCCAAACACCAGATGGCCAGTTTCGGCGGCGGTCATGGCCAGACGAATGGTCTCAAGGTCGCGCATCTCGCCCACCAGAATGATGTCCGGGTCTTCCCGCAGGGCCGAGCGCAAGGCGTTGCTGAAGCTCTTGGTATCGCGGTGCACTTCCCGCTGGTTCACCAGACAGCGCTTGTTCTCGTGGACGAATTCGATGGGGTCCTCGATGGTGAGGATATGGTGATGGAAGTTCTCGTTGATGTAGTTGACCATGGCCGCCAGGGTGGTCGATTTACCCGAGCCGGTCGGGCCGGTCACCAACACCAGACCGCGCGGGAATTCGGCGATCTTGCGGAAGATCTCCGGCGCATCGAGATCTTCGAGGCTCAGCACAGTGCTGGGGATGGTACGAAATACCGCGCCTGAACCGCGCGCCTGCTGGAAGGCGTTAACCCGGAAACGGGCCAGATTGGGCACCTCGAACGAGAAGTCGACCTCGAAGTTCTCCTCCAGCTCCTTGCGTTGATGGTCGTTCATGATGTCGTAAATGAGGGCATGCACTTCCCGGTGTTCCAGGGCTGGCAAATTGATCTTGCGAACCTCACCATCAACCCTGATCATCGGGGGAACCCCGGCCGAGAGGTGTAGATCCGAGGCTTTATGCTTTACACTGAAAGCCAATAACTCTGTGATATCCATAGACTTGTCATTCTCCCATCACAAGATCACTAACGAAATATGAACCAGATTGCCCAGCACCTGTTTCAGGTAAAGGAACGTATTGCCCAGGCCGCCGAACGGGCGAGCCGCAACTTGCAGCAGATCCGCCTGCTGGCCGTGAGCAAGACCAAGCCGGTCGAGGCCATCATGGCTGCCCATGCCGCAGGTCAGCGCTGCTTTGGCGAATCCTACGCTCAGGAAGCAGCGGCCAAGATCGATACCTTGCGCCAGCAGCCGGAATATAGCGACATAGAGTGGCACTTTATCGGCCCTTTGCAATCGAACAAATCCAAACTGGTCGCCGAACGATTTGACTGGGTGCAGAGCGTGGATCGGGACAAGCTGATCGACCGCCTCAACAACCAGCGCCCAACTACAATGGCACCGCTAAATGTTTGTCTGCAAATCAATATTAGCGGAGAGAGCAGCAAATCCGGAACGTCGGAACAAGAGATTTTCCGCCTTGCCGAGCTGGTCTCTCAAAGTGAGCGACTGGTGCTGCGGGGGCTGATGGCCATTCCCGAGCACACCAGTGACGAGAGCGTACTGGCCGCCCAAATGACCCGTATGCAGACTCTGTTCACCGAGCTTGCGCGACAATACCCCACGGTGGATACCCTCTCGATGGGGATGACCGAGGATCTTGAACTGGCGATAGCCCACGGCAGCACCATGGTGCGGGTCGGCACCGCCATCTTCGGCGCCCGTGACTACTCATAGGCAAGGCCAGCGGATAACCCATACGTCCGCCTCTTGCCGCGACTTCATCAACAGGAGCGTTTGATGGAACACCGAATTCTGGCGTCTGGTGGTGCAGGCAGCACCCACCCCGCCGCGACCCCATGTGCTACAGGAGCATCTGATGCAGCATAGAACGCTGGCCTTTATCGGCGCGGGCAATATGAGCCGCAGCATCATCGCCGGACTGGTCAAGGCGGGTTATCCCGCTGGGCAGATCACTGCAGCCAACCCCAGTCTGCCCAAGCTGGAGGCGCTGGCGAGCGAACATGGCATTCGCATCACCCAGAGTAATGCCGAGGCGGCCCGCGACGCAGAGGTGATCGTGCTGGCGGTCAAACCGCAGCTGATGGCCGGCATGCTGGCCGCGCTGGTTGCCGAGCTGGGCTCCCTTGAGGGCAAGCTGCTCATCTCCATCGCGGCCGGTATCAAGGTGGCGCGCCTTGGCGAGATGGCCGGTGGCCATGACCGCATCATCCGCACCATGCCCAATACCCCGGCCCTGCTGGGTCTGGGCATGACCGGTCTCTATGCACCCGAACATATTGCCGCCGCGGATCGCGACTTTGCCGAGCAGATGATGCAGGCGGTCGGCAAGACCCTCTGGGTGGAGCAAGAGTCCGGCATCAACGGCGTCATCGCCGCGGCGGGCAGTGCTCCGGCCTACTTCTTCCTCTTTATGCAGGCCATCGCCGAAGAGGCAGAGGCGATGGGCTTCTCGCCCGAGCAGGCACGCCTGCTGGTGCAGCAGACCGCGCTGGGCGCAGCCACCATGGTGGAGCAGAACCCTGAGCTGGCGCTGCAAACCCTGCGTGAGCAGGTCACCAGCAAGGGCGGCACCACAGCCGAAGCCATCAAGACATTCCAGCAGCAGGGGCTGATGCCGCTGACTGCGCAAGCCATGCAGGCGGCCGTTGCTCGCGCCACCGAAATGGAAACCCTCTTCTAACAGGAGCCCAGATGAACACTGCTTACTTTCTGATTAACACCGTTTTCGATCTCTACCTGATGGTGATCCTGCTGCGCGTCTGGCTGCAGTGGGCCCGCGCCGACTTCTACAACCCGATGAGCCAGATGGTGGTCAAGCTGACCAATCCGCTGGTGATCCCGCTGCGCCGCGTTATCCCGGGCTTTGGCGGCATCGATCTCGCCTCCGTGGTGCTGGCGCTGGCTGTCGCCTTCCTCAAGCTGGCCCTGCTCAAGAGCATGAACGTACTGCTGGCGGACTGGCTCAGCATCAGCCTGTTTGCCGCGCTGACCGTGCTGAAGAAAGCGGGCTCGATGATCTTCTGGGTACTGCTGATCCGCGCCATCCTGAGCTGGGTCAGCCAGGGCCGCAACCCCATCGAATACGTGATGCATCAGCTGACCGAGCCGTTCCTCGCTCCTATCCGCCGCGTACTGCCGGCGCTGGGCGGACTGGATCTCTCGGTGCTGGTCGCCTTTATCGGCCTGCAAGCCATCAACTACCTGCTGGGTGACCTGTTCGGCCAGCTGTGGTGGATGATTTGATGCCAGCCGTCCTGCAACAAGGGGATGAACTGGTACTGCATCTGGTGATCCAGCCCAAGGCGAGTCGGGATCAGATCATCGGATTGCATGGCGAAGAGCTGAAAGTGGCCATCACGGCGCCGCCCGTCGATGGCCAGGCCAACAGCCATCTGATCAAGTTTCTGGCCAAGCAGTTCAAGGTGGCCAAGGGACAGATCACCATAGTGCGGGGCGAACTGGGGCGGCATAAAACCGTCGCCATCGACAGCCCCAAACAGTTGCCGCAAGAAGTGAGTGCACTGCTGAATGACGCGCAAGGCTGAATGAATCGGCCTGCGCCAACCGTAGATATGAGAGGGATGACAGATGAAAATAGCCTGGATGAGTGGCCTGCTGGCACTGCTGATGACCCTGCCGCTCAAGGCAGAACAGATGAAGGAGCTGGGGCCCTGGCTGGTGCACTACAACGCCTTCAACTCCAGCTTCCTTACACCAGAGGTCGCCAAGGCGTATGGACTGGAGCGCAGCCGCTACAACGCCATCATCAATATCGCGGTACAGGACAAGCAGAAAGTGGCGCAAGCCGTGGGGATCACCGGCGAGGCCAAGAACCTGACCGGCACCATCCGCACCCTGAACTTTCAGGAGGTAAAAGAGGGCGATGCCATCTACTATCTAGCAACCCTCCCCTACCGCAACGAAGATACCTATCAGTTCACCCTGAAGATCATGGGCGGCGGGCAGCAACAGAACCTCAGCTTCCAGCAGACCTTCTACGTCGACTGAGCAGCAACAAGAAGCCCCGACCAAGGTCGGGGCTTCATTTTATCCATATGACAAGGGCGCCATCGCAGCGCCCTTGTTGCATCTATTCCGTGCCGCAGCGGTTACAGGGCAAGGAACAGACCGGCCAGACAGGCACTCATCAGGTTCGCCAGCACGCCGGAGAGAATGGCGCGCATGCCGTAACGGGCGATGAAGGATTTGCGCTCCGGCACCATGGAGCCCAGACCGCCGATCAGGATCGCCATGGAGGAGATGTTGGCAAAACCACACAGGGCGAAGGTCACGATGGCCTTGCTCGACTCGCTCAGGGTCTGATCCTGCACCAGACCGATAAAGGCGACGAACTCGTTGACCACGATCTTGGTACCGATCAGAGCGCCAGCGGCTTGCGCCTGATCCCAGGGTACCCCGATCAGCCAGGATACGGGGGCAAACAGCCAGCCCAGAATGATCTGGAAGCTCAGATCCAGCCCCACCAGACCGCCAGCCCAGCCGAGCAGACCATTGAGCATGGCGATCACGCCAACGAAGGCCAGCAGGGTGGCACCGACCGCCACCGCAATATTGAGGCCAGACATGGCGCCATCGGCCGCCGCTTCGATCACGTTGGTGGCGCGGGGGATCTCCACATCCTGATGGTGATCGACCTCTTCAGCTCCCGGCGGCACCAGGATCTTGGCCATCGCCAGACCGGCAGGGGCCGACATGAAGGCCGCTGCGATCAGGTATTTCAGCTCAACCCCGAGGCTGGCATAGCCCACCAGGGTGCCACCGGCGACAGAGGCGAGACCACAGCTCATCACAGCGAAGAACTGGGAATCGGACATCTTGGAGAGGTAGGGTTTGACCACCAGCGGCGCTTCCACCATGCCGACGAAGATGTTGGCGGTCGCGGAGAGGCTCTCGGCACGGCCGGTGCCCAGCAATTTCTGCAAGCCACCACCCAGCAGGGCGATCACCCGAGGCATGATGCCGATGTGGTAGAGGATGGCGATCACCGCGGAGAAGAAGATGATGACCGGCAACACGTTGAAGGCAAAGATGAAGCCCAGCTTGAACTTGGCCAGATCACCGAACAGGAAGGCGATCCCCTCCTGACCATAACCGATCACGCTACTTACGCTCTCGCTGACCCCGTTCAGCACGTGCTGACCAGCAGGCAACCAGAGCACCAGACCGGCAAACATGATTTGCAGGCAGAGGGCAAGGCCAACTGTTCGCAACGGGATACGACGACGATTATCAGAGCAGATGACGGCAAGCGCCAGGATACTCAGGATGCCGAGCAGGGCAATCATAGGGACTCCATCAGGTGGGGCAAAAGATGGGCGCGGATTCTGCGCCTCTCACCCCGTCACTGCAAGTCCGCTTGGTTACAACCCTGTTAGAAAAAACGTTTGCACGATATCGGTTGCGCCAACTGGCTGATTTGGTTCGGTTTTAGTATCAGGAGAAATCGAGAGTTCTTAAATGGAAACAATCATTCCTCACCGCCGGACAATTTACCCCCGAGCCAGGGGGCCAGTCGCTGCTCCCAATAGGGTTCGGGGCCAAAGCTGGCCTTGAGGAAATCGATGAAGAGACGGATCTTGGGATCCAGATGTTCGCGCCGGGCATAAACGGCATGTACCGCCATCTGCTGGTTCGGTCGCCACCCTGGCAACACCGGGATCAGCTTGCCGCTCTGTAACTCCTTGTCCAGCAAGTAGTTGGCGATATAGGCGATGCCGAGCCCGGCCAGTGCAGCATCCCGCACCGCCTCCGCCATATCCACCCGATAGTTGCCCGCCACCTGCACCGTCTGGCGCTCCTTGCCCTGGCGAAACGACCACTGGTGATAGCGCCGCTCCCGACTCTGGTAAGTGATGCAGTTGTGCTGGGCCAGATCCTTGGGATGAAGCGGCGTACCGTGGCTCAGCAGGTAATCCGGCGAAGCCGCCACCACGAAGCCGATGTCGGCCAGCCGCTGTCCCACCAGCCCTTCCGGCTTGTCCTCATAGGTGGTGAGCCAGAGATCCAGCCCCTCATCCACCAGATTGGTTCTGTGGTCGAACAGCGAGACCTCCAGCTCCAGCTCGGGATAGCGATCCTGAAACGCCTTGAGATGAGGAATGACGTGCAAGCGGCCAAAGGATTGGCCCACCCCGAGATGGAGCACGCCACTCACCTTGCCACGCCGCTCGGCGATCATGGAGTCCGCCTCCTGCGCCACCGCCACCAGCGCATGGCAGTGACGGGCATACTCCTGACCCAGCTCGGTCAGGACGAAACGGCGGGTGGTGCGCTGCACCAGCTGGGCACCGAGGGTGGTCTCCAGCAGCGCCAGCTGCTTGCTGATATGAGATTTGGAGACCCCGAGACGACGGGCGGCGGCAGAGATCCCCTGCTCGCGCACCAGCGCATCGAAGATCACCATTTGAGGAAGACGTTGCAGCACAAGATAACCGGATTGAGTGGCGGAAGCCCATTATTCCAGAGCCGCCCGCCAAGGGGTAGAGTCAGAGCCCCAGCGCCCGGGTGATCTGCAGTTTGAGGGGGTCGTCAGCCGGATTCTGGTTGGCGCCGTAGCTGGCGATCAGCTTGCCATCGCGCCCCACCAGATACTTGTGGAAGTTCCAGTTCGGCTCATCCCCATCAGCGGCCGCCGCCAGCCCCTTGAACAGTGGCACTGCATCGGAGCCCCGCACCGCTACCCGATTGAACATGGGGAAGGTGACGCCATAGTCGCGGCGACACACCTCGGCGGTCTTGTTCTCGTTGCCCGCCTCCTGCCAAAAGTCGTTGGAGGGGAAACCGAGAATAATCAGCCCCTTATCCTTGTAGCTCTGATAAAGCTTCTCCAGATCGCGAAACTGGCCGCTATAGCCGCAGTAGGAGGCGGTATTGACCACCAGTACCACCTTGCCCTCAGTCAGCTGACAGAGGTTATGGCGCTGAGAGTTGTTTAGCTCCCGCATCTCCACATTGAAATAATCTGGGCACGCCGCAGAGGCCACGCTGGCCCCCAATAACAGCAACAGAGTGAACCATTTCATCGCCAAGACTCCTTTTGTTTTGTCCATCATACGCGGTTACCAGAGCCGCAGTTCACTCTCAATGCAATGGAATGCCGGTCAGCCAGCCGTGGCCCCAGAACACCAGCAGCGCGGTGGCAGCCAGGCCCGCCCCGACGCTGATGCCGGTGCCCGTCCAGTTAGCCGCCGGGCGGGGATATCGCTGCCAGTCCCGCACCGAAATCCAGACCATGCTCACCAGCGCCCACAGCCCGATGCCGCCAAACAGCACCAGAGATCTGGCCTCGCTGTTGACCAGCAGATGGGCCACCGCCCAGAGCAGGGTTCCGAGCAGTTGGGGATGCACCAGCCAGCGGCGCAGATGGTTGGGCCCCTGGCCGGAGAAGAAGAGGATCAGCGCAAAGGGCATCATCACCGTCATGGTCATCGGCCCCCACTCCGGCAGGAAGTAGAGCGGCAGCGAGCTGGCCGAGCGCCAACCGGCGATGATGCAGGCGATGGCGACAAACACCAGCAGGGAGAAGAGCCCCTTGTAGCGATTCTCACCCAGCCGTTCTCTCAGTCGCGCCCGATGGGCCACCGCAAAACAGGGGTAGAGATGGATCAGGGTAAACAGCGCAACCCCCAGGGTCAGCAGGAACATGAGTCTCTCCTTGTACTTGGTACGACCACTATGCCGTAAAGGGAGATGTGCGCCTATCAAAACCGCGCTGACCCATGGAGTCAAAAGTGTGGCAAGACAAAGGAACGGAAAGAAAAGAGCCGATCACGATGGATCGGCAAATAAGTGCCAGGGCAGTCAGACATCTCGCGAGATGGGAGATGCCCCAAACGGGGATATTGAGTGGCCGATGGCGCGCATCGGCCGAACCGGATCAACCCTTGAGTTGATAGAGTGCCGCGACGTTGCGCGCAGTGAGTTGAATGTTGGTGCTGGCGCTCTCCAGCGCCTCCGGCAGAGACATGGCGCGGTTGACCACGGCGAATACCGCGTCCAGCCCGTGATCATGTACCACACCGCAATCGTCGGTCAGGCAACCGGAGATACCGATCACCGGCTTGCCGAACTGCTTGGCGCAACGTGCGACACCGATTGGCGTCTTGCCGTGGATGGTCTGGCTGTCGATGCGCCCTTCGCCAGTGATGACCAGATCCGCATCGGCCACTTCCTCGGCCAGTTTCAGCGCTTCGATGACGATCTGGATACCGGGCTTGAGCTCGGCACCAAGCAGACCGACCAGTGCGGCACCCATGCCACCGGCGGCACCCGCCCCCGGAATATCCTTCACCTGCTTGCCGAGCGCCTGTTCGATGCAGTCGGCATAACGGGAGAGGTTGGCATCAAGTTCGACAACCATCTCTGGAGTCGCCCCCTTTTGCGGGCCAAACACGGCGGAGGCACCTTTCGGGCCGCACAGCGGGTTGTTCACATCACACGCCACCTCGATAACCAGCTCACCCAGACGCGGATCCAGACCGCTCAGATCGATGGTCGCGAGCTCACTGAGACCTGCGCCACCCAGCTCGATGGCTGAACCATCGGCTTTGAGCAACTTGCCACCGAGCGCCTGGATCATGCCAGCACCGCCGTCATTGGTGGCGCTGCCGCCGATACCGAGGATCAGGTGCTTCACCCCCATCTCCAACGCGGCCAGGATCAGCTCACCGGTACCGAAGCTGGAGGTGAGCAGCGGATTGCGCTGCTCGGGAGCGACCAGATGGATGCCGGAAGCGGCGGCCATCTCGATGACGGCACGCTGGCCATCACCCAGCAGGCCGACGAAGCCCTGCACCTTGTTGCCAAGAGGCGCGGTCACTTCGACCGGCAGGATGCGGCCACCGGTGGCATCAACCAGCGATTGCACCGTACCTTCACCGCCATCGGCCATCGGCAATTTGACGTAGGTGGCGTTCGGCAGCACCTGTTTGAAACCGGCCTCGATGGCATCAGCCACCGCCATGGCGCTCAGACTCTCCTTGAATGAATCGGGGGCAATAACAATTTTCATATCAATTCCTTAGGCGAGGCCAAACACGCCAAACATCAGGGTGGAGACAGTGGCAATGGTCAGACCGACTGCTGTTTCGTAAGGGATAAGTTTCAGGCGCTCCCCCACCCCCATGTGGACGCTGCCACCGGTGGCATGGAAGAAGGAGCCGTGGGGCATGTGGTCAAACACAGTGGCACCGGCATGGATCATCGCCGCTCCGGCCAAACTGCTGATCCCCAGTTCAATCAGGGTGGAGCTGAATACGTTGGAGGCCACCACGGTACCGGCGGTGGTCGAGGCGGTCGCCAGCGACATCAAAGCTCCGGAGATAGGCGCCAGCAGGTAAGAAGGCAGACCGGAGGCGGTCAGGCCGCTGATCAGCACATCTTTCAGGCCGGAGTTGGCGATGATGCCTGCCAGGGTACCGGTACCCAGCAGCATGATGGCGACCGGCGCCATGCGGGCGAGGCCGGAGACCGCAAACTGGTTCACCTTGCTGAATTTACCCATCATCAGGGCACCAACCAGACCACCGAGCGGCAGTGCAATCAGCGGATCCACCACGATACCGGCAACAGGACGCAGAGCCAGCAGCAGGATGGCGACCAGCGGCGCACTGATGGCGGCGGCAAAGCCCGGCAACTTGGCACCGGCAAAGCTCACCACCTCGTCGGCGGCAACCTTGCTGCCCTTGTTGTTCAGCCGCTTGGCCAGCCAGTAGGCCATCAACAGACCGAACAGGCCCGGAATGATGCCCGCCGCCATCACAGAGGTGAGGGGCAGATGGAAGGCATCAGCCGCGGCAATGGCGTTGGGGTTGGGGGACATGACGTTACCCGCCTTGCCGCCGCCGATCATCGCCAGCAGGATGGCCGCCTTGGAGAGATCGGCACGACGGGCGATAGCCAGCGCGATGGGGGCAACCGTGATGACGGCCACATCCACGAATACGCCGACCGCAGTCAGGATCAGAGTCGCCAGCGCCAGCGCCAGCAGGGCGCGGGTTTCACCGAGTTTCTTGACGATGGTCTCGGCGATAGTGGTGGCCGCACCCGATTCGATCAGCACGCCCGCCAGTACACCGGCCGCCAAGATCCGCATCACAGCTGTGGTGATCCCCTGGGCGCCGCCGATCATCAGGGCGACGGTCTGGGTCAGATCGGCACCGCCAATCAGACCACCGGCCAAAGCCCCCACGATCATGCCGTAAGCGGGCGGTACCTTCTTCAGAATCAGGAAGATGGCGATGGAGAGCGCCGCGATGGCGCCAAGGGCTGTAACCGGGATCATGACGGACACCTTCAATGGGAGTGAATGACCGCCATTATGGAGATCTGCAATCAGAATGCTTTGGCTTAAAAACCAAAAATTGCATCATGTAAAAGTGGTTTTTTGTCCAACTTCACAATCACAAGTCGAGATTAAGGCCGAGATAGAGCAAAAATTTGTCGTCTAACTTGTTGAAATTCAACCCAGTTATCTGCTCTATCCGCCCCAGCCGATAGCGCAGGGTATTGGGGTGAATGAACAGGGCTTCGGCACAGCGATGCAGATCACAATCCTGCAAGAAATAGTGGCGCAGGGTCTTCTGCAGCGCCCCTTTGCCATCTTCCCGGGCCAGTTTCTGTAGCGGTGTGCGCAGCTGATCCGCCTGCCAGGAGTCCGCCAGACTGCCGAGCAGCACCGGCAAGCGGTAGTCCTCAAAGAAGTAGACCTGCTTGCGCGGTGCCTGCCGCATGCCACGGCGCAGGGTATCTCGCGCCGTCTGGTAAGAGCGCGCCAGCCCGTCGATCCCGGCGAAGTAATCGCCCACCGCGATATGCACCTTGAAGTGGGGAATGCGGGCCAGCAACTGCTTGATCCGGCTGCGCTCCTGCGCCGATTGCCAGACGCCATCACTCAATTGTGCCGGTTTGAGCACCACTATCTCGTCGAGCCCGTTGATGGCGACCAGATTGTCCCGCTCCGGATTTTCCAGCTGATGAACCAGCTCCCGCAGACGAGCCGGATCGGCCTCCTCCAGCGCCAGCACGGCCACCACCCTGGGCTGGGCCAAGTCCAGCCCGAGAAAACGGGCCGCCTGCTGCAGCTGATCGTCCCGCCCTTCACCACGGATTAGCTGCAGCACCAGCTCCTCCTTGTGGCGCTTGTCCCACTGCAGCTGCTCGGTGAGCGCCGCCTGCTCCAGAATGAGCTCGGCGGTCATTCGCACCAGCTCGGCGTAAGCACGCACTTCCTCCGGATCGCCGGAGATGCCGATCACCCCGATCAGCTCCCCCTGATAGGAGATGGGTAAATTGATGCCGGGTCGCACCCCTTTGAGCTGCAGGGCGGTCGCTTCGCTGATCTCCACCACCCGGTTCTCGGTGAGCGCCAGCACGGCCCCTTCGTGGCGCTGATGGATCCGCTCCGGATTGCCGGACGCAATGATGAGACCATGTTCGTCCATCACGTTGACCGAGAACGACAGGATCTTCATCGCCCGTGCGACGATCTGGCGGGCAAGGTTATCGTTTAGCTGCATAACATCTCCGGACAAGGGGCTGATCTGGCTACGTCACCACGAGGCGATTCAGGGCACATGGGCGCAAAGATGCCACATCATCAAGACAAGCGAGAGGGGGATCGCTAGAATAGGCCACTTTACCCGATGTGTGCCCCGCCATGGAGCAGGACTTGCGTGCTTGCACCCGCCTGCCCGTGATGGCCCATCCCTCCGATCTGGACTGTGCTATGGATTATGAATTTCGCCGCGACCCGTTTGGTGGCTATCGCGCCCGGTTCTCCATGGGCCATGAAGCCATCGGTCAGTGGCTGATCGACGAAGTTGGCAAAGATGAAGATAAGCTCGACGAGCTCTTCTCCATCATTGATCAGCTCTCCAACCGCACCCGAGTCGAATACCGGCTCAACGGCGGTGACTACTCCCTGCTGCTGACCCATGAAGAGGCGGAGGTGAAAGCCAACGCCCTCAATATCGAGCTGGGTGAGGATCTTGACGATCTCGCCTACTACGATGATGAACAGCTGGCCATGTGCGGGCTGGAAGATTTTGCCCAGGTGCTCACCTCCTGGCGCGCCTTTATCCGTAACGAGGATATGGGCTGATTGACCCAATGTCGGATTACTATGTCGGGCAAACGTGCCCTTTTGCCTAACTCAACAGGATTGACTATGTCTATTTACGATTTTGATGACGAACTGCCGGAAGACGAAGAACAGGAATCCACCAAGAAAGCGGCTGCACCTGCCAAGAAGAAAGGCAAGCAGGTGATGAACACTCAGGTCAACCTGAGCCCGCGCGATGCCAGCCGCCTGAACGGTATGCACGTTGAAGCGATCGCCACGCTGGACGACGTCAGCCTGCCGAAGAACGTCATCTTCAAGGCTGGCCTGATCGCCCTGGGCGAACTGGAAGCCAGCAAGCGCGCCGATATCATCGCCCGCGTGATTGCCGAATCAGGCCGCTAAGCGTCCCTGAAGGCAAATAGAAAGCCGGAGCCACTGCTCCGGCTTTTTGTTTTCCGGCCGTGCACTCTCAACGGCAATCGATCCCCTTTCCGGCTCGGGAGATCAGTTGGTCATAGCGACCATCGGCACGGGCGGCAGCCAGGGCATGATTGAAGCGCTCAAGCAGGCTGGCGGCCTCCGGGTACTGCCGTGAAATGATCAGGTAAAAGGTGTCGCTCTGGCGAAAGTGGGGCAATGCCTGCAGATGGCAGGGATCGCCAAACAGCTGACGGCTGGCATCCCTAGTCACCGTCTCGTTCATCGGCAGCAGATCGATCCGTTTGCGATCCAGCAGTTGCAGACACTGTGCCAGGGTCTTGGGGCGCTGCAGATCCAGCCCGAAACGCTTGATCACCCCGTCGGCATGGCTGGTGCTCCACCCCAGCGGAATGCAGACTCGCAGCCCTTGCCAGCGGCCAGCCTGAATGGCCTCGCTCCCCCGATAGGTGAACCAGGAGAGGCGATCAATATGAATGGGAGCACTGTAGTGGAAGAGCTTGGCCCGCTCGGCAGTCCAGGCGTAGGGGAAGGTGGCCGCGACCAACCCATTGCGGGTCAACTGATAGCCGCGGGGCCAGGGCAGGTAGTCGACCTGGAGCTCTCGATACCCGGCCTCTTGCAGAAGGGTCGTCACCAGCCGGGTGCTCTCGCCGCCTTCAGGCAGTGCCTTGCCGGTATAGGGGGTGAACTCACCGGTCACCAGCAGCAAGGGTGCCGCCTGCAGCCAGACCCCCCAACAACACAACAACCACAGACAGTGCTTCATCAGCTGCTCTCCCTTTACCCTGTTGATGAGTATAGAGAAGGGATCCGACCACCTCCTGCGCGGTTGTCCTGCTGACGCCCTCTTGTTAAGGTTGCCGCCTGCCTCGATCAAGGAGATCCAATGTTACCCCTTCCCGACTCATTTATCTGGGGCGCGCTGGCGCTGGCCGTGCTGCTTGCCCTCTTCCGCCAACGTCTTCCCGCCTTTGCTCTGCTGGGACTCTCCCTGCTGCTGGCACTGTGGCTTGACCGAATGACGCTACCCGCCCTGCTGGTCTCGGTCGCAGGATTACTGCTGGCGTGGCGTACGCCAACCCTCCCCGCCCGCTGGGCGATGGCGGCCAGAGTGGTGCTGATCCTCTGGGCGATTGCGCTGACCCTGCACCTGATCCCCGGCTTCAACAATCTCAAGGTGCTGGATCAGGCGCTGGCAGGCCCCGCCAGCGTGCCGTTCAACATGTATCTGAACCTCGACAAACCGCTGCTGCTCTTTGGCTTGCTGCTGGCCTGCCCGATGCTGCTGGGCAAGGGGGGCGCCATCCGCTGGCGCCCGCTGGCCCTGTTACTGCTGCCGCTGGGTGCCCTGCTGGTCATCGCCTGGCAGTTGGGGGCACTGAAACCGGAAGTGGGTCTGCCCCACTGGTGGTGGCTGTTTGCACTCAACAATCTGCTGTTCACCTGTGTGGCGGAAGAGGCGCTGTTTCGCGGCGCGATCCAGCAGGGGCTGACCGAGCGTTACCGCCCCTGGATTGGCATCGTCGTGGCTGCGCTACTGTTCGGAGCCATCCACTTGCCCGGTGGCCCACTGCTGGCGCTGTTTGCGACCCTGGCAGGCTGCTGCTACGGCCTGGCATTCCAGCTCAGCGGGCGACTCTCCGTGGCCATCCTGATCCACTTCGCCTTCAACTTCGCCCATCTGGCGCTCTTCACCTACCCGCTGGCCCACCGCTAATTCCTGAAGGCGCCTGACACGGGCGCCTTCCCTCGCTCCTCCCCCTCTCTCTTTAAGCGTGCTGCCTCGCTCGCTTTACACCTCCACAAAGCTCCAAACAAAACCAATTCATTTACTTGTAACCAAAATGTAAACAAACTGACCTCTGCATTCGCCATAACAGTCACTTTCCATTGCCCTGCAACCAAAAGGATCCTGTGATGCAGAAAACCCTCAGTTATGCCGCCCTGCTGCTGGTCAGCCAGTTCCCGCAACTGGCACTGGCCGATACCGATGTCTACCTCACCAACAACAGTCCTGAACCGCTCCAGATCGACATCCGCCAAAGCGGCAGCGGCCAGCTGCAACCCGGCAGTCAGTGGAGCCAGCACCGCACCGAGCTGGGCCCGTGGGAGAGCGCCATGGTACTCAGCTTCAATCGCTATGAGGGGGTAAAGGCGGGCAAGAGCTATCTGTTCGAAACCAGCGTGACCACAGCGGGTGGCGACGTCTATCGGCTCAACCAGCTGATGGAGGGAACCTGGTGGAACACCACCTTGCAGCACGGTGGCGAAACGCCAACCGGCGCATCCGGCTGGCAAAACGATCGGGCGATCCACCGCGTTGCGGGGCCACAAGAGCTGGCCTTTGCCGCCAAGTTCACCGGCCGCTACGACGATCTGCACTATATGATCACGCCTCCCCAAAAACGGGAGCAACCGGAACCGGCAGAAAACAGGCTCAAGGTGGCCAGCTACAACGTCTGGGCGCTGCCGGTGATCGCCTCCAGCATCGGTGAGCGGCTGGCTCTGCTGCCAGAGCATCTCAAGGGCTATGACGCACTGCTGCTGCAAGAGGTATTCGATGGCCGCCGCGAGGGCTTTTTGCAGGCGCTGGCGAAAGAGTATCCCTACCAGACCAAGGTGCTCGACAAACCCGGGGTCAACGTCCACGACGGCGGTGTAGTGATTGTCAGCCGCTATCCCATAGTGCGGGAGGCCCAGCTGGTCTATCCCCAATGCACCGGCACCGACTGCTTCGCCGACAAGGGGGTGATGTACGCCGAGGTGATCAAGGGGGGCAAGGCGTGGCACCTGTTCGCCACCCACACCGCCAGCTTCGACACCGACGAGGCGCGCAAACTGCGGCAGATCCAGTTCGGTCAGATCCGCTCTCTGGCTGCCAGCCTCAAGATCCCGACCACGGACACCGTCATCTACGGCGGCGACTTCAACGTCAACAAACGCAAGTTTGCCGATGACTACGCCAATATGCTGGCCAATCTGAACGCCAATGAACCCGCCTATGGCGGCTATACCGAAGCCACCTTCGATCCCAGGATCAACCCCTATGCCGGTGGCCTGCTCTCCGGTGGCGCCAACGTCGAGTATCTGGACTATCTGGTGGTGAGCCGGGAGTACGGCAACGCCAGCCACAACCTCAACACGGTCTGGATCCCGCGCAGCAGCGATGGCAGCCTCTGGCCCACCAGCAACCTCTCAGACCACTTCCCGGTCAAGGGAGAGATCAGCCGATGACTCGCCGTTACGGGATACTGGCACTGGCTATCCTGACCCTTTTGCTGGTGAATCTGGGCTGGCAGGAAGAGCAGTCCCCGATATCACCAGAACGGTCGGCTACGCCCTCTCTGGCCGATGTGCAGTTGCCAACAGAACCGGGGAGCCCGCCTCCCCGCATGCCAAACACTGAGGGGATAGATGGCAAAAGCAAAGAAGTGCCCAGCAGCTGGCAGGCGATGCCGGATGAACTGATCAACCAGCTTGCCAGCGAGATCAGCGACAGCGAGTTGCCGCTGGCGCAGCGTGTGAGCAATCTGGAAGCAACAGAGGCCGGGTGGCTGAGCGAGGGTGAGAGCCTGATCCGGCTACAGGGGCGCTATGCCCTGGCGCTGGATCAGTTGGCGCAAGAGAGCGAGCAGTTACCGCTGGCCGAGCGGCTGGACGCCCTCAGCCGCTTGCAGGATCGGTGGGCGGCGGATCATCCGGATCTGGCGGTGGATCTGTTCAACCCGGATGCCCGCCTGCAGCAAGCCCGTCAGCTGTGGGGAGATGAGGAGCTGGCCACCCTGACCCATCACTTCCTGCCCGCAGAGAAGGCCGAAGCCACGCTGGCGTTTGCCGGGGCGCGCCAGCAACAGCTCGATCAACGCAGCCGCTACCAGCGAGAGCTGGCCGAGCTGGAGCAGCAACTGGCGGCCAGCCAACAGCAGATGGATCCTGCCCTGTGGCAACAGCACAAGGAGGAGGTGTTGAGCCAGTGGCGTCGTGACTTCTTCGCGCGGGAGCAAGGCAAACCCTGAGGTCAGCGCTTGCCCTTGAACTGCTTGACGCTGCGTTTGGCCTGAGTACGGCGATTGGCCTGCTTGTCACGAGGGGGGCGCTTGCCCTCCCCACTGGCAGGCTGGTCGGTGACCGGGAATCCCGCCAGATCGCCCAACGGCAGCTCGCGGCCGGTCAGGGTGCGAATGGCTTGCAGCATGTCACTCTCGCCATGACAGACCAGCGAAATGGCCAGCCCTTCACGGCCAGCACGGGCGGTACGACCGATGCGGTGTACATAGACAGGGGCGCTGGCGGGCAGATCCAGATTGATCACCACCGGCAGCGCCTCCACATGGATACCGCGCGCCATCAGGTCGGTGGCCACCAGCACCCGAATTTTTCCCTCTTTGAAATCACCGAGCGCCTGCTCGCGCACCACCTGCTCCTTCTCGCCATGGAGGGCGGCCACCGCAATGCCCGCCTTGGCCAGCTTTCTGGCGACCCCGTCGGCATCATCCCGCGCACTGATAAAGACCAGCACCTGCGGCCATGCCTGCTCCTTGAGCAGGCTGATGAGCGCCGGGACCTTGCTGCTCTTGTTGACCAGATAGAGCCGCTCTTCGATCTCGTTCACCACACTATTGAGGGGGTTTGCCTCGATACGGTTAGGCTCGCGCAGCAGGCCGTTGGCCAGCGTCTCCAGCTCGGCAGGCAAGGTGGCGGAGAAGAGCAGGGTCTGGCGATCCGCAGGAATAAAGCCGAGCAGCGCCTTGATGTCGGGAGCAAAGCCCATCTCCAGCAAGCGATCCGCCTCATCCAGCACCAGTAGTTGCAAACCATCCAGCCCCAGCAACTGTTGGGTCAGCAGATCCCGCAACCGTCCCGGCGTGGCGACCAGCAGCTGTGGCCCCTGCGCCAGTTCGGCCTGTTGCCGCTCCTGCGCAACGCCCCCACACAACGTCACGATGCGCAGCCCCAGCGCCTCGGCACCCTCTTTTAGCGCGGCAGAGACCTGAATCGCCAGCTCGCGGGTCGGCACCAGCACCAGACCCTGCACCTGGCTGGAGGCAGGATCCAGCCGTTGCAGCAGCGGCAAGCCAAACGCCAGCGTCTTGCCGCTTCCGGTCTGGGCCAGCGCCAGCAGATCCTGCCCCGCCAGCGCCGCCGGTATGGCCAGCTGCTGGATGCGGGTCGGCGTCTGCAAGGTGACGGGCAAAGAGGCCAGCAAGGCGGGATGAAGGGCAAGTTCGCTAAAGGTCATGGCGCTACGTCAACAAAGAAGTGGGAGGCGAAGTCTAGTGAGCGGGGGCCGAGAAGTAAAACCCTATCCATGATGGCCTGGCCGAGGGGCGCTGGCGACGGGCTGACTACACTTTAGCTGACCCATCACCAAGAGAGACACGCCATGACCAGACACATCCCCCTTCTGCTGCTCGTGGTCACCCTGCTCGGCAGCGCGACTCTCGGCCTGTCGCAGACTCCGGAAAACGACGCCACCCCCGAGCCGCCGAAACAGGTGCGCATCCTCAATGCCCACCTTGGCGAGCTGCCAGGGCTGATCAATGCCGACAAGACAGGCCCCTTTGTCGATCTGGTACACGCCATCGATGATCTCTACCCCGATGTGACCATCAAGATCACCATCTACCCCATCGCCCGTGCCATGGCTGGGGTGATCTCCGGCAAGGCTGATCTGGGGCTACCCGCCATCCGCAACCTCAAGGATATCGATATGCTGGCTTATCGCTTCAGTACCCGCAGTTTTGGCAAGGTTGCCCATGTCATCTACAGCAATACCAGTTATCCAGTCACCACGGATATGGCCTACGGCATAGTGCCCACCAAACGGGATCTGCTAATCGAGGCGGTTCCCGACTATATGCCCTTCCCGGTGCAGCGCTCGATGAGTATCGAGCAGTCACTGCGCAAGCTCTCACGCGGCCGTATCGACGCCTTTGTCTGGGCGCAAGAGGAGGCCGACCTGATGCTCAAGCAGCTGGGGCTGACCAATATCAGGCGAGAATTTTTCGGAGATTTCGAGGATGTCTTCATCATCCAGAAAGGGGCTGCAGGTGATGAGATGGACGAATTTCTCCGCCAAGCCATCGATCAGCTGGCTGCCACCGGCAAACTGGCCGAGATCTACGAGAAGATCCACCGCCCCTATGTGGAGTGGCAACCCTCCCCAACCGCCAAGGCTGAACCGGCGACCACCCCGCCAGCTACGCCCTGAACAGAAAGCCCGCCATGACAGCATGCTCCGACCATATGTGCCACATACTGTCAGGCCAATTAGACCCGTCTGATAGAGACTACTCAGTTAGCCAGAGCGAACTGGCTATAGCAATTGGTTACACCACAACTAGTGTCCACTTTCCGGTACATCCCGGTTATTTAGCGTGGGGGCTATGCCTGCTCTTCGGTGAGGGGTCTGACGCTCAGCACCGGGGCCGCGTCGATTTCGTCTGCATTCATCATGGAGGAGATGCGTTGCAGGGAGGAGAGCAGCAGGGTCTGTTCCCAGGTTTCAAGGGATTGAAAACGTTGGATGAAGCGCTCTTGCAGCGGGGTCGGGGCCTGGGCCAGCAGGGCGTGGCCTGCGTCAGTCAGTGTCGCGTGAACTTTGCGCTTGTCGGTATTGCTGCGAACGCGCTGCACCAGTTTGCGGCTCTCCAATCGGTCCATGATGGTGGTGGCGGTGGCCTGGCTCATGTTGGTGTGATCGGCCAGCTGACGCATGGAGATCTGTCCCAGTTCGTCGATCCCTTTGAGCAGCAAGAGTTGCGGGGAGGTGAGCCCGGCTTCTTTGATCAAGCGCCTGGAGTGCATGTCGATGGCACGAATAATCTGGCGCAGGGCGACCAGCACTTCATCATGTTTTTCCATGGGGTGTGCGTCATTGGAGGGCTATGGAGAGGGGCAAAATTTTCCGCCTAATTCGTCACAAGGTCAATATGGTTTTTGCTGTAATAATTTCTGCTCTAACTAATTTTGTGTTAGGTTGACGAGCATTTCACGGAATTCACCCTGACATTTGAGGAGCGAAATGATGAATGACGAGCTGGATATCAAGTCTCTGGTGGCCGAGTTACGTGTGGTCAGAGTGCGCTATGAACTGCCGGATACCTCGGCTTTTGTGCGCTATCAGCCTGCCTATGATGAAGACCCGAACAACCTCAAGGTACACCACTATGATGGTGAGTTACCCCTCTCTTGCAGTGAGACAGGTACTTTCAACCTAAAGGAGTTGGTGAATGAATTACGCTACGCCTATGTGCTGGTGCACCTCTTTCCTGACGAAAGTGCCATGAACTTCTATCTGACTGGCCTAGATACCGGCCTGGCACAGCTGGAGTTCATCGGTGGCTCTTACGACTTCAACCGCCTCTGGATCACCAGCGGTATCTCCAATCTCGGCGTCCCCATGGCCATCTTCCTTGGCAAGCGTCACGCCGTGAATGGCCAGCCCTCGGTTTCGCTGGTGGATCACCGCGAACAGGCGGCCGGCAAACTGGTCTATCGCGCCATCGGCGGTGCCGGTGATCATGTGGGCGAAGACTTTTTCAACAACGACTAAGGAGGCTGGATGCGAGCAAGCAAAGGGCTATTGAAAGGCCTCAACCCGACTATGGCCATGACGGCCCTCACCGTGATCACCCTGTTTTTGCTGTTTGGCGTATTTGTTCCCGATACCGCGGCCGCCTGGTTTGTCGGTGCCAAGGATCAGATTATTGCCGGGTTCAAGTGGTACTACATTCTGGTGGTCGCCCTGTTCCTGTTCTTCGCTGTCTACCTGATGTTCAGCCGTTTTGGCAGCATCCGGCTGGGTGACGACGACCAGGTACCGGAGTTCGGCTACTTCGCCTGGTTCTCCATGCTCTTTAGCGCAGGCATGGGTATCGGTCTGGTGTTCTGGAGCATCGCTGAGCCGATGAACCATCTGCAGGGCAATCCGTTCATTACCGAAGGGATGACCCCGGAAGCGGCCCAGATCGCCATGCGCCTCACCTTTTTCCATTGGGGCCTGCACCCTTGGGCCATCTATGTGATCGTCGGCCTGTCACTGGCCTTTTTCAGCTATCGGCGCAAGTTGCCGCTGGCGATCCGCTCTGTGCTTTACCCCATCCTCGGCGAGCGGATCTACGGCTTCTGGGGCCATGCGGCCGATGTGCTGGCCGTGTTCGGCACCGTCTTCGGGGTGGCGACCTCCCTTGGTCTGGGGGTCTCCCAGATGAATACCGGCCTCAACCAGATGTTTGGTATGGCGGTGTCGCAGTCCAACCAGCTCTGGCTGATTGGCGGTATCAGCCTGATCGCCACTCTGTCGGCGGTTTCCGGGGTCGGGCGCGGAGTGAAGCTCCTCTCCGAGCTCAATATCTGGCTGAGTGTTTTCGTGCTCGCGCTCTTTCTGGTGCTGGGGCCGACCACCTATATCCTCAACGCCTATGTACAGAACATCGGTGATTACCTGCAGAACATCGTCAAACTGAGCTTCTGGACCAACACCGAGGCCAACGGCACCTCGGCCTGGCAGTCGAGCTGGACGGCGTTTTACTGGGGTTGGTGGATTGCCTGGGCGCCGTTTGTCGGCATGTTTATCGCCCGTATCTCCAAGGGGCGTACCATTCGCGAGTTTGTGCTAGGTGTGCTGCTGGTACCCTCGTTGCTCGGCATGTTCTGGCTCACCGTGTTTGGCGGTACGGCGATGAATCTGGAGCTGTTCGGTGATGGTGGCGTGGTCGCTGCGGTCAATCAGGATGTGACGCTGGCGCTCTACAAGACGGTCGAGCTGCTGCACTGGGATACCTTCGGCTGGATCGCCAAGGCCGTGTTGACCCTGCTCATCTGCACCTACTTCATCACCTCCAGTGACTCGGGCACGCTGGTCATCACCACCCTGCTCTCCATCGGTGATCAGGAGCCGCCGGTACTGCACCGCGCCGTATGGGGTCTGGGGCAGGGGCTGGTTGCCGCTATCCTGCTGGTCTCTGGCGGCCTGGCAGCCTTGCAGGCGGCCAGCATCATAGCGGCGCTGCCCTTCTCGGTGATTATGCTGGCGATGTGCTATTCGCTGATGCTGGGGCTCAAGCAGGAGAGCCAGCGCCAGTTCGAATATCGCCAGAACCTCAAGCGCCACGATGGCTCATCCCATATGAGCCTGATGGAGCGAATTGGTCCGGCATAACGGCACCAGCAGGGGTTAGCGCCCCTTCACATATAAACCTGGATGCAAAACGGCCGCCCTGGCGATGCTCTCCTTGCGGAGTTCATCATCAGGGCGGCCGTCTGTTATGGGGCCGAGGTTACTCTTCGATAAAGGTCCACTCATCCTTGATGCGGCTGATGGCATCGGTCCGCTTTTTGGCCAGCTGCTCCTTGATCTCTTCTCCCTTGTAACCGGCCGCCACTATCTCTTTCACCGGCACCGCCTGGGCGGCAGCCAGCGCTTCGGCCACATAGTCCGGCTCGGCGTAGACCCGCTCCTCGAAACCGGTACGGCCATGGAAGTCGGCGCGACAGGCATCCAGCAACTGGGCAAAGCGCTCGGGGCGGCGCCAGGCATCCGCCTTGTCGAACACCTTGAGCAGGGTGGCGGGCTTGAGCTCAAAGGCGATATGGATGTGGGTGTGCAGATCGCTCACCTGCAGCGCCAGATCCCGGCACTCATTGGGTACCCGGAACCGCTCGCACAGAGCGCGAATAAGCGGCAGCCCTTTCTGGCCGTGACCGTGATGGCTTGGCCAGAACTCCTTGGGGGTCACTCCCTTGCCAAGGTCGTGGCAGAGGGCGGCAAAGCGGACGGTCAATTCCGGGGAGATCCGGCACGCCTGCTCCAGCACCATCAGGGTGTGGATGCCGGTGTCGATCTCCGGGTGCCACTTGGCCGGGGCGGGGACGCCGAACAGAGCGTCGATTTCGGGGAAGAGTGCCTTGAGGGCGCCGCACTGGCGCAGCACCTCGATAAAGATCTGCGGGGTCGGCCCCAGCAGCACTTTTTCCAGCTCCTTCCAGACTCGCTCCGGCGTGAGGTGGGCCAGCTCGCCAGCGGCCGTCATCTCGCTCATCAGGGCGAAGGTTTCCGGCGCTATGGTAAAGCCCTGAGCGTGGAAGCGGGCGGCGAAGCGGGCGACCCGCAAGATGCGCAGCGGATCTTCGGCAAAGGCAGGGGAAACGTGGCGCAGCAGCCGTTTTTCCAAATCCTCGATGCCACCGTAGGGATCGTGGAGCTGGCCCTGATCATCTTCGGCGATGGCGTTGATGGTGAGATCCCGGCGCAGCAGATCCTGCTCCAGCGTCACATCGGGGGCGGCGTGGCAGACAAAGCCGGTGTAGCCCTGACCCTGTTTGCGTTCGGTACGGGCGAGGGCATACTCCTGCTGGGTTTTGGGGTGAAGAAACACGGGAAAGTCGCGACCGACCTGGGTAAAACCCAGCGCCAGCATCTGCTCCACGGTGGCGCCGACCACCAGATGATCCCTATCGCCCTGCGGCAATCCCAGCAGGCGATCCCGCACTGCGCCCCCAACCAGATAAGTCTGCAAACCGTCTCTCCCGTCATCAATCGTGGGGCCGAGTATATCGTCTTTGTTATCGCTTTGCTGCCTGACCACCACCTGCCCATAGCGCCAGTCAGCAGGGCTTTGACTTGGGCGTGGCGAGGCCTTACGCTGCCGCACCAGACAGCTGGTGCTGTGCTGCGGGATGACTTTATGCCCGCTCAGGCCAGATGAGCCGAAGGAACCGCAGAGTTCCCCTTATATCAACGACATGAGAACAACGTGAATCAATCAACCTTCGCAAGCCGGGTTCTGGAGTGGTACGAGCTTCATGGCCGCAAAACCTTGCCCTGGCAGCAGGAGAAGACCCCTTACCGGGTCTGGGTCTCGGAGATCATGCTGCAGCAGACCCAGGTCGCCACAGTCATCCCCTATTACCAGCGTTTTATGGCGCGCTTCCCCGATGTAGTGGCGCTGGCCGATGCCCCTGTCGACGAGGTGCTGCACCACTGGACCGGGCTTGGCTACTACGCCCGGGCCCGCAACCTGCACAAGGCGGCCCAGCAGATCCGCGATCATCACCATGGTCTCTTTCCCGAGCGCTTTGACGAGGTGATGGCGCTGCCGGGGATTGGTCGTTCTACCGCCGGGGCCGTGTTGTCGCTCTCTCTGGGTCAGCCCCACGCCATCCTTGATGGCAACGTGAAGCGGGTACTTACCCGCTGGCTGGCGCTGCCGGGCTGGCCCGGCCAAAAACAGGTGGAGAACGAGCTGTGGGAGATCGCCATCCGGCTCACTCCCAAGCTGGGTGTGGCGCAATACAATCAGGCAATGATGGATATCGGGGCCACTATCTGCACCCGCAGCAAGCCTGCCTGTGATCGCTGTCCGGTGCGGGCCGATTGCCAGGGGCTGTCGCAAGGCAAGCCTACCGCTTATCCCAACAGCAAGCCCAAGAAGAGCATTCCGGCCCGCGATGGCGTCATGTTGTTGATCCGCCATGGTGACGAGTTATTGCTGGAGAAGCGGCCGCCACAGGGGATCTGGGGCGGGCTCTACTGCTTCCCGCAGGTGGCTTCGCTGGCGGAGGTGGATGGTCTGCTGGCATCCCTCGGCCTGAGCCATCACGGTTATCGGGAACTGGCCGGTTTTCGCCATACCTTCAGCCACTTCCATCTCGATATTCTGCCGCTGCTGATTGACATTGATGAGGCGCAGCCGCTGCGGCTCATGGAAGCAGATAACCGACTCTGGTATAACTTACGCCATCCTGCCGAGGTGGGGCTGGCGGCCGCCACGGCCCGTCTCCTCGCCTATCCAGAGTTACAACCATAGAGGTCAACATGAGCCGTACTGTATTTTGCCAACGCCTGAAAAAAGAGGGCCCGGGTCTGGATTTCCAACTCTATCCCGGTGAGCTCGGCAAGCGGATTTTTGACAACATCAGCAAGGAAGCCTGGGCCGAGTGGCAGAAGAAGCAGGTGATGCTGATCAACGAGAAAAAGCTCAACATGATGAATCTTGAGCATCGCCAACTGCTGGAAAAAGAGATGGTCAGCTACCTGTTCGATGCAGGTGAAGTGCAGATCGAAGGTTACACCCCGCCTGCCCAGTAAGCTCTTCGGCTGTTGTACGTGTGAACAGGTGCGGGAATGGCGCCACACTGGCGTGACCGCTCATGAAGTCGCAGCAAATGAATGATGGGCAGCTCTGCTGCCCGGTTTGAGGATCCTATGGGCCGAATTTTTTGGCTGCTGTGCACCCTGCTGTTTCTCTGTGCCTGCTCATCCTCCCCCAAGCCCAGCGGGAGTGAGGATGACGATCTGGTCAACGGCAAGGACATCCGCGGTTTTGAACACATGATCAGCGCGCTCTCCCATAACGTGAACGAGATATGGGGGCGGGAGGCGCTGTTTGCGGGCAAGTTTGACTACGTCAAATACACGGATCAGTACAAGAGCCGGGCCCACATCGACTTCTCCAGCGGCCACATCATGGTAGAGACCGTCTCGGGCATCGATCCCCGCGCTCACCTGCGTCGCGCCATCATCGAGACCCTGCTGACCCCGGACGATCCGGCCGAAGTGGATCTTTACTCCGACCGGGAAATTCTGACCGGCGGCGAGCCCTTCCTCTACGGTCAGGTGCTGGACAATCAGCGCCAGCCAATCCGCGCCTCCTGGCGCGCCGAGCGTTATGCCGATTACCTGCTCAACACGGCGATGAAGAAGCGCACTTTGGGGATTCGCACCATCTTCTTCGTCGATATTCCCATGGTGGCCAACCATGAAGATCGACGGGGCTACAAGTATGCGGGGATCATCCGGGAAGCGTCGCGCAAATACGGCGTGCCGGAGAGCCTGATCTATGCGGTGATCAAGACCGAGAGCAGCTTCAACCCCTATGCGGTGAGCCATGCCAACGCTTATGGCCTGATGCAGGTGATCCCGGCCACTGCCGGTCGTGACGTCTATGTTCGGGTCAAGGGCAAGAACGGCCAGCCGACCCGGGAGGAGCTGTTCAACCCGGCCTACAACATCGATGTTGGTACCGCCTATCTCCACCTGTTGCAGACCGTCTATCTGGCGGATATCGAGGATCCGCGCTCCCGTCGCTATGCGGTGATCTCCGCCTATAACGGTGGTGCGGGCGGGGTACTCAATACCTTCTCCAGCGATCGCAAGGCGGCGCCGGGCCGGATCAACCGGCTCTCCCCCGAGGCGGTCTATCAGGTGTTGACCGAGCAACATCCCAAAGAGGAGGCGCGCCGTTACCTCTACAAGGTCAATCAGGCCGAGAAGGGGTTCAAGAGAGCCTTTGCAAGTCGGGCCGGTTAAGCGGTGACGCTGGGTTAACCATGCAAAAGGGCGCTTGATATCAAGCGCCCTTTTAACGTCTGGCCAGTTCGTCGTTGAAGTGGCCTTATTTGGCAATAAAGCCGCCCTTGGTCTGCGGGGCAGCGCCCACTTTCTCCAGGGTTTTGACTTCCACTTCGGTCTTGTTCCAGCTGTGGTCCACTTCACCACGGATACGGATCTGATCATCCGGGCCCACTTCGGTGCCACGCCACACATCCTGATCCACTTCGACCTCCACTTCACCGCTGGCATCACGGAACAGATAGTTCTCGCCGCCCAGGTGCTTGACCAGTTTCCCTTCCAGGGTGGCCCAGCTGTCATCTGCCAGATCTTTCAGTTGAGCAACGGAAACCTTGTTCTGCTCTTGCGGGCCGGTATAGGCCGCCATGGCAAAAGAGGAAACAGACATCAGGGTCAACAGTCCGATTACGCTTGCGCTTGCCTTGTTCATTTCATACTCCTGTCGTTGGTATGGGAGCATTGTGCCGGGGGGGGCGTGAAACAAGTGTGAAAGAAATAGGCTGGTGTGATTGTCTGTTTTGTGAGCGCAAGCGATTTCATCGGTGGCGGAACATGTGTGATTTCATCTGGAACTGTAATCTGTCGCCTTCACCAGAAGTCAGTGGCTGCAGACTCTTCCCATGCCTGTCGCCACTCGAGGAGAAGTCCGCAGGTCTCACCTGCTTAATCGAAGAGCATAACAATATGAAAAAATGGCTTGTTTGTTTATTGGGGTTAATGGCATTGACCGCGCAAGCGGCAGAGGGACGCCAACCTTTTTCCCGGGTTGTGATGTTTGGGGACAGCCTCTCCGACACCGGCAAGATGTACAAAAAGATGCGGGGGTATCTCCCCTCCAGCCCACCCTACTTCAACGGGCGCTTCAGCAACGGCCCGGTGTGGCTGGAGCAGTTGGGTGACGAGCGTTTCCCCGGTCTGGTCGTAGCCAACGAGGCGGAAGGCGGTGCGACCGCGGTGGCCTATAACCATCTGGGGGCTCTGAATGGCTGGCTCGGTTTCTGGTCCTGGGATCCCAAATATCAGGTGATCAACAATCTCGATTACGAGATCGATCAGTTCCTGAAAAAGGACAAGTTCCGCCCCGATGATCTGGTGGTGATCTGGGTCGGTGCCAACGACTATCTGGCCTATGGCTGGAACACCGAGCGGGATGCGGATCGGGTGATCGATACCATCCGGCTGGCATCCAACCGGTTGGTGCTCAACGGCGCGCAGCAGATCCTGCTGTTCAACATTCCTGATCTGGGGCAGACCCCGTCAGCCCGCAGCATGAAGGTAGTGGAGAAGGTGCGCCATGTGGCCAGTTACCACAACCAGAAGTTGCAGAACCTCACTCGAGAGCTGGCTCCCCTTGGCATCGTGAAGCTGTTCGAAGTGGACAAGCAGTTTGATGAGATGATGCGCGATCCCCAGCTGTTCGGGCTGAGTGACACAGAACACGCTTGCTACGGTGGCGGCTATACGTGGAAGCCGTTCTCCGGCAGCGCCGCCGAGGTGGCTGCGACCCCGGCTTTGAGTGTCTCCGAAAGAGTGGCTATTGCCGGTAACCCGATCCTGGCGCAGGCGGTGGTGAGCGGGCAGGCAAAAGGGCGAGCAGCGACTCTCAACTGCGATGAGCATATGTTCTGGGATCAGGTGCATCCGACCAAGACGGTGCACAAGGTACTGAGCCAGCGTGTTGCTGACTTTATCGATCAGCACTACGAGTTTGTTCGTCACTGATATCGCTTCGGGCCAGCATGTTGCTGGCCCTTTTTCTCCTATCTATCCTCATCAGTGCGTCTTTTTGCGCCACATTCAGTTCAAATAACAAACGTTTGTTGCTGTTTTTGTAACGTGGTTGCGTTAGAGTGTTTTTTGTTAATTGATATCAGTGACTTGAAAATAGGCTAACGTTGATATGCTGCGATCGCTTTTGGGTGGTTGCACCTATAAGACGAGGTGATATCAATTAACCTCCTCCTACATAAAGTTGCAGAGGCTCAAACATGAAAAAATCATTGATTACCTTGCTGGTTACCGGCTTGCTGGCGGCCAATGCCCAGGCTGCCGGTCAAGACAACACCTGGTATGGCGGTGCCAAACTGGGTTGGTCCAACTTCTACGGCATTGATGAAAGCAACAGCTTTACCCTCGGCAATGAGACCAATGATGCTCTTGGGGCTGGTGTATTTGCCGGCTATCAGCTTAACAAGAACTTGGGCATCGAGTATGGCTACGATTATCTGGGTAAGTACAAATATGATGCCCGCTCAGCCACGGGCGCAGCGTTTCAAGATGAAGTTCAGGCCCAACTTATTCATTTATCATTGAAGCTGGGCTTCCCTGTAACTGATAGCCTCGACTTGTACGGACGCATCGGTGGTGGTTATGCGGCCGCGAACAGTGACCTGAAAGGGGGTGATGGCCGGTTCAACTTTGTCAGCGCGCTGGGTGCAGAGTATGCCTTCAATCGTGATTGGGCTGCCCGTCTTGAATATCAATACACTACCCCCTACGGCAGTCGAAACAATACCGGGTTGCGTATGGACAATGGCCTGCTCTCTGTGGGCGCAGTCTATCGCTTTGGTCAGGTTGCCCCTGTGGCGCCCGCCCCGGCTCCGGAACCTGCTCCCGCACCTGTGATGGTTGAGAAGCAGTTCACCCTGAGCTCCGATGTGCTGTTTGACTTCAACAAGGCGACTCTCAAGCCAGAGGCCAGTCAGGCACTGGATAGCCTCTATAGCCAGATTGAAGAAGCACGACCCAAAGATGGCGTGGCAACCGTAATTGGTCACACCGACCGTATCGGTTCCGATGCCTACAACCAGAAGCTTTCCGAACAGCGTGCCCAGACCGTTGCCAACTATCTGGTTGGTAAAGGGATCCCGGCCGCCAAGATCAATGTGGAAGGGCGTGGTAAATCCTCACCGGTTACCGGCGACAGCTGCGTCAGCAAGTCCAAGCGTGAGCTGATCGTCTGCCTGGCTCCGGATCGCCGTGTTGATGTGAAAGTCGAAGGTGTCAGCGAGGTGCAGGAGTAATCCTTCACACTGAGCAGAGTTCCACTGGGGCTGGAATGAACAGCCCCTGTTGGAGCAAGAGAGACCAAAAAGCCAGTCAGTTGATCTGACTGGCTTTTTACATTGGAATTGCGGTCTGACAAGGGACTAAATCAGGAAGGGAGTGGCATCACCCGGTTGCGCCCCAGCTCCTTGGCCTTGTAGAGCAGCTTGTCGGTACGTTCGACCAGACAGTCTGCGCTCTCCTGACCGTTGAACTCGCCCACGCCAAACGAGGCTGTGATGTGGTCGATGCGGCGGCCCGATTTGCGATCCAGAATCGACATCCGCTCGATAGCGCGGCGCATGCTTTCCGCCATCTGTCTGGCCAGCGCCAGCGAGCGATGAGGGACCAGCATGGCGAACTCCTCCCCACCCAGCCGATAGGCGGTGACCCCCTCCTTGCAGGCATCGCGCAGCCGTTTGCTGAAGGCGCGCAGCACCTGATCACCGAGCAGGTGACCATATTCGTCGTTGAAGTTCTTGAAGCGATCGATATCGGCGAGGATCAGCGAGAAGGGGTGCTGGCTGCGGATCAACCCCTCCAGCTCCAGATCGAAGGCGCGGCGGTTGAGCAGGTTGGTGAGGGCATCCTCGTTGGCCAGTTTGCGTGTCTCGTTGAGCGCGGCCCGCAGCTCTTTGATCTCTTTCTCCGCATTGCTGAGCTGGTTGCGAAAGTGCATGGTGGACATGCGCACGTCCCGTGATTCGCGCACCAGCTCCCGCAGGATCCCCATGGTGTCTTCCAGGCTGAAGCCCTCGTCATCAATGCGGCTGAGCTTGTCAAAACTCTTGTCGAGCATCTCCTGAAACATGCCGGTATCGGAGATGGCGTCCTGCATGGAGTGGCCGAGCTCGTTGGCCATGGCGGCTAGGCTCAGTTTCATCGCCTCCATCTGCTTCTCGTCCTGAGCGGCCAGATACTGGTGATAGAGCCGCTCGCAGGTCGTGAGCGAGCAGGTTCCCTGCATTTTGACTGCCTGATCAATCGCCTGGTTGAGCTCGGGCATGCTGGCCGAGACATAGTTGTACCACAGGTGGTAATTGTCCGGCGTCGTGGGGATCTGGTACTTGATCATCAAAGGGACCGCCTGTTTGAGATAGGCGGCGGATTGGGCAAATGTGTCCTTACTCATGAGTTCTGTGTCTCATCATGCCAGCGAACTGAAGATAGTATGACAGAGAGATTGGCCAAAAGGCAGCCGATGGATGCCATTCGCCCCCCCCTCCGATATAATGGCACCGTTACCACCTACCCTAAGGCCTGCTTATGTCTCAAAAAGATCCTTTCCTCGAACGCGAGGCCGAAAAATACGATAACCCCATCGCCAGTCGCGAGTTGATCCTGGAACTCATCAAGGGCCATGAAAAGCCCATGTCCCGTGAAGAGTTGGCCAAGGTCCTCAAGCTGAAAGATGAAGAGCCGTTGGAAGCCTTGCGTCGTCGTCTGCGCGCCATGGAGCGTGATGGACAACTGGTATTCACTCGCAACCAATGTTATGCCCTGCCGGATCGCCTGAATCTGGTCAAAGGTTATGTAATCGGCCACAAGGATGGCTTCGGTTTTCTGCGTCCGGAAGGTGGTGGTCCGGATCTGTATCTGAATAACCGAGAGATGCAACGCCTGATGCATGGCGATTACGTGCTGGTGCAGCCGACCGAGATTGACCGCAAGGGTCGTCAGGAAGCGCGTCTGGTGCGCCTGCTCAAGTCCCGTGAGGCAGACATTGTCGGCCGTTACTTCGTCGAGAATGGCGTTGGTTTCGTGGTGCCGGATGACAGCCGTATCGGCCAGGACATCATCATCCCGGAAGGGGAAAACAAAGGGGCTCGTCAGAGCCAGGTCGTGGTTGTGCGCATCAATCAGCGCGCCACTTCCCGCATCAATGCCGTCGGCACCGTACTGGAAGTGCTGGGCGAGAACATGGCGCCGGGCATGGAGATCGAAATTGCCCTGCGTACCCACGGTATCCCGCACTCCTGGCCGGAAGAGGTGACCAAAGAGGTTGCCGGTCTCGGCGAACAGGTGCCGGAGAAAGCCAAAGAGGGCCGCATCGACCTGCGCGCCCTGCCGCTGGTCACCATCGACGGCGAAGATGCCCGTGACTTCGATGACGCCGTCTTCTGTGAAGCCAAGCGTGGTGGTGGCTGGCGCCTGTGGGTTGCCATTGCTGACGTCTCCGCTTACGTGAAGCCCGGCACGGCGCTGGATGCCGAAGCGTATCAGCGCGGCAACTCCGTCTACTTCCCCGAGTTCGTGGTGCCCATGCTGCCGGAGGTTCTCTCCAACGGCCTCTGCTCGCTCAACCCGCAAGTTGACCGTCTCTGCATGGTGTGCGAGATGACCATCTCCGCCGCTGGCCGCATGTCCGGCTACAAGTTCTACGAAGCGGTAATGAACTCTCATGCCCGTTTGACCTACACCAAGGTGGCGGCGATCCTCGACGGGGATCCCAAGCTGCGTCAGCAGTACGATCCGCTGGTGGGCCATATCGAGGAGCTCAACAACCTCTACAAGGCGCTCAAGCATGCCCGTCACCAGCGCGGTGCGGTGGAGTTCGAGAGCGAGGAGACCCGCTTCATCTTCAACGCCCAGCGCAAGATCGACCGCATCGTGCCGCTGGTGCGCAACGATGCCCACAAGATCATCGAAGAGTGCATGATCCAGGCGAACGTGGCTGCTGCCCGTTACATCGAGAAGAACGAAGCCTTTGCCCTGTTCCGGGTACACGACCGTCCGGGCGAAGAGCGTCTGACCGGTTTCCGTGACTTCCTGGCCGAACTGGGTCTGGAGCTCAAGGGCGGACTCGAGCCCGAGCCGAAAGACTTTGCCGAGCTGGCCGCCAAGTTTGAGGGACGCCCGGATGCGGAGCTGCTCTCCACCATGCTGCTGCGCTCCATGCGTCAGGCCATCTATCAGGCTGACAACATCGGTCACTTCGGTCTGGCACTGAAGTCCTACGCGCACTTCACCTCGCCAATCCGTCGCTATCCCGACCTGATCCTGCACCGGGCGATCAAGTACCAGACTGCCAAGGAGCAGCAGGGCAACCTGCGCCACAAGTGGACCCCGAGCGGTGGTTATCACTACCAGCTGGAAGAAGTGGACCCGATGGGCGAGCACTGCTCCATGACCGAGCGCCGTGCCGACGATGCGACCCGCGACGTGGCCGACTGGCTCAAGTGCGAGTACATGCTGGATCACGTGGGTGACGAGTTTGACGGCGTTATCGCCAGCGTCACCGGCTTTGGCTTCTTCGTGCGTCTGGCGGAGATCCACATCGACGGTCTGGTGCACGTCAGCACCCTCACCAACGACTACTACCAGTTTGATCCCCTGCACATGCAGCTGATTGGCGAGAACTTCCGCCGTCGCTACCGTCTGGGTGACAAGGTGCGGGTCAAGGTGATGGGCGTGAATCTGGATGATCGCAAGATCGACTTCGTGATGGTGGAAGAGCCGCTCAAGGCCACCGGCAAGAACGCCAAAGAGATGGCGCGCAAGCAGGCCGAGATCAAGAAAGAGAAGGCCAAGAGCGCCCAGCGCCACGAAAAACGTAAAGAGGGCAAGGATCACGGCAAATCCGACAAGGGTGGCCGCGCCAAACCCAGCAACAGACGACCGAGCAAAAAGGCTCGCGATAAGGCCAAGAGCACTAAATGAGTACTGAACTGATCTACGGCATTCACGCTGTCACCGCGCTGCTGGAGCGTACCCCGGAGCGTTTCATCGAGGTATGGGCGCTGAAAGGGCGGGATGACGACCGGCTGCAACCCCTGCTGGCTGAGCTGGAGTCCCTCGGCTTGCGCGTGCAGAGCGTGAACCGCAAGACCCTTGATGACAAAGCGGAAGGCAACAATCACCAGGGCATCATGGCCCGGGTGAAAGAGGCGCCGAAGCTGGCCGAGCACGATCTGGCCAGTCTGCTGGACGAGTTGGCGGCACAAGAGCGCCAGCCCTTCCTGCTGGTGCTGGATGGCGTGACTGACCCGCATAACCTCGGCGCCTGCCTGCGCAGTGCCGATGCTGCCGGGGCTCATGCGGTCATCGTGCCGCGGGACAAGGCCACGGGTCTCACCCCGATCGTGCGCAAGGTCGCCTGTGGCGCGGCCGAAGTGGTGCCGCTTATTCAGGTCACCAACCTGGCCCGCACCCTGCGCGAGCTGCAGGAGCGCGGCGTCTGGATCGTCGGCACCGCTGGCGAGGCCGATCACGACCTCTATCAGGCCAAACTGACCGGCCCGATGGCGCTGGTGATGGGGGCTGAAGGTAAAGGCATGCGCCGTCTGACCCGCGAGCACTGCGACGAGCTGGTGAGCATCCCGATGGCGGGGGCGGTATCCAGCCTCAACGTCTCGGTAGCAACCGGTGTCTGCCTGTTTGAAGCCGTGCGTCAGCGTCGCGGTTAATCATGCTGACTGACAGACCCCCCTTCGATTGGGCGCAGGTCGCAGATAAAGAGGAGGCCGCGCGCCTCCTCTCTTTTGCCCGCCCGCTGACCCTCAGCCCGAAAAGCTGCCTCTGGCATGCCGGTGACAGCCCGGATCTGCTGGTCAGGGTGGAGCAGGGGCTGCTGCGGGCCAAGCTGGTGCTGGAGGATGGCCGCGAGTACATCAAGGAGTTCTATTGGGAGGGGGACGAGTTTCTCGACTTTCACCACCTGCTCAGTGGCGAGCCGGCCCGCTACAGTGTGGAGGCGCTGGAGCCCTGTCGTCTGCAGTTGTTCAGTCTGGCTGACCTGCGCCAGCTGCCCGGCTGGCCGCGCTGGTACCAGCACCTGTTGGAGGTGCAGCTGCGCATCAAGGAGGAGAAGGAGCAGTTACTGTTGACCGGCAGCCCGCAGGCGCGCTATCAGCACTTTCTCGACAGCTTTCCCGCACTCGATGCCAGAGTGCCCGACCACCAGATTGCCGCCTATCTCGGCATTACTCCCATCAGCCTGAGCCGCATTCGCAAGCGACTGAAAGAACTTAACAAAGGTTAATGCAGGGCGCTGGCGCCACGATTATGCTGGCAGGCCGAACTGATAAGGAGTTGCCGATGAACTGGATCCTGAAACCCTGGTCTGAACTGACCACAGACGAGTTGTATGAGTTGCTGGCGCTGCGGGCCGAGGTGTTCGTGGTGGAGCAGACCTGCCCCTTTCAGGATCTGGACGGGCTCGATCGCCGCGACGGGGTCTGGCACCTGCTCGGCTATCAGGGCGAGCTGCTGGCCGCCTATGCGCGGATCATGGCGCCCGGCATCGGCGATGAGAGCGGTGCCGCCATCGGTCGGGTGGTGACCTCACCCAAGGCGCGCGGCGGCGGTCTCGGTCATAAGCTGATCGGCGAGGCGGTCAAGGCGTGCGAGGCGCGCTGGCCGACCCACAGCATTTGGCTGGGGGCGCAGGCTCATCTGCAGGGCTTCTACGGCCAGCACGGTTTTGTGGCGGAAGGGGAAGGCTATCTCGAAGATGATATCCCCCATATGGGGATGCGCAGAGTGGCGGCATAACCACTCGTCAGAGTGATTCAGAATGCAGAAGGGCCATCCCGCGGGAT
>NZ_JBFOCL010000039.1:0-77746 GCF_040907785.1 Aeromonas sp. s8
GCGTTGGCGGAGCGGGTGAACGGGATTTTGAAAGGAGAGTTATTGTTGCAAAGCCCGCAGGATTTGGCGCAAGCGCGGGAAATGGTGCGTGAAGCAGTGGATATTTACAACGCGGAGCGGCCGCATCATGCGTTGAAATACAGAACCCCCGATGCGGTACATAGGGGGTTCTGAGTAGAGAAATGCTAGTTGAAAATGTGTAAACCTATTTCAGGACTAGACACTGTGAGTCAGCTAACAGTTTCCCGCCCACCAGCCCTGCGCAGTTTCAGATTGAAACATCCATCCCCCTTCTGCTGTTTCAAATCCGAACCAAATCGCCCGTCATTTTTATCCCTTTTTCTGTCGTTAGACTGGCTCCATCAACCATTTGCCCACCCGAGCGGTGGCAAGCCAAGGAGTGAGCCATGAAGAAACTGATCAATGCCGTCGATGCCGTGGTCCGTGAACAACTGATGGGGATGGCAGCCGCCCACCCCGAGCTCAAGGTACGTATCGAACCCCACTACATCACTCGCGCCGACTCCCCCGTGATGGGCAAGGTGGCGCTGGTCTCCGGCGGTGGCAGCGGCCACGAGCCGATGCACGGCGGTCTGGTGGGCAAAGGGATGCTGGATGGCGCCTGCCCCGGCGAGATCTTTACCTCCCCGACCCCGGATCAGATGTACGAGTGCGGTCAGGCCGTTGATGGCGGCGCGGGCGTGCTGTTTCTGGTGAAGAACTACACCGGCGACGTACTCAACTTCGAGACCGCGGTCGAGCTGCTGCACGGCGATGGTGTAAAAGTGGGCTTCGCCCTGATCGATGACGACGTGGCGGTCAAAGACAGCCTCTACACCGCCGGTCGCCGTGGCGTTGCCACGACCGTGCTGTGCGAGAAGCTGGTCGGTGCCGCCGCCGAGGCGGGCTACGATCTGGCGCGCTGCGAGGCGCTGGCCCGTCGTATCAACAACCAGAGCCGCACCATAGGCGTGGCCATGCATGCCTGCACCGTGCCTGCTGCTGGCAAGCCCTCCTTCACTCTGGCGGACAACGAGCTGGAGTTCGGCGTCGGTATTCACGGCGAGCCGGGCATCGAGCGTCGCCCCTTCACCGACCTCAATACCCTGGTGGACGATATGTTCAGCGAGCTTACTGACAACACCCCCTATGGCCGCACCCTGCGCCACTGGGATCGCACCAGCGGCAGCTGGCAGGAAGAGCACACCTTTATCGAACCGCTCAACAAGGGTGATCGGGTCATCGCGCTGGTCAACAGCCTCGGCGGCACCCCGATTTCAGAGCTCTACGGTGTCTATGGTCGCCTCGCGACCCTGTGCGAGGAGGCGGGCATCCATCTGGTGCGCAACCTCATTGGCCCCTACTGCACCTCCCTCGACATGACCGGTATCTCCATCACCCTGCTCAAGGTGGATGACGAACTGATGACCCTGTGGGATGCCCCCGTTCACACCCCCGCCCTGCGTCGCGGCTGCTAAGGAGAACCCATGTTAAGCAAGCATCACATCGTCAACTGGCTGCTCGACTGCGAACACATCTTTACCGAGCAACGTGACTACCTCACCGCGTTGGATACCGACATCGGTGACGGCGACCACGGCCTCAACATGCAGCGCGGCTTCGCCAAAGTGGCCGAAAAGCTGCCCGCAGTGGCAGACAAAGATATCGGGCAGGTACTGAAAACCACCGGCATGACATTGCTCTCCTCGGTCGGCGGTGCCAGCGGCCCGCTCTACGGCACCTTCTTTATCCGGGCCGCGGCCAGCAGCGATGCCTGCCAGAGCCTGAGCCTCAGCCAGCTGTGCAAAATGCTGAGTGACGGGGTCGAGGGGATCGTCTCCCGCGGCCGTGCCGAGCCGGGTGACAAGACCATGTGCGATGCCTGGTGGCCAGCACTGGCCGCCCTGCAACAGGCGCAGCAGCAAGAGTTGCCGCTCAATGAAGCGCTGGACAAGGCAGTAGCAGCCGCCGCAGCCGGTACCGAGGCCACCATCCAGATGCAGGCCCGCAAGGGGCGCGCCAGCTATCTTGGCGAGCGCAGCATCGGCCATCAGGATGCCGGGGCTACCTCGACCCTGCTGCTGCTGACCGCCCTGCGTGACAGAGCGAGGTTGTGACATGATCGGAATCGTAGTTGTCTCTCACAGCGCCCTGCTGGCAGCCGGCTTGAAAGCGCTGGCCGACCAGCTCGGCAGCCCGGCCCGATTGCTGCTGGCGGCCGGGGTCGATGACCCCGACCACCCCATCGGTACCGATGCCATCGCCGTGATGAGTGCGATTGAAGAAGCGGACGACGGCAGCGGCGTGCTGGTGCTGATGGATTTGGGCAGCGCTCTGCTGAGCGCCGAGACCGCCCTCGAACTGCTGCCACCGGAGTTGAGCGCGAGGGTGCGGCTCTGCCCCGCCCCGCTGGTGGAGGGCACCCTGGCCGCCGTGGTGGCGGCCGGTTCCGGCCTGACGCTGGAGGAGGTAGCCGCCGAGGCGCTCGGCGCGCTGGGCCCGAAACAGGCGATGCTGCCAGCCAGCGCGGCGCAGGCCGCCACCGAGACAGCCCCCGTTGCCGACGACGGCTGGCTGCGCTGCGAGGTGGTGGTGGATAACCCCCACGGCCTGCATGTGCGCCCCGCCGCCCGACTGGTGGCCGCCCTCAAGCCCTTTGCCGCTGAACTTAAGCTGCAAAAGGGGGATAAAGAGGCCAATCCCCGAAGCCTGACCCGGCTCGCCATGCTCAACGTGCGTCAGGGCGACCAGCTCACCCTGCTGGCGCGCGGCGAGGATGCCACCGCCGCCATGGCCTGCTTCCAGCAGCTGGCCAACGAGCGCTTTGGCGACTGACGCCACTGTTTCAAGGGGCTGCACTCGCTCGCTGAGCCAGTGCAGCTTCATTCAAGACGAAGGAGTCCCCGGCACAGCCGCCCCTTCGCCCCGATTCTTAATTCATAAAGAGAGAGGGATAGAATATGGACCGCATTATCATCAGCCCCAGCAAATACGTGCAAGGCAACGGGGCCCTCGCCAATATCGGCAACTACGTCAAAGCGCTCGGCAGCAAGCCACTTATTCTGGCCGACGCCTTCGTCACCAAGCTGGTCGGCGATACCGTGGCTACCAGCTTCCACGGCGCCGGTATCAAACCGGAGTTCGACTGCTTCAACGGCGAGTGCTCCCGCCCCGAGATCGACCGCCTGCTGGCCCGCTGCAAGCAGACCCCGTTTGACGTCATCATCGGCATCGGCGGCGGCAAAACGCTGGATACCGCCAAGTCGGTCGCCTTCTACCAGAAAGTGCCGGTGGTCATAGTGCCCACCATCGCCTCAACCGATGCCCCGACCAGCGCGCTGGCGGTCATCTACACCCCGGAGGGGCAGTTCAGCGAATACCTGATGATCCCGACCAACCCCAACATGGTCATCATGGATACCGGCGTGGTCTCCCGCGCCCCGGTGCGGCTGTTGGTCTCCGGCATGGGGGATGCGCTCTCCACCTACTTCGAGGCGCGCGCCAACAAGGTCTCCGGTTGCCAGACCATGGCCGGTGGTGCCTCTACGCTGGCGGCACAGGCCATTGCCGAGCTCTGCTACAAAACCCTGCTGGCCGATGGCTACAAGGCCAAGCTGGCGGTGGAGCAGGGGCTCTGCACCAAGGCGGTGGAGAACATCATCGAGGCCAACACCTATCTGAGCGGTATCGGCTTCGAGAGCAGCGGGCTGGCCGCCGCCCACGCCATCCACAACGGCCTGACCCAGCTGGCCGAGTGTCACCACCTCTACCACGGTGAGAAAGTGGCGTTCGGTACCCTGGTGCAGCTGGTGCTGGAGAACGCCCCGATGGCGGAGATCGAGACGGTGCTGGGTTTCTGCCGCTCGGTGGGCCTGCCGACCAACCTGCATATGATGGGGGTCAAGGAGCTGGATATGGCGCGCCTGATGGAGGTGGCCAAAGCCTCCACCGCCGAGGGCGAGACCATCCACAATATGCCGTTCAAGGTCACTGCCGAGGATGTGCTGGCGGCCATCGTCACCGCCCACCAGTTGGGGCTGTAGCAACGCCACCACTGACCCTGCCACATAACACGGCCCCGCATCTGCGGGGCCGTTTCGTTTTCTACGGGCCGGTTCGCAACGGCCTTAATAACCATCAGCCGTGATAGTCGGCGGGATCGATCTCGAGCAGCTTGAGCCGCCGCCAGAGGGTGGTGCGGCTGATGCCAAGATGCTGGGCCATCTGGCTCACCTGCCCCTTGCAGGCATGGGCGCAGCGCAGGATGGCTTGCCGCTCCAGCTCCGCCAGCGTGAGCAGCGGTTGCCCCACCACCTCGTCCGCCACCTGCTGATAGCCGTGCCGAATGGCAGCGGGCAGTGCCTCGGGCGGGATCGGCCCCTGACCGGCGTGAAGCAGCGCATGCTCGACGGCGCTGCGCAGCTCCCCCAGATTGCCGGGCCAGGGATAGGCCAGCAGACAATCGAGGGCCGCCGGACTGAACTGGCGCACCGGCTCGCGCCCCTGCGCCCCTAGCTGCTGGCTGATAAGGCCCGGCAGATCCGCCGCGCGCTCTCGCAGCCCCGGCAGCCATAACTCGCACGCCTGCAAGGCATAGAGCAGCTGGCGGCCAAACAGCCCCTCCTGCACCAGCTGCTCCAGCGGGGCGCTGCTGGTGGCGATGATCCGCACCTTGAGTGGCAGAATGCGGGCCGAATCGAAGCGCTGGATGCGGCCGGTCTTGAGCAGTTGCAGCAGCGCCGCCTGCATGGGGGCAGAGAGGCACTCCACCTGCTCCAGCACTAACGTACCGCCGTGGGCCAGCTCGAACTTGCCCGCCCGCTCCTGCCCCGCCTCGTCGGAGCCCATCAGCTCCAGCGCCATCCGCTCGCTCGGCAGCGCCTTGCAGTTGAGGGTAATAAGCGGCCCGGCGGCCCGCTCGCTGCCAAAGTGGATTGCCTCCGCCAGCTGGGCTTTGCCCACCTCCTCCTCGCCGCGCAGCAGGATCGGCCCCTGACTCTGGGCCGCCTGCCGGGCGTAGCGCAGCAGCTTGCGCATGGCGCTCGACTCCCCCACCAGCGCCGACAGCTCGGGCACCGTCTGGCGCAGCTGATGAATGGCCCGCAGCCGATCGACCGGGTGCAGCAGGGCGATAAAGCTGACCCCCTCCGGCCCCGGCAACGGCTTGAGGCTCACCAGCGCATTGATAAACTCCCCCTCCTGCGCGCCAAGCCGCTCCAGCGTCACCTCCACATGGCTGAGCGGCGTCTGGCCCTTGATGGCCAACTGTAACCGCTGGGGCAACAGCAGGTGCTGCTCCAGCGGTTGGCCGAGACAGAGCGCGGGATCGAGCCGCAGCCGGTGGGCCGCCAGCGCGTTGAGGTAGCGCAGCCGACCCTGCGGGTCCCAGGCCAGCACGCCGTCATCCATGCCATCGAGCAGGGCGTAAAGCTCGCTCAGGTGATGCTGGGACTCCTGCATCAGGGTCTCCATCTGCAGCAGATGGGCCAATTCGCGCCCGGCGCTGACGGTGAGCGCCAGATCGCCCGCGCTCGCCTCCTCCACCTTGCAGATCAAAGCTATGATGGCGACCTGACGGCCATTGCTGTTGTAGACCGGGCTGGCGCAGCTGTGCCAGGGGTGCAGGGTCTGATTGAAGTGCTGGGGGCCGCTGACACAGAGCGGCACGCCCTCCAGCGCCGCCAGATTGATGGCATTGGTGCCGATGCGCCCCTCGCTGAAAAAGGCGCCGGGGCCAAACCCCAGCGCCGCCAGCTCGCGCAGGGTGTCGGGGTGACCGGTTTGGGCCAGCAGGCAGCCGCTCTCGTCGGTGAGCAGCAGGGCGCAGGGGCGCCCCTCCATAAATTCGTAGAGATCCTCGAGGGCCATCTCGCCAGTGGTGAGCAGGTCGCGCTTGCGCTGGCGCAGGCTCTGCAAGGTCTGTCCCTTGGCGCTGTGGGGCGGATGCCAGAGGGTGGCACTGGTCTGGTGGGCGCAGCGCAGCCAGGATGCCTGCAGATAGTCGGGCCAAGGCTGAAGTTGCTGAAGGAGCTGAAGGTCAGATGGCATGGTCACAGCAATATCCGGCAAGATGTGAGCCGACCATTTAACCACGCCAGCGCCCCCGATTCAGTGACCTGCCTCAGAGGGTGGCAACCCCATCCTCAGCACGGTCGGATTCGCCCCCGGCAAATTGCTGGCCGAGCCAGTGGCAGAAGGCGCGGCACTCCTTCGATTTTTTGATATATAGCCCCCGATCACACTACTGACTTGTTTATGAAAAGGAGGTTGGATGGCGCTTTCCATTGCTGCTCCTTAAGTGTATTTTGGCTCAGCAGTGAAATGCAGAGCCAAAGGAAAATGTTGAGCGAACGCGTTCAGCACCAGAGATTAGTCTGGCAATATTTTAATTTAAAATGACTTTTTCACAGAAAACAGGGTGAACCGGAGTTATATGAAAGGCACTGTTAATGGATTAGTACCGCCTTTCATCTAATCACTATTAGATTTTCTTTGAAGTAGGTGGTTATATGAATAAAATCAGGAAGAAGCTCGACCCTAAAATAAAGAAAAAAATTTTAGATGAGTGTGGCAACAAGTGCGCTAATCCTGGTTGTTCAAACTGGAGAACTCACGTTCACCACATAGAGCATTGGGCAGTTTATGGTTCTAATGATGAAAAAATTCTAATACCAGTTTGTCCGTCTTGCCATGATGCGATTCACCACGGAAGCATCGAAATTGATGATGAGACACTTTATAAATGGAAGGATATTGAGCGACCTATTAAATCAGGTAGAGCGCATATCTATGTCGAACCATCAAAAGATATAAAGCTATTAACTGGCACAATTGCTATTGCAACAAAGAATAGAAAAGTCACGGTATTTAAACTATCAGACAATAATAAACTGAGCTTTAAAATATTAGACGGAGACATATCTCTGGTAAACCTCAAGATTTCCAATCTCAGCGGAAAAGAGGTTCTTAAAGTGTCGGATAATCACATAAAGGTACACGACCTAAATCAGGTCGGTTTCCAACAAGTTCCCGGTCATATTGTTGTAACTACTGTGAAAGCAGAACAGCATCTTGCCCCTACCTTACTAAAAAAAATGCTAATAGAACAGCCGGACTTTTATAACGGTTCAGAACTTTTATTATTGGAGCTTGAAGTATTGAAGCCCGGATTAGTTAAAGTAAAAGGCTGCTGGGCTGATCACGACAAAGCGGTAATAATTACTGATAAATCGTTGTCTTTTTTGAATAATCAACTCCAAAGGCCTTTAAGTATGGTTGGTTATGGTGAAGATTCAGTATTATTTTATACAGGGTCTGTCGATTGTTCTTTGTTTGGATTTAAACAGGATTCTGATACTAGCGCATTGAAAATATAACAACGCATTTAAGAGTGGTTCCTGACGCTTGCCGATTTCGCTTCGCTCAGAGTGTGGCAAGCGTACGTCACACCTAGCCTGTAGGTTCGATTAGCCGTAAGGCGTAATCGGACGTTCGCGTAAATTAATTCCCCCGCTATAACGGCCATCCATATTTCCCCTCTGCCAGATGCCGCTGACTCATGGATACAACCGGGACGGCGGCATCTCGATCGTCCGATTACGCTTCGCTAATCGAACCTACATGAGACGGTCATATGTAGGATATGGAGGTTGGCGAGGATCAACCAATCTGACTCGATCGCCATAAGCCACGATCACCACAAACAAAAGAGCCGCCCAGTTCACACCGGGCGGCTCTTGGTATCAGCGATGGATGGCTGAATCGTCTTTTTACTGAATCGTTATTGGGCTTTGGGAGCGTCAACCGCGGCAGTCGCCGGTTGGTCATCTTCCTTGATCCAGGCATCCAGCAGGGTGTAGCCCACCGCCAGCACCACGGGGCCGATAAAGAGACCGATGATCCCCATGGTCAGCAAGCCACCGATTACCCCCACCAGAATGAGGATCAGCGGCAAGTCGGCGCCCCGCTTGATCAGGAAGGGGCGCAGGAAGTTATCCATGGTGCCCGCAATCAGTGACCACACCAGCAGGAAGGTGCCCCAGGTGGTGTCGCCGCTCCAGTAGAGGTAGCCGATACAGGCCAGCAGCACCGGGAAGGGGCCGATCTGGGCGACGATCAACAGGAACATCACCACCACCAGCACCATGGCGTAAGGGATACCTGCAATCAGCAGGCCGACACCGGCCACCGAAGATTGCACCAGCGCGGTCACCACCACCCCCATCGCCACGGCGCGGATCGCCTGTGAAGCGAGCACAGTGGCGTTGTCACCACGCTGACCCGCCAACCGGTGGGCAAAGCGGCGAATGCCGGTCGCCACCACTTCACCTGAGTGATAGAGCACCCCGCAGATACCGACCGTCAGCAGGAAGTGGACGAACAGCAGCCCCAGATTGCCGGCCTGAGAGGCTAGCCAGCGGGCGGTCTGACCGAAATAGGGGGCCAGCTTGGCAAACAGCACCTGACCACCGCTCGCCAGAATTTGCTGCCAGAAGTCATAGAGCTTGTCGCCCACCAGCGGGATCTGTTGCAGCCAGAGCAACTCCGGCGGCGGTGACTGGCTGATATGGGTACCCAGCTCGATCAGCATGGGCGCCTTCTCCGCCACATTGGCCAGCGTCATAAAGAGCGGGATAACGAACATCAGCAGCAGCACCAGCGTCATAAAGAGGGCCGCCAGGGTGCGCTTGCCCCACAACAGGCGCTGCACCATCAACATCAGCGGCCAGGTGGCGATGGTGATCATGGTGGCCCACACCAGCGCAGGCAGGAAGGGCTGCAACACCAGGAAACAGGAGATAATCAGGATGCTGAGAAACAGCACCCCCAGGGTTATCTTGGCCAAATCCACTTTTTTCACATTCATAGAGTTCCCTTGTCAGAGCCGTTGCCCTTGGGTCGTGTGTCGCATTTCAAGAAAGAGAGTATCCACCAGAGGCCAGCGCTCAACCAGAGCCCCAGCCCGAAAAAGAGCACAAACTGGCCAAGCAGTATGGCCAGCGAACTGCTGGTCAGCAGCGGCAGCGCCCAGAGCCCCGCCCCTATCACCGCGCCCCCCACCAGGGTGACCGCGCCAGTCACAATGGGGGGATAACCGCCGCGGGTCAGGGTAAGCAAACCGCCAACCCAGATCCCGAGGGCCGCCAGCCCGATCCCGGCCAGATGGGCCGACTGGGTCAGGCCCGCGCAAACCAGTGCTGCAGCGATCAGCAAGCCCCACACGGATGAACGCTGATCCAGCCGCCAGTAGGGGCGAACCGCCAGCAGCAAGGCGCCAATCAGCAGCCCCGCCGCCACATCGGAGATAAAGTGCACCCCGAGCCAGACCCGCGCCAGACCTGTGGTAAGGGCCAGCAGCAAGGCCAGCGAATAAGCCAGCCCGCGCCGGGCAGGCCAAAGCCAGCCAAGCAGTGCCCCCCAGAACAGCAGGGCCGAGGCGGTGTGGCCGCTCGGCATGCCAAAGCCTTGCGCGCTCTGGGTTGCCAGTTCAGGTTGCAGATGGAAGGGGCGCGGCCAGCCGATCCCCTCCTTGCTTGCCTGCACCAGCAGCCCAAGCCAGAGCATGGCGAACAGCAGCTGGCGCAGCCGCGGCCACCCCAGCAGCGGGAGCAGCAAAGGTATCAGGGCAAGCTGAAAGCCGCCTGAACCAAACAGATTGCTGACCGACAGCCACCAGACATCGGGCCCCAGCCACTGCTGCAGGCGCACCATCAGCGGGATCTCGGCCTGATGCAGCGCATTGCCCTGCGCCACGAAATCGGCCTGCCAGTGCACCTCGCTCTCGGGCACCTTATCCAGTCGGGATTGCAGCCAGTCGAGCTGATCTGGGAAGCGGCGCTGCTCGCGGGGAAGCTGGTCGATGGCGATCAGCCTTGCGTTAAGGATCTCCCCGCCCAGATTGGGAGCTTTCAGCAGCGAGACAAAATCGGAATCTTGCTGGGCGACGATGGGTTCAAGCGTGTGGCAGGCGAAGATAAGCGCCCGCTGCCAGCGACCCAGCTCCTGCACCACCTCCCCCTGCAAGCCGGTCTCCTCATAGAGTTCGCGCAGTGCCGCCTGCTCGGGGCGCTCGCCGCCATCGATATAGCCACCGCTCAGGCTGTAGCGGGAGGAGATGCGATCCTGCACCAGCAGCAGTTGATCCTGATGGCGGATGGCGCAGGCCGCCGCCGAGGGAGCCGCCGGTTCGGCGCTCAGGGCTGGCAGAGCGGCAAACAACGCCAACAAGAGTAAAAAGAGGGTTCTCGACATCAATTTGCTTTCCCTATGCACAATGGCGACAAGCCTCCCAGAAATCAGATAGTTGGGCAACGGTAGCGGCCGGATCGCCGCCGTTCCCGCCGCGCTGGCGGTGCACGGATGATTGCGATGAAGCAGGGCACTCCCTACTATTGGCGGCTATCTTCAATTTCATGCAGCAAACGCTGGAGCCCTCCATGAGACAGTTCGGCTTTTTCCTCGGCATCGCCATCGGTGTCATTTTGATCCTGTTCGGCAGCATCGTCATCTTCCAGGCGCTTCCTGCCGCACTGGATGTACTGGAGATGCCAAGCCGCATCCCGTTCGTGCGCGAGGTCTACACCTGGCTGATGACCAGCGCCAACGGCCTGACCGCCCAGCTGGAGCAGAACTTCCTGGAAGCCTTCCAGACCGTGCTCAAGCTGATCCTGCTCATCACCTTCATGTGGGTCTGCGTCAAGCTGGTCAACATGGGGGTGCTGATTATCCGCGCCGGGGTTGATCTCATCCGCACCGCCATCGCCCACAGCGAAGGCCCCCACGACCAGAAGAAGCAGGATCAGCACGATCACTTCTGACTCTGACATGGTTGATGGATGTGAACGCTGCCGCCCCCAACCGGGGCGGCAGTGTTATATGCGCGGTATGAAGGCCCTTCCCAGCCCCCATGGATACCCGATAAAGCAGCGGCTTTCCCTTGTGAATCAGCAAACTGCCCATATGTTGCATCACCTTGACATGGTTTGCGCCCCGCGCGGCGGCGGCCCGGTTTCTATCCCGACCCCGTGCTCTGGTATAATCGACCACCTCTTTTCCCCGTTATGGAGCCTGTTCATGCCCAATCATGCAGAAAGTGCCCTCGAGGTTCGTCTCGACAAGTGGTTGTGGGCGGCCCGTTTCTACAAGACCCGCTCCATTGCGCGGGATCAGATAGACGGGGGCAAGGTGCACTACAATGGTCAGCGCAGCAAACCGGGCAAACAGGTGGAAGTGGGTGCACTAATCCGCTTCTGGCAGGGGCAGGACGAACGCGAAGTGCGGGTGCTGGCCTTGAGCGAGCAGCGCAAATCGGCCCCGCTGGCCCAGCAGCTCTATGAAGAGACCGCCGAGAGCCTGAAAAAACGGGCCGAGAACAGCGAGGCGCGCCGCTTCAATAGCCAATTTGCCCCCAGCCCCGAGCGCCGCCCCGACAAGCAGGAGCGACGCCAGTTGCTCAAGGTCAAACAGTACTGACCGACCCCGATTTGATACCGGGCTGGCCTCAACCCCAGCCCGCCCGATTTACCTCACCGAAAAGCCAGGAATACATGATGAGCAACCAAGATCTGCTGTATCGCTATCTGTTTGAAGAGTACGAAGTGCGTGGCGAGCTGGTCCAGCTGGATCACACCTACCGCCACGTAGTGGAAGCCCAGAACTACCCGGTGCAGGTGCAAAAACTGCTGGGCGAGCTGCTGGTCGCCACCAGCCTGCTGACCGCCACCCTCAAGTTTGAAGGCTCCATCACGGTGCAACTGCAGGGCGATGGCCCGGTGCGTCTGGCCGTGATCAACGGTGACAACAACCAGCAGCTGCGCGGCGTGGCCCGCTATGAAGGCGAGCTGCCGAACGATGGCAAGCTGCAGAGCCTGATTGGCAATGGCCAACTGATCATCACCATCACCCCGGAGCAGGGCGAGCGCTATCAGGGCATCATCGCGCTGGACGCCGATACCCTGGCGGGCTGCCTGGAGCACTACTTCGCCCGCTCCGAACAGCTGGCCACCAAGCTGTGGATCCGCACCGGATATCACGAAGGTGCGCCGCGTGCTGCCGGCATCATGCTGCAGGAGCTGCCAGCCCAGAGCGAGGATCACAGCAACGATTTCGATCACCTGACCCAGCTCACCAGCACCATCAAGGATGAAGAGCTGTTCGGCCTGCAGGCAGAAGAGATCCTCTACCGTCTCTACCATCAGGACAAGGTGCGGGTGTTCGATCCGCAGGCGGTCGAGTTCCGCTGCACCTGCTCCCGCGAGCGCTGCGAAGGGGCCCTGTTGCAGATAGAAAAGGAAGAGGTCATGGAGATGGTGCAGGAGCTCGGCAAGATCGACATGCACTGTGATTATTGCGGCGCCCAGTACCAATTTAATGGGATCGATGTCGAAACCCTGTTCAGCAGGGCTCCCGGCAATGATGCAAACCAGTTACACTAATTAAAGGCGGGCAAAACCCGCCTTTAACTTTAATAACAAAAAAATACCCTATTTTATAAAGTTTGATGGCGATCGCTAAACTCTACCACCTAAGTGATAGGATGACCGTCAGATAGAACCCTACCAACCTCTGAACCCAGGAGAATACAATGACAATCGTGGCAGAACCCACCCTGGCCCAACAATTAGGACTGGACCAGTACGGCATCAAAAACAGCCAAGAAATCGTTCGCAACCCCTCTTACGAGCAGCTTTTCGCCGAAGAGACACGCCCTGACCTGGAAGGGTTCGAGCGCGGTGTGGTGACCGAACTGGGCGCCGTCAACGTAAACACCGGTATCTTCACCGGTCGCTCCCCGAAAGATAAATATATCGTCAAAGATGCCACTACCCAGGATACTGTGTGGTGGTCTGACCAGGGTAAAAACGATAACAAAGCCATTACCCCGGAAGTGTGGTCACATCTGAAAGGGCTGGTCACCAAACAGCTCTCCGGCAAGCGCCTGTTTGTAGTCGACGGTTTCTGCGGTGCCAACCCGGATACCCGCTTGGCCGTGCGCATCATCACCGAGGTGGCCTGGCAGGCACACTTCGTGAAAAACATGTTCATCCGTCCGAGCGATGAAGAGCTGAAAACCTTCAAGCCTGACTTCGTGGTGATGAACGGTGCCAAGTGCACCAACCCGAACTGGAAGGAGCAGGGCCTCAACTCCGAGAACTTTGTTGCCTTCAACATGACCGAGAAGATGCAGCTCATCGGTGGCACCTGGTACGGTGGCGAGATGAAGAAGGGCATGTTCTCCATGATGAACTACTTCCTGCCCCTGCGCGGCATTGCCTCCATGCACTGCTCCGCCAACGTGGGTCAGGACGGCGACGTTGCCATCTTCTTCGGCCTCTCCGGCACCGGCAAGACCACCCTCTCCACCGATCCGAAGCGCCAGCTGATCGGCGATGACGAGCACGGCTGGGATGACCACGGCGTGTTCAACTTCGAAGGTGGCTGCTACGCCAAGACCATCAAGCTCTCCGAAGAGGCCGAGCCGGATATCTACCACGCCATCCGTCGCGATGCGCTGCTGGAGAACGTGACCGTTGCTGCCGATGGCACCATCGACTTCGATGATGGCTCCAAGACCGAGAACACCCGCGTCTCCTACCCCATCTATCACATCGACAACATCGTCAAGCCGGTCTCCAAGGCAGGTCACGCCACCAAGGTGATCTTCCTGACTGCCGACGCCTTCGGCGTACTGCCCCCGGTCTCCAAACTGACCAAGGAGCAGACCAAGTACCACTTCCTGTCTGGCTTCACCGCCAAACTGGCCGGTACCGAGCGCGGCATCACAGAGCCGACTCCGACCTTCTCCTCCTGCTTCGGCGCAGCCTTCCTCTCCCTGCACCCGACCAAGTACGGTCAGGAGCTGGTGAAACGGATGGAAGCGGCAGGTGCAGAGGCCTATCTGGTCAACACCGGCTGGAACGGCACCGGCAAGCGCATCTCCATCAAGGATACCCGCGCCATCATCGACGCCATCCTGGATGGCTCCATCGAGAAGGCCGAGACCAAGGTGCTGCCGATCTTCAATCTGGAGATCCCGACCGCGCTGCACGATGTGAACCCGGCGATCCTCGACCCGCGCGACACTTACGCCGACAAGGCCGAGTGGGATGCCAAGGCCGTCGATCTGGCAGGCCGTTTCATCAAGAACTTCGAGCGCTTCACCGATAACGATGAAGGCAAACGTCTGGTTGCGGCAGGCCCGCAGCTGTAACAGGCTCGCTTCGTATCAGTGACATCATGCCGGTCAGCCACGCTGACCGGCATTTTTGTTTTTGTGGAGCCTCGAACGCCGCCATCGCCCCCGTTAAAGGGGCCAAAACCTTGCCTTTGCCTATTGTGACAGGTTAGATTCAGCCAAACTTTATACAATATACAATTCTGTAACGCCCAATCGTGACCCGACCATGACCCCACCCTACAAGACCCGAACCCAGATGGTGATGGAAAACCTCCGTGGCCGGATCCTCCGTGGGGAGTTCCCCGCTGGCGCCCCCTTGCGTCAGGATGCCATTGCCAAAGAGCTGGCCGTGAGCCGCATTCCGGTGCGCGAAGCCCTGATGCAGCTGGAAGCGCAGGGGCTGGTGAAGTTCGAAGCCCATCGCGGCGCCGTGGTCACCATGCTGGACGCCTCGGCCATTGAAGAGCTCTTTTATTTGCGAGCGCTGCTGGAAGCCGATACCCTGTTTCACGCCGTCGACAAGATGACGGAAGCCACCTTCGCGCAAGCGGAGGCGATCCTCGCCCAGTTTGATCACGCCCTGGAGTCAGGCACCCAGATCGAACATTGGGCCGAGTTGAACCACAGCTTTCACGCCACCCTCTATCAGGCAGCCGGTCGCCCCCAGGCACTTGAACTGATCGCCCAGATCAATCTGAGCTGTGACCGCTATGTCCGCTTCGAGCTGCTGTTTGCCAGCGACGGCGTGGACAAGGCGGAGCGTGAACACGCCCAATTGCTGGAACTGTGTCGCGCCCGGCGCAAGCACGAGGCGGTGGTGCTGCTCAGGCAGCATATCGAAGCGGCAGGTCAGTCGATCAAGCGGATCCTGGCCAGCGGCCATAAAAACTGAACACTCATATAGCAACCATCTGGCACTAACGACATGAATAATTTCGAGATAATTGAAACCCGCGTCGCCCAAGTCAGGGCCGAGCTGGCCATGCAGGAGTTGGACGCCTTTATCGTCCCCCACGATGATGAGCACCTCGGCGAGTACATCCCCGCCTATGCCGAGCGGCTTGACTGGATCACCGGTTTCAACGGCTCTGCCGGAGTCGCCATTATCATGGCCCAGCGGGCAGCCCTCTTTGTCGATGGTCGCTATACGGTGCAGGCGCGGATGCAAACTCCCGCCGAACTGTTCGAATTCCTCCACCTCATTGAAAATCCTCATGTGCAGTGGCTGGCCGAGCAGCTGCCGTCAGGCTCCCGGGTTGGCTTCGATGCCCGCCTGCACAGCCTGACCTGGTACAAGAATGCCAAAGCCGTGCTGGCCGACCGCGGTATAGAGCTGATCCGCGTCGAGCAGAACCCCATCGACCTGAACTGGAGCGATCGCCCGGAGCCGACCAAGAGCCCGGTCATCCTCTACAGCGAGGAGCTGGCGGGCCAGTCCAGCCAGTCCAAACGTGAACAGCTGGCAGCAGACCTGCGCAAGCGCGGGCTGGATGCTGTGCTGCTGACCCAGGCCGAGCCCATCAACTGGCTGCTCAACCTGCGCGGCCGCGATATCGACCGGCTGCCGGTGGTGCTGGGCTTTGCGGTGCTCTACGCCAACACCAGCATGGATTTCTTCGTCGATACCGACAAAATTGACTGCTTCGCCTTCACCCAACACGTGGGGCAGGATGTCTCCGTCTACCCCATCGACAAGCTGGGCGACGTGCTGCAGCGCATCGGTGAAGATCAGCAGAAGGTGCTGGCCGATCCGGACAGCGCCAACGCCTGGACCCAGCTCGTCATGGAAGAGGCGGGCGCCATTCTGGTAGCAGGGCAAGACCCGACCATGCTGCCGAAAGCGTGCAAGAACGAAATCGAACTGACCGGCATGCGTGCCGCTCACCTGCGCGATGGCGTGGCCATGACCCGCTTCCTCGCCTGGCTGGATCGGCTGGTCGCCTCCGGCGAGTTCGAGGGAGTGGATGAAGGCACCCTGGCCGATCAGGTGGAAGCGTTCCGCCGCGAGCAGGAGCACTACGTCGAGCCGAGCTTCGATACCATCTCCGCGCTCGGCCCCAACGCCGCCATGTGCCACTACCACCACACCAATGGCACCCCGCGTGCGTTCGGTCAGGACAGCCTCTATCTGCTGGACTCCGGCGCCCAGTATATGGATGGCACCACCGACATCACCCGCACCATCAAGGTGGGTGAGGTGAGCGACGAGCAAAAGGCGATGTTTACCCGGGTACTGCAGGGCCATATCGCACTGGATCAGGCCCGCTTCCCCCGTGGCACCGCCGGTATCCAGCTCGACGTGCTGGCCCGCATGCCGCTGTGGCAGGCCGGTTACAACTATGACCATGGCACCGGTCACGGCGTCGGCCACTTCCTGAGTGTCCACGAAGGGCCCCAGCGCATCGCGCCGAAAGGGAGCATGGTTGCCCTGCAACCGGGCATGGTGCTCTCCAATGAGCCGGGCTACTACCGTGAAGATGGCTTTGGCATCCGTTGCGAAAACCTGGTGGTGGTGACCGAGCTGGAACAGGTTGGCGAGCTGCCGATGCTGGGCTTCGAGCGTCTGACCTACGTGCCGTTCGATACCCGCCTGATCGATCGCAGCCTGCTGAGCCCGGCCGAATTCCGCTGGATCAACGAATACCATGTCGAGGTGTTCCGCCGCCTGAGCCCGCTGCTCGAGGGCGAAGATCTCGCCTGGCTGGAGCAGGCAACCAGCCTCATCTGATGACACAGGGCCTGCGGGCCCTGTTTTTTATCCCCCCTTTTGACCTGTATCAACACCCAAAGCGAGCAGGTCAGGAGAATGGCGGCCATGAAAAGTCATCATGCCAGCCCAGCCCGGGGCTCACACGCCGCAGCCAGCAAAAAGGCGAGTGACCATCCCAGACTCATGCGCGAGCAGCAGACGGTCAGCGCCATGATCCGCCTCTACTGCCAGCACCATCATCAGGATCCCCATTGCCGCCACTGTCGCCAGTTGCGGGATTTCGCCCATCAGCGCCTGCGTCGCTGCCGTTATGGCCACGGCCACAAACCCACCTGCGCCAACTGCAATATCCACTGCTACGCACCGGCGATGCGCAAACAGATCCAGCAGGTGATGAAGTGGAGCGGCCCGCGCATGTTGCTGCGCCACCCCTGGCTCACCCTCCGCCACCTGCTCGACGGCTTTCGCAAAGCCCCCAAACTGCCCCAGAGCCGCCCCCTGCCGCCATAACCGCCAATCCCTTGCATCCGGCAGGGGATGACTACTACCCTATGACTCCTTTTTTGCCGTTGACCCCAAGGTCAGCGGCGTTGCCGATCCGTTTGCTGCCAATGGAGTCCTGATGCACCACAACCCGCCCCTGCTACGCCCCGCTACCCACCATGACATGCACGCCATCTGGCAGATCGATGCCAAGGTGTTTGGCGAAGATGTCTATCCCGCCTTCTTCTTCCGTCAGGCGATGGATTTGTGGCCCGAGTTGTTGCTGGTGGCCGAATACGAGGGGCAGCTGGTGGGTTATGTGCTGGGGGGCTTTGGTCAGGAGCGGTCGCAAGGCTGGGTGCTCTCGCTGGCGGTGCTGCCCGAGGCACGCGGTTTTGGTCTGGCCGAGCGAATGATGCGCCAGATGGAGGCCAACCAGCAGGCGCTGCAGATCAGCGAACTGCGGCTCACGGTCGATCCGGCCAATCCGGCCCAGCGCCTCTACTACCGGCTCGGTTACACATTGCAGGCGGAAGTAGCCAACTATTTCGGCCCCGGAGAAGACCGTCTGCTGCTGGTTAAAACCCTCTCCGGTACAGCTGCGATTCAAGGACAAAACCGGTTACAGAACGCATAATTGGTTACATTTTGCCGATTTCATGTGTGACGGGGTTGGAGTAAAGTTCACTCATCAACCGGATTGTTCAAATTACGTGCAGCCCAGGAGGCCCACCATGTTGAAGCGTATGACCCTTATTGCCCTGCTGGCAGCAACCACCATCACCGGATGCGCCAACAGTGACGTTTACTCTGGCGATGTTTACACCAAAGACCGCGCCAAACAGGTGCAGACCGTCAGCTACGGCACCATCATCTCCACCCGCCCGGTGAAGATCCAGGCCGATGAGAACTCACTGATTGGCACCATTGGCGGCGCCGTAGTCGGCGGCCTGCTGGGCAGCACAGTCGGTGGCGGCACCGGACGCGACATCGCAGCCGCAGGCGGCGCCATCGCCGGTGCGGCGGCAGGTAACGCCATCGGCAACAAGATGAATCAGGTCGACGGCGTCGAGCTGGAGATCAAGAAAGAGAACGGCGAAGCCATCGTGGTCGTGCAGAAAGCCAGCCCCACCTTCACCCCGGGTGCTCGCGTGCGCATGACCCAGGGTAACGGCAGCATCAACGTGGCCGTCGTGAATTAAGCGTGTGAATTCAGGTTTCGTCACGCTCGAGCCATAAAAAAACCGCCGACCCCGGCGGTTTTTTGTTGTCTGGCATTCGGGATTACATGCTGTAAGCCTTCTCGCCGTGGGAGGTGACATCCAGCCCTTCCCGCTCGGCATCGCCATTCACCCGCAGACCCACCAGCATGTCGACCGCCTTGAAGGCAATCGCCGCCACGACACCGGACCAGAGCAGGGTGACACCGACCCCGATGGCCTGGATCTTCACCTGAGTCAGAATGGAGTAACCCTCGGCAACCTGATTGGTGACATAGTCCCACACCCCGGTGCCGCCCAGATCCGGGCTGGCAAAAACGCCGGTCAGCAGGGCACCGAGAATGCCGCACACTCCGTGCAAGCCAAACACATCGAGACTGTCATCGGCCCCCAGCAAACGCTTGAGACCGTGGACACCCCACAGACCCGCCACGCCACTGATAAGACCCATCACCAAAGCACCGCCCACACCAACGAAACCGGCAGCCGGGGTAATCATCACCAGGCCTGACACCGCGCCAGAGGCCGCACCCAGCAGGGAGGGACGTCCCTTCATCACCCACTCGGCCAGCGTCCATGACAGAGCTGCCGCAGCCGGCGCCACCCAGGTGTTGATAAAGGCGAGCGCGGCGATACCATTGGCTTCCAGCGCGGAGCCCGCGTTGAAACCGAACCAGCCGAACCAGAGCAGGGAGGCGCCGATCATGGTCATGGTCAGGCTGTGGGGGGTCATGGGATCACGACCGTAGCCCAGACGCTTGCCCACCAGATAGGCACCCACCAGACCCGCCACGGCGGCGTTGATGTGCACCACTGTGCCGCCTGCAAAGTCCAGCGCACCATGCTGGAACAGATAACCGGCAGTGGCGGTCGCGGTTGCTGCGGCTTCGGCGCTGGTATAGGCATCCGGACCCGCCCAGTACCACACCATATGAGCCAGCGGGATGTAGGCGAAGGTGAACCAGATCACCGAGAAGAGCAGCACGGCAGCGAACTTGATGCGCTCGGCAAACGCCCCCACGATAAGTCCGCAGGTGATGGCGGCAAAGGCCCCCTGGAACACCACATAGAGCAGCTCGCTGATCCCGACACCCTTGCTGAAGGTGGCGGCGATGGAGTCAGGGGTCACCCCCTTGAGCAGCACCTTGCTGAAGGAGCCATAGAAATTGCCCCCCTCGGTAAAGGCCAGCGAATAGCCGTAGATCACCCAGAGCACGCAGATGAGGCAGAACAGGGTAAAGACCTGCATCAGCACGCTCAGCATGTTTTTGGCCCGCACCAGACCACCGTAGAAGAGGGCCAGACCGGGGATCGACATCAGGATCACCAGCGCCGCCGAGAGCAGCATCCAGGTGTTGTCACCCTTGTTGATTGTCATGGCGGCAACCGGAGCCACCGCCGCCTGTACCTGAGCGACCTCTTCGGCCCAACTTGGGGTAACCAGCAAGGCAGGCAACATCGTCAGACCCGCCATCATCCATTTTTTGACCATAGAGCACTCTCCTTCCCTGTCGTACCGGTACAAGACCGGCTCCGTTTTCCTGATTGAATCTGTGGCGAACCGCAAGGTGTTGCTGCAACCCGCCAGAATCACACCCGCGCCCGGCACGGGGATGTCTCTTGCCACTTCCTCATCACTGCGTCTGCCGCCGATGACCACAAGAGACCGTCTGACATGTAAAAAGCATAAAGCGGGCCACAAATTTAAATCCTTTTAAATCACTGCATTAGTAAGATCATGCATCATCGATGCACCAATTTGGCGCATGAGCTGCGCTAACCTGCCCAGGGTCGCCCTGTCACAGGGCAGGCGATACTTCACGCACCAGAAATGCGCAAACCCTGAGCCAGCCCACAAGCTGACGTCATCGATATCGCGCGCTGCGGGCCCGCTCGTTTACACTGACAGACCAGCCGTTTCCTGTTATCCGACCACGGCATGCCATTACACAGCCCCTTGTTTGCAACCTGATGGCAGGCCCAATCCGAGGAACACCATGCAGTTCGATCGTCTCGACATCAGCCTCTCCCACTACCGTCATCTCGACCGGGAGCATCGCGCCCACATCGCGCTGCTGGGGATAGTGATGCTGGCCATCATGGCCCTTCATCTGTTGCTGCTGCCCCACTTCCCTTACGAGCGCTTTTACGCCGTCAGCTTTGGCTTCGAGGTGATCAACTGGCTCACCATGCTGTTCCTGTTCTGGGTGGTGCAGTGCGCCCACCTGCCCACCCACACCTACCGCATGCTCTCCTGCGGTCTGATGTTGTGGATCATGGGGGCCACCGCCGACATCATGGATGAGCTGGTGGCGCAGCCACTCTGGCTAGCCATCTATGCCGAGGATCTGCTGCGCTCCAGCGGCATCCTGCTCAGCAGCATCGGCATCCTGAGCACCATGCACCACCTCTTCCACATCAATACCCAGCTCAGACAACAGGCACTGTTCGACGATCTGACCCGGCTGCCAAACCGGCGCTACTTTCATCAGCAGCTGTTTCTGGAACAGGGGATTTGCCACGCCCTCATCCTGCTGGATCTGGATCACTTCAAGGGGATCAATGACAACTACGGCCACGATATCGGGAATCGGGTGTTGCAGCAGTTTGGCGAGCTGTTGCAACAGCACTGCCCGCCCGGTGCGCTGGCGGCCCGTGTCGGGGGTGAAGAGTTTGCCCTGCTGCTGCCCGTCGCCCACGAAGCCGAGCTGCAGCAACTGGCCAACACCCTGCTCACTGCGACCCGCACCATAGCCCCCGACCCGACCCATACCATGACGGTCAGTCTGGGAGTGGGGATCCGCGAGCCCAAGGAACCTGCAGTCTCGCTGTTCAAACGGGTGGATCAGGCGCTTTATGGCGCCAAGGAGGCGGGCAGAAACTGCGCGGTATGGGCGACGCCGACTAATAAAGAGGCGTGAAGAGCTACCGATTGATTACCGATCACGGCGGAACATTGCTGCTGAAACAGGGGCCCAATGGCCCCTGTTTCATAGGGAAAATCCCCTCACCTAAAAGCGGAAGGTAAGACCGATATTGGCCTGCCACTGAGTTACCAGCTCCCCGCGCACCTTGAACACGCACTGCTCCGGGTTGCAGAGAAACTGGTTGTTGTCGTTGACCAGCGAGCCATAACCGCGCACCTCGGCCCGCAGGGCCAGATACTCGGCGAGGCGCGGTTGCACCCCGAGCGCCAGCGACATGGAAGGAGTCACCTCGCTGTCGTAGGCGGCAAAGCGGGTCACCCCGATCCCGGCGCCGATATAGGGCGCCATCAGGTTGTCAGAGAGAGTAAGCGCACCGGCAAAGTGCAGGGTATCGACCGTCAGGCGATCCGGCTGGTCGGGAGAGAGGGTGGTGGACTGGTGGCTGTAGAGCAGCTCGATCATGCCGGGATCATCCACCTCCTTGCTGATAAAGAGGCCCCAGCTGCCGGAGCCCTGTCCCTGCAGTGAATCAAACGATGCAGAAAGCGGCACCGGCTGCACCACATCGTCACTCTTCTCGAAGTCGATGACTGAGCTGTAGCCGAAAAATGGCGTCACCTGCCAACCGGATGTGGTCGCGGCCTCGCTACTCCAGGCCTGCCCCAGTGGCAGCAACAGCCCCATCATCACAATCCCGGCTCTCTTCATCATCATCCCCTGCTCCCTGTGTGATTGTGCAGAAAGCATACCAGAGGCGTCCTAGGCCCATCCTAAACGGCGGCTGTACCGGATCACTTTCATCGCGGGATTTCCCTCTCGCCGAAACCTCTGCCGAGCCGCCCCACTGGCGCCGCTATGCGCCCCTGCCACCATTCATCGACGGTTAACCTCTGCCACGTATGCTGGCGCCAAATCGGGTCATCGGGGCCCGTTATCACTACTCAAAAGGACATCAGGGAATGGTTGCCGCGCAACTCAACGACCCCACAACTACCCTCGCGGATACCCTGCGGGCCACCGCGCATGCCATCGACGAGAGCCACATCAGCCTGCGCCAGATGCTCGCGCTGGTGGGCGAGCAGGGCATGCTGCTGTTTTGCGTGCTGCTCACCGTCCCCTTCCTGCTGCCGGTCTCCATTCCCGGGGTCAGCACCCCTTTTGGCCTGCTGATCCTCTTTATCGGCATCGGCATCACCCTCAATCGGGTGCCCTGGCTGCCCGCCATGCTGATGGAGCGTCGCTTCGCTGCCGACCAGCTCAAGCCGACCCTGCACAAGGGGGCGGATCTGCTGGCCCGGGTCGATCGCGTTATCCGCCCACGCCTGCTGGTGCTGACCGGCAGCAACACGGTCAACCGCTGCAACGGCCTGCTGATCATGCTGGCCGCCCTGCTGCTGATGCTGCCCCTGGGCGCCATCCCATTCACCAACGCCATGCCTGCCTGGGCCATCTTGCTGCTGGCCACCGGCATGTTGCAGCGGGACGGTCTGTTCGTCGCCAGCGGCTATCTACTGGTAAGCGCAACCCTGGTCTGGTTCAGCGTGCTGGCCATCGGCTTGCTGATGGCGGGCCAGAGCGCCAGCGGTCTGCTCGGCTAACCCCGATGCACAGAAAAAGGGCGACCAGATGGTCGCCCTTTTTGATTTGTGCGGGATACCGCCCGGTCAAAGCAGATCGTAGATAAGGGCCGAGATGGCAAGCAGCCCCATCACCAACACAAAAAGGGTACTCGGCCCGCGATAACGCTTGAGTGCGGGCAAGCGATAGATGGAGCAGGCCGGCAGCAGAAACAGGATCACCGCGATCAGCGGGCCACTGACGCGCTCGATGATGTCGAGCACGTTGGGGTTCAGATAGGTGATGACGGCGGTCACCATAAACAGGATCACCGATGACACCCGGGCGATGGTCGACTCCTTGAGGGAGAGCCCCAGCCCCTGACAGGCACCGCTCACCATGCTCACCGTCCCCTCGCTCACCCCCATGGAGGTGCCGAGGAAGGATTTGGACATGGCCAGAATGGCGATGAGCGGCCCCACATAGGCGATCAGCGGGTTGGAGAACTTGTTCGCCAGCGCCGACAGGACGGAGATATTGTCGGTGCGGGCCAGCGCCATCTCGGCCTGACTCAGGCTCATCACGCAGCTCACCACGAAAAAAAGCACGCTGCCGCAAATCAGCATGCTGCTGTACTTGATGATCCGCTTGGCACGCAGGTCGGCACTCTCCTGACAGCGCTTCTTCTGCGCCGCGCTGAAGGAGGAGATAATGGGCGCATGGCTGAAGGAGAAGACCATCACCGGCACGATCAGCCAGAGGGATTTCCAGAACGCCGGGTCACGCCAATCCACCGCCTGACTCTCGCTGAAATAGGAGAGGCTCCACTGGGGCAGCAGATAGATGGAGAGGCCAATCAGAAAGGCGACCATCGGTAGCGCCAGCACGCTGATGGCCGACACCACGATCTGTTTGCCGGCCAGCAGCACCAGATGCAGGCCCAGCATCACCCCCAGCACCAGCAAGCCGCGCGGCAGCTCGGCATCCCCCAGCTGGTGAACCACGAAGCTCTGAATCGCGTTGGTGATGGAGATGCTGTAGACCAGAATGATGGGGTAGAAGGCCATCAGATAGACCAGCATCAACAGCTTGCCCGCCTTGGCTCCGAAGTGCTCCTCCACCACATGGGTGATATCCCCCTCCTTGTGGGAGCTGGAGAGCACAAAGCGGCTCAATGCCCGGTGGGAATAATAAGAGAGCGGAAAAGCCAGCAATAAAATAAACAGCAAAATAACCGGGGAATTACTGCCAACAGTAATAGGGAGAAATAACGTACCGGCACCGACAGCAGTGGCATATAGGCCCATGGTCCATACCGAATCGCTTTTCTCCCATTTCAATTTTGAAACAGGGTTACTCTTTTCAGCAATAGAAACACTCATTGCAATATATACCTTATTAATCTGTCATCATTATTTTTATTGGCCGAATAACAGGCTGGAGATATGTCGTTGCATATCGCCCTGCACATGAAAAAACAACGCCGCCAGTGGCCAACAGGGCCACCGGAGAGAAACGGAGCTGCCACGCTACCATCGTTGAAATCGCTATCCGGGTCAAGGTTAATAATTCATGACTGTTTGAATCGGAATGTTTCAAAAGACAACAGGATGTATCACATTCGTCACCCAAAACCCGATTCACGCCTGTTTGATAACATACCGATAAAACCTCATGCTGTTGCCCAACAACATAAATAAGACCAGCGAACAGGCCGATAATATTAACACCTTAAGCTGTGGAATATGAGTTAAATAATACGGCCAACTTTTCTACTAATTGACAGTGATGTCAGCCAATTTATTCAGGGTAAAAGCGCAGGCTATTTCAGACAGCGACCGGGGCGGCACTTTCAACCTACCGGGCAGTGCGCCACCCGGTTGCGGCCTGCCCGCTTGGCCCGATAGAGCCACTCGTCGGCCCGAGCCAGCGCCTGATTGATCTCCTCCTCCGGCTGCACCAGAGTTGTGCCCAGACTGACCGTGATGGCGACCGGATCGGCAGGCAGCGCTTCGACGGCGGCACGGATCTGCTCCGCCATCTGCAGCAAACCGGCTTCATCGATCCGCGGCAGCAGGATCAGAAACTCCTCGCCACCGCTGCGCACAAAGAGATCGTCCGCCCGCAACAGGGCATCGATACAACTACTGAAGCGCTGCAAGGCCCGATCTCCCTGCTGATGGCCGTAGTGATCGTTGATCTGCTTGAAGTGATCGATGTCGAGCATGATAAGACCACAGGGGGCCTCCCCTGCCCGCAACGGCTGGCAGTGCTCAAAGAAGAACCGGCGGTTGTAGAGGCCGGTCAGCTGGTCGGTTTCACTCTGGCGCAGCAGTCGCTGCTGCAACTCGTACTGGCGGGTGATATTGCGGGTCACCCAGGCCACCGCCCGCTTGCCGTCATAGAGGGAGGGCAGCGGCGCAATCTTGCCCTCAAAACGCTGTATCCCTTGCGGCCCGGCGGCGGCATTAATCCCCCCCACTTCGACGGCGGAGAGCTCATACTCCACCACCCGCACCTGACCGTTTGCCAGCGACTCGGCCACCTGCGCCTTGACCCACATGGCCATCTCGGGTGGCAGCACATCGGCCAGCTGCTTGCCCGCCAGCGGATTGCCGTCGTGATAGGATTGCTGCTCCATACCGCCGATATATTCCACGTAATAGCCATCTTCACTGAGGATAAAGACGGGATCTGGCAGCTGGGCCATCACTTCATAAAGCTGGGTTACCGAAAGCGCCACTGAGACTCCTGTACTTCAACGTCAAACAGGGGGGAGATATTCTGCCTCAAGAGGACTCACTCGCCCTCATCGGCAGAACAGAAAAATCTGCGGCCACAGCCAACAATCCTTTACATCTAGCAGCCTGCCAGCCTCTCGGCCACCACCTGTGGCCTGCGCGTTGCTACTCCCGCCACTGCGCTCGCTCACGGCGGCGAAAGCCCCCTCACCCGGTCACGCATATCCCATTGTTTCAACTCACAAGTTCATTTACGCTGGCCGTCCTGAGTCCAGTTTTCACCTCATCAGCCATCAGGAACGCCAGCCACCCGCAACCGCAGGGGCTGTACCACGGAAAAGGAATCGCCAGATGAAAAACGCCATCGTTACCGCCCGCTTCGACGCCATCAGCACCGAAGGGGAACAGCTCGTCCTCAAGATCGCCATCAAGGCCCCCGAGCCGGATCCCAAGTCCGCCAGCGGCGACTGGCGTTGCAAGGTGAAGCTGGCGGGGCTGAGCGACAAGACCTTTATCTACGGCATCGACAGCCTGCAGGCCCTGAGCCTCGCCATCAAGTTTGTCGAAACCGAACTGCGCGCCTTCTCCGATGCGGGCTGGCAATTTTATCTGCCCAATTGCCCAGATCACCCCATCGACATGAGCGCCTGCTACTTCCCGGCGCTCTAGCCCAAGGTCAACTCAGGGAGCATGGGGTGCAGCCCAGCTCCCACAATATCCCTTTCATCGACAACGAGCTCATCATAGGCAAGTGCTGCCCCACAACCCGCAATGCCAAGGGTACTGTTAGAAAATTTGACAATTAAATCAACAACATGCATCCAAAAACAATTGACAATAATTCTCATTTAATCAATGATTGATTCCCAAATGAACCACTCTGGAGATAGTGGATGAAGCTCTGTTTAGCCACAGCATTATTGCTGTGCAGTATTTCAAGTGCCAATGCCAATACTTGCCCATTGAGTAACTGCAACACACTACACGCTGGTGAACATTACTCTATTAATGCCGATGGAAAGTATTGCATCAATTTCAACAAAGAAAACATCACGGTGGTAAACCTTTCGAGTCGATACATTGAAATAGAAGACAAAAATTCAAATCCAACTGTTATATACCCTGGTGAATTTGTTGATGTCGATACCATATCAACAATCGCAAATTCAACCAAGGTAGTTATCAGCATAGAGCACGATAGCTTTATCGTGATAAGAGATATAAATGAAAGCAAGCGTAACAAGAGAGCGGCACCCGCATTGGTATGGGCGGGCGGCGGGGCCGTTATGGGGGCGATGGGCGTCATTGCCAACAATCCTGATGCCAGCATGAGAGATATTGCTGCAGGTGCATTTGGTGGTGCCGTTACCGGTAGGTTAAGCCCCATCATGGGAAGTGGTGTCGCAGGCATGATGGCTTCAGGCAGTGCTGGCCTGGCAGCCAGTGGTGCCTGTGCCTCATGTCACTAGTGATGATAATCGTCACATTGATAGCGGCCGTTGTAGCACCCTTTCTTTTAAGCAAAAACCTTGCCCATCGAATTGGGCTGCTACTAATTTCAAGCGGTTCAATACTATTGAATTATTTCTCGGGCACTTTCTCAGCCTGGATATATTTAACCTTTATTGTATTTACAGTTATTTTAAAGGCTAACTATCGTTCTACTCTGGTGCGTTGTGATGATGCAATACTAGGTTGCTATATAATTTTCTACATCCAGCCATTAGTTTTCAGGATGATTTAAAACTCTCTATTTAAATGAAGCTGACAAAATAAACTAGCCATAAAAAGAGCGCATATTATGCGCTCTTTTTATTTAAGGCCTGTTTGGTAATATTTATCAACCCGTATTACGCATCCCTGCGGCAATACCGGCGATGGTGACCATCAGTGCCTTGTCCAGCTCGGGGTGCAGGGTCTCCGGGTGGTTGCGGGAGCGGTTGAGCAGCTCGGCCTGCAGCACGTTGAGCGGGTCTGTGTAGGGGTTGCGCAGCTTGATGGACTCCTTGATCCAAGGCTGATCCTCCAGCAGATCCCCGCGCGGGCTCAGTTTCAGCACCACCTCGATGGACTCGGCGAGCTCCTGACGCAGCTGTTTGCCAAGGCCCCACAGCTCCTGCGGCACCAGACGGGTGTCGTAGTATTCGGCAAGCCAGACGTCCGCCTTGAGGAACACCATCTCCAGCATCTCGAGGCGAGTGCGGAAGAAGGGCCACTGGGCGCTCATCTCTTCCAGCACCGCCAGCTTGCCGTCGTCGATAGCCTGTTGCAGCGCCTTGTGGGCACCGAGCCAGGCCGGCAGCATCAGGCGGTTCTGGGTCCAGGCGAAGATCCACGGAATGGCGCGCAGGCTCTCGACACCGCCATTGGGCTTACGCTTGGAGGGACGGGAGCCGAGCGGCAGCTTGCCGAGCTCCATCTCCGGGGTAGCGGCACGGAAGTAAGGGACGAAGTCCGGATGACCGCGCACGATACTGCGGTAGTGCTCGCAGGAGTCGGCGGCCAGCTGTTCCATCACCTCGCGCCAGCACTCTTTCGGCTTGGGCGGCGGCAGCAGGTTCCCTTCCAGCACGGCGCTGGTGTAGAGCTCCAGACTCTTGATTGCCACTTTCGGCAGACCGAACTTGAAGCGGATCATCTCCCCCTGTTCGGTGGTACGCAGACCGCCGCGCAGGGATCCCGGCGGCTGGGAGAGGATGGCCTGATGGGCAGGGGCACCACCACGACCGACGGTACCGCCACGGCCATGGAACAGGGTGAGGCGGATGTTGTTGGCTTCGGCAAGCCCCACCAGGGATTCCATGGCGGCGTACTGGGCCCAGCCAGCGGCCATCATGCCCGCATCCTTGGCGGAGTCGGAGTAGCCGATCATTACGTACTGACGGCCCTGAATGTAGCCGCGATACCAGTCCACCGAGAGCAGACGCTCCATCACGGCGGTGCCTGCCATCAGGTCATCCTGGGTTTCAAACAGCGGGGCGACCGGCATGCGGAACTTGCAGCCCGCCTCCTTGAGCAGCAGTTGCACCGACAGCACATCGGACGGCGCACCGGCCATGGAGATGATGTAGATGCCGAACGCATCGGGGTCGTGCTGGGCGATGACCTGACAGGTATCCAGCGTCTCGCGCACCTCGGCACTCGGCTCCCAGTCGTGGGGAATGAGCGGGCGGCGGGAGTTCAGTTCGTTTAGCAGGAAAGCCTGCTTGTCATCCTCGCTCCACTCGGCGTAGTCACCCAGACCCAGATAGCGGGTCAGCTCGGAGAAGACCAGCCCGTGACGCTCGCCATCCTGACGGATATCGAGCTTGACCAGATGAATGCCGAAACAGGCGACCTTGCGCAGCACATCCAGCAGCATGCCATCGGCGATGTTGCCCATGCCGCAGGCGTGCAATGAGTGGTAGCAGAGCTCCAGCGGCTCGCGCAACTGGGCGGTGGTCTTGACCAGATCCTGGCTCTCGCTCGCCTGACCCTGCACCTTGGCGGTCAGGTGCTCCTTGGTTTCGCGCAGCGCTTCACGCAGCTCGCGCACCAGCGCACGGTAGGGCTCGGGGTGATCGCCAACGCGAGCACGCACGGCGTCGGTACAGTCGGACATGGAGAGCTCGGAGGTGAGCTCCTTGATGTCTTTGTAGAACAGGCTAACCGCCATCCAGCGGCCCAGCTCCAGCACTTCGGCAGTCACCTTGGCGGTAACGAAGGGGTTGCCATCTCGGTCACCGCCCATCCAGGAGGTGAACTTGACCGGCGCGGCATCCAGCGGCAGCCGCACACCCAGATGATGTTGCAAACGCTCGTCCAGATTGCGCATGAATTCGGGAATGGCTGGCCACAGGCTGTTCTCCACCACGGCGAAGCCCCACTTGGCCTCGTCGACCGGAGTCGGGCGCTGTTCGCGGATCTCGTTGGTGTGCCATGCCTGATTGATCAGCTGCTCGATGCGATTGAGGATCTTGTCCCGCTCGCGGGGCAGCAGGTCGGAGAGCTCCAGCGCCTCGAGGCAGTCGTTGAGCTGCACGTGCTTGTGGATCAGGGTGCGACGGGTCACCTCGGTGGGGTGAGCGGTCAGCACCAGATCGATATCCAGCTCGCGCACGGCCGCAATGATGGCCTCTTGCGACAGGTTGGACGCTTTCAGCTTGTCGAACATCTGCTCCAGCGGGTCCGGGGTGCAGACCTGCTCCTCGCAGCGACGGGAGATGGTGTGGAACTGTTCCGCCACGTTGGCCAGATTGAGGAACTGGCTGAAGGCGCGGGCCACCGGCAGCAGTTCATCATCGCTCAGGGTGCGCAGGGTATCGAGCAGACGTTCCCGGTCTGATTCATTGCCCTTGCGGGAGGACTTGGCCAATTGGCGAATGGTTTCGATCTTGTCGAGAAAGGCCTGACCCTGATGATCCTTGATGGATTTACCCAGCAGCTGACCCAGCATACCTACGTTGGCGCGTAGTGCGGCGTACTTTTCGTTCATTCCACATCCTTATCTTGTTGGTGCCTGACACCCATCCGGGGTGCTAGACGACCTCACTTATTGTTGTGCGATTACAACATATGCTCCGTCATCTTAGGGTGACAATCTACCCAGATTGTCTGCGCAAGGTCAAATAACAGGCCGATTCAGAACATGTATTTCCCTCACCACTCCACAACCGGCTTGTTATGTAACTTACTTACAGTTCTTACGCCCCTTTCACCGCCGCCGCTACAGGCAAAAACGTCTGATCAGGTGCTGCAACACCGAGGTGGTCGGCTTGACGAAGGAGAGGTCGAGATACTCATCCGGCTGGTGCGCCTGGGTGATATGACCGGGGCCCATCACTATGGTCTGGCAGCCAAGCTGCTGGATAAACGGCGCCTCGGTGCAGTAGTTGACCGACTCGGCGGCGCGGCCGCTCGCCTTCTCAGCTTCGCGCACCAGCACAGAGTCGTCGGCGCAGGCATAGGCGGGAATAGGCTCGTGCAGATGTTGCAGATGCAGGCAGCCCGGCTGGTGGATCTCGATGGGTGACAGCGCCTCTTTGAGCATCCCCATCAACTCGTCCGGCCCCACCTGCGGAGTGGGTCGCAGGTCGATATGCAGCTCGCAGCAGCCGCAGATGCGGTTCGGGCTGTCACCGCCCTGAATGTAACCGAGGTTCAGGGTTGGCTGCGGCACGGCAAAGCGGTGGTCGGCGTAGCGATCTTTCAGATCCTGCTGCAAGCGCAGCACCTGCCCCATCGCCTTGTGCATGATCTCCATGGCGTTAACGCCGTTGGCGGGATCCGAGCTGTGACCGCTCTTGCCGGTAATGCGGATCGCCTCCGACATATGCCCCTTGTGGGCCACCACCGGCACCAATCCGGTCGGCTCGCCAATCACGGCGTAGTCGGGTTTCAATTCGGCCGCCGCGGCGATGGCGCGGGCCCCCGCCATGGTGGTCTCTTCGTCGGCAGTGGCGAGAATACGCAGCGGCTTGTTGAGCTTGGTGAGATCAATATCTTTGAGCGCCTCGACGATAAAGGCGAAGAAGCCCTTCATGTCGATGGTACCGAGGCCATAGAGTCGGTTGCCCTCTTCCGTCACCTTGAAGGGATCCTTGCTCCAGCCCCCCTCATCGAACGGCACAGTATCGGTGTGACCCGCCAGCAGCAGACCGCCCTCCCCCTGACCGAGCGTCGCCACCAGATTGAACTTGCCCGGCAGATCGGGGAGCGCCGTTACCTCGCACTGAAAACCGAGCTGACCGAACCAGTCGGCCAGCAGCCGGATCACTGCCTCGTTGCTCTGATCCCACTTGGGATCCGTGCTGCTGATAGAGGGAATCGCAATAATATTCTTATAAAGTGAAAAAAAATCCAGATTGGCCATCAGCTCCTCCTTGCGTCCCCGGAATGTTTCTGTTAGAAAATACAAATGCAAAGTGAGTGCATGAATATTCCGTAATTTTACCTGAATATCTGGCTCATCAACAAAGGCTTCTAGTTGTAAGGGAAAGTTAATGTTCTGTCACCTGATCTATAACCGACGACACACACCCGCCTGAATTGCCCCTCCGCACTTGTGCAAAGGGGCGATCGAACCCCCTTGTGCACTGCAGCGTCATGCTGTGAATCTCGAACTCTGACTTGGAATATTCAACATGCTCAACACCGTTATCGTCGGTGCCAGTGGCTACGCGGGAGCCGAACTGGCCGCACTGGTACAGAACCACCCACAACTCAAGCTGTTCGGCCTCTATGTCTCCGCCGGCAGTCAGGATGCCCACAAGCGCTTCTCTTCCCTGCATCCCCAGTGGGTCGGCGCCCTCGATCAGCCGCTGCTGCCACTGGACGACGACGGAATGACCCGGATCCTGACCCAGGCCGATCTGGTGCTGCTAGCTACCGCCCACGAGGTGAGCGCCGAGCTGGCACCCAAGTTTCTCGCCAAGGGGCTGCCGGTGTTCGATCTCTCCGGCGCCTTCCGGGTCAAGGATCAGGGCTTTTACGACAGCTTCTACGGCTTCACCCACGACAGCGAACAGTGGCTGGATCAGGCCGTCTATGGCTTGGCCGAGTGGAACGCTGATGCCATCACCAGCGCCCAGCTGATTGCGGTGCCCGGTTGCTACCCGACCGCATCGCTGTGCGCCCTCAAGCCGCTGCAGCAGAATGGCCTGATTGCCAAGGGGTGGCAGCCCATCATCAACGCCGTCTCCGGGGTTTCCGGCGCCGGGCGCAAGGCCGCCATCAACACCAGCTTCTGCGAAGTGAGCCTCAATCCCTACGGCACCTTCAATCACAGACACCAGCCGGAGATCAGCCACCACCTCGGCAAGGAGGTGCTGTTCCAGCCCCACCTTGGCAACTATGTGCGCGGCATCCTGGCCACCATCTATGTGCAGCTGGCGGACGGCGTGACCCCCACCCAGGTGGATCAGGCCTTCCTCAAGGCCTACGAAGGCAAACCGCTGGTGCGCCTCACCGGCCAGATGCCCTCCATTCGCGGCGTAGCGGGCACCCCTTACTGCGATATCGCCTGGCAACAGCAGGGCAACATGCTGGTGGTGGTCTCTGCCATCGACAATCTGCTCAAGGGCGCCGCCTCGCAAGCCATGCAGTGCATAAATATCAAATTTGGATTTGAACCGGCCACCGGCCTGATTTAAGGACTTAAGGAAGGATTGAGAGATATGGACAAGCAGACGTTGGTAATCAAGCTGGGCGGCGCCCTTATCGAGAACGACGAGGCGCTGACCGCCCTGTTCGCCACCCTCAAAACCTTTCTCGATGATCAGCACCGTCCACTGGTGCTGGTGCACGGCGGTGGCTGTCTGGTGGATGACCTGCTCAAGGGGCTGGGTCTCACCTCTACCAAGAAGAACGGCCTGCGGGTAACCCCGTTCGAGCAGATCCCCTTTATTGCCGGGGCGCTGGCAGGGACGGCCAACAAGCAGATGATGGCCAAGGCAATCGCCACCGGCATTCCGGCAGTTGGGCTCTGCCTCGCCGACGGCGGCCTCTGTCAGGTGACCCAGCTCGACCCGGATCTCGGCGCGGTCGGCGAGTGCAAGCCGGGCAACTCGGCGCTGGTAGCAGGCATCCTAGGTCAGGGCTTCCTGCCGGTGGTGAGCTCCATCGGCATCACCGCCGAGGGGCAACTGATGAACGTCAACGCGGATCAGGCGGCCACCGCCATTGCCGAGGCGCTCGGTGCCGATCTGGTGATGCTCTCCGATGTGAGCGGCATCCTCGATGGCAAGGGCAAGCTGGTGCCCCAGCTCGACAAGCTGACCGCACTGGATCTGATGGAGAAAGGGGTGATCCGCGATGGTATGGCGGTCAAGGTAGAAGCGGCCCTGCACGCCGCCCAGACCCTCGGCAAGCCGGTCTGTGTCGCCAGCTGGCGTTACCCGGATCAGCTGCTCAAGCTGCTGGCTGGCGGCGCGGTCGGCACTCTGGTCAAGATTGCCGATGGCAATCAGGTAGCCCTCTAATCCTCACCGGAACAAGGAACATCCGATGCAACATCTTCTGAAAGACAGTGATCTGAACAAAGCCCAGATCGAGGCGCTGATTGCGCTGGGCAAAGCGGTCAAGGCCGACCCGAAGAAGTACAGCCAGGCGCTGGCCGGCAAGAGCGTGGTCACCCTGTTCGAGAAACCCTCCCTGCGCACCCGGGTCACTTTCGACATCGGCATCGCCAAGCTGGGCGGCCACAGCGTCTATCTGGATCAGCAGAACGGCGCGCTGGGCAAGCGGGAGTCGGTGAAGGATTTCGCCGCCAACCTGTCGCGCTGGTGTGATGCCATCGTCGCTCGGGTGTTCGATCACCAGACCCTGGTCGAGCTGGCAGAGCACGGCACAGTGCCGGTGGTGAACAGCCTGTGCAACCTCTACCACCCCTGTCAGGGGCTGGCCGACTTTATGACCATTGCCGAGCACTACGACGACCTGTCGAAGGTGAAGCTTGCCTACCTCGGTGATGGCAACAACGTCAGCCACTCTCTGCTGCTGCTGGGGGCGACCCTCGGCACCGACGTCACCCTCATCTGCCCGAAAGGCCACGGCCCGGATACCCAGATCTTCCTGCAGGCGCAGGCTCTGGCGGCCAAGTCAGGGGCAACCATCCACATCAGCGATGACGTGGCGGATATCGAAGGGTTCGACGTGGCCTACACAGATACCTGGGTCTCCATGGGCGACAACACTCCGATGGAGCAGGTCACCGAGCTCTTTATGCCTTACCAGATCAACCAGGCCCTGCTCGACCGCACCGGCATCCAGCATGTGCTGCACTGCCAACCGGCGCACCGGGAGCTGGAGATCACCTCGCAGGTGATGGATGGCCCCGCCTCCCTCATCATGGACGAGGCCGAAAACCGGATGCATATCCAGAACGCCGTGTTGCTGACCCTTCTCGGCGGCAAGTAACGCGGCACTCAACCTGAATCACGACCCTTTTATTGAATCATCATCGAATCATCACGGAGAGAAGTAACATGAGCGGAATCAACAAGATCGTACTGGCTTACTCGGGTGGACTGGATACCTCGGCCATCATTCCCTGGCTGAAAGAGCACTATGACGCCGAAATCATCGCCTTCGTGGCCGACGTCGGTCAGGAGCGCGACGATCTGGAAGGGATCGAGCAGAAGGCCATCGCCTCCGGCGCCACCAAGTGCATCATCAAGGATCTGCGCGAAGAGTTCGTCAAAGAGTACGTCTATCCGACCCTGAAGACCGGCGCCGTCTATGAGGGCACCTATCTGCTGGGTACCTCCATGGCCCGTCCGGTGATCGCCAAAGCGATGGTCGAGGCCGCGCTGGCGGAAGGGGCCGATGCCATCTCCCACGGCTGCACCGGCAAGGGTAACGATCAGGTACGTTTCGAAGGTGCGGTCGCTGCGCTGGCGCCCCAGCTGAAAGTGATCGCCCCGTGGCGGATCTGGGACATGCGCTCCCGGGAAGATCTGCTCTCCTATCTGGAGACCCGCAACATCCCCTGCAAGGCGACCCTGAAGAAGATCTACAGCCGCGACGCCAACGCCTGGCACATCTCCACCGAGGGTGGCGAGCTGGAGAGCACCTGGAACGAGCCCTCCGAAGCGGTCTGGCAGTGGACCGTACCGGCCGAACAGGCACCGGATCAGCCGGAGTATGTCAAGCTGACCGTGGCGCAGGGTGAAGTGGTGGCCGTGGATGACCAGCCGCTGAGCCCGCACCAGATCCTGATGACCCTGAACGAGCGTGCCGGCAAGCACGGCGTGGGCCGCATCGACATCACCGAAAACCGGATGGTGGGGATGAAGTCCCGCGGCTGCTACGAGACCCCGGGCGGTACCGTGATGGTCGCCGCGCTGCGCGCCGTGGAAGAGCTGGTACTGGATCGCCCGACCCGCGCCTGGCGGGAGAAGCTGGGTGCCGAGTTCTCCCATCTGGTCTATGACGGCCGCTGGTTCACCCCGCTGTGCAAGGCGATCCTCGCCTCTGCCAACGCCATCGCCGAAGATCTGGACGGTGAAGTGGTGCTGAAGATGTACAAGGGTCAGGTCACTGCGGTGCAGAAGAAGTCGCCAAACAGCCTCTACTCCGAAGACTTCGCCACCTTCGGTGCCGATGAAGTGTATGACCAGAGCCATGCCGAAGGCTTTATCCGTCTCTACACCCTGGCCAGCCGGATCCGCGCCATGAAGGAGCAGCATCAGGCTATCGGTGGCGATCACACCCACGGCTAACCAAGCGCGATAACCCGTTGATTCCATTGAGGGGGCATGGCCCCCTCTTCTACAGGCAGAGGGCATAACCCCTGACCCATCATCGGCGGGTGTGACAAGAGCGGCAGCGCACCGGCCGCTTCTGTGAGATAACAGGGGCCGTGTGAATATGATGCTGACGTATTTTCTCCCTTCTCCCCTTGCGGGAGAAGGGGCGGGGATGAGGGGGGAATTACCCTCACCCTAGCCCTCTCCCAGAGGGAGAGGGAACCGATTCGCAGTTGCTGGATTTGACGTGTTCAACGGCAACAGCACTCATCACCACCGCACTGTTATTCAGGAAAATACAGGGCAAGATTTCTGCGCGCAGGCCAAGAGGCAGCGCGAGTACGGCAGGCGTAAACGCCTACCGACAACGCATTCAAGGAGAGCAGTATGGCACTTTGGGGTGGACGCTTCAGTCAGGGAGCCGATAGCCGGTTCAAGCAGTTCAACGATTCGCTGCGGTTCGATTACCGCTTGGCGGAGCAGGATATTCAGGGCTCCATGGCCTGGGCCAAAGCGCTGGTGAAAGTGGGCGTGTTGACCGACGATGAGCAGGGCAAGCTGCAACAGGCGATGGAGGTGCTGCTCGCCTCGGTGCAGCAGGATCCCCAGCAGATCCTGAGTTCGGACGCCGAAGATATCCACTCCTGGGTCGAGAGCCAACTGATTGCCGCCGTCGGCGATCTTGGCAAGAAACTGCACACCGGCCGCTCGCGCAACGATCAGGTCGCCACCGACTTGAAACTCTGGTGCAAGGCGCAGGGCGAGCTGCTGCAGGGCTCCATCACCGCCCTGCAGCAGGGGCTGGTCGCCTCCGCCCGTGCCAATCAGGCGGCGGTGCTACCCGGTTACACCCACCTGCAGCGGGCCCAGCCGGTCACCTATGCCCACTGGGCGCTGGCCTATGTGGAGATGCTGGAGCGGGACTACTCCCGCCTGCAGGATGCGCTGAAGCGCCTCGACACCAGCCCGCTCGGCTGCGGCGCGCTGGCGGGCACTGCCTATGCCATCGACCGTGAAGCGCTGGCGCTGGACATGGGCTTTGGTGGCGCCACCCGCAACAGTCTGGATTCGGTCTCCGATCGGGATCACGTGGTGGAGCTGATGCACGTGGCGTCCCTCTCCATGACCCACCTGTCGCGCTTTGCTGAAGATCTCATCTTCTACAACACCGGCGAGGCGGGCTTTGTCGAGCTCTCCGACGCGGTTACCTCCGGCTCGTCGCTGATGCCACAGAAGAAGAACCCGGATGCGCTGGAGCTGATCCGCGGCAAGACCGGCCGGGTGGTGGGCGCCCAGATGGGCATGCTGATGAGCCTCAAGGCGCTGCCACTGGCCTACAACAAGGACATGCAGGAAGACAAGGAGGGGCTGTTCGATGCCCTCGACACCTGGCACGACTGCCTCGATATGGCCGCGCTGGTGCTGATCGATCTGAAGGTCAACGGCGAGCGCACCATGGCGGCGGCCCAAGGCGGCTACGCCAACGCCACCGAGCTGGCGGACTATCTGGTAGCCAAGGGCATTCCGTTCCGTGAAGCGCACCATATCGTCGGCGAAACCGTGGTCTTCGCCATCAGCGTGGGCCGCCCGCTGGAGGAGCTATCCATCGGCGAGTTCCAGCGCTTCAGCCCGGTGATCGAGTTCGACGTCTACCCCAATCTGGAACTGGAAGCGACCCTCGCCAAGCGGGTCGCCAAAGGCGGCGTCGCCCGCGAGCAGGTAGAAGCGGCCCTCACTGCCGCCGAACAGTGGCTGGCCAAGCGGGTGGGTTAAACCAACCTGCTTGTCATTCGAATAAGAAAGCAAAACGGCAACCTCGGTTGCCGTTTTTTATTCTCATATAAATCACTCAGTACATATTCATACCAAAACCTATAGGCTTATAAAGCTATAAACTATGGTAACTGAAAATGCATCCATTATTCATTAGGAAATCGCAGCTCATCGTACAATTCCTGTAGGCATTGCTCAATCAATTTAATTGAATTTTCATACACAGATATTGCGCTGCTTGATAATTCTGAATCTTTATTACCACCAGACATGTAAAGCTCTATGTTACATAGAGTAGAACAACGACTGTGTAAATCATTCAAAATATCTTTTGATTTTTTTGAGAGGAAGATGAAATCCTCCTGCATTATATAATGCAAAGCTGTTAGATGAAGCAAGGCGGAAGTGTAAACCTCTGGTGATAGCGAATCAAATGTAGGATGAAAATCCCCTCGCACATCATGCTCACCAAGTGATGCTTCACAATACTTCTTGAAATCAACAAGTTGATTTTGAAGCCTTTTGAAAACCCTAATTTTTTCATCCAACAAAACATCTTGTTTTTTAGATAGTAAAGATAAATCCACCTTTAATCGTTCAATTTCTTTCAAGTAAACTACTTTTACATCCTCAACCTTCCTTGTTATCTCCTCAATATCTTCTTGTGTCGCTAAGTTTTTACCTTTTTCAGATGAGTAAGCAAATAAGTAACGTCGAAATAAGAATACGCAACCTATACCTAACAGAATTAGGCACTGTAAAAAAATCATAACCCCACTCATAGACACATCGACCTCTAGAGGAAACATTGCTCATTTAAAAAAAATGAACTAAAAACATAGTTGCTTTAAGATCTAACATCTTATTTTATGATTATTCCATGTCAACATTTAAATCTGCAGAATAATAACCTCGGGAGCACTAATTACAACTCCCCTCAAGCGCTGGCATTGAGCAGTTTGCCAACCCCCTCCCCCTTACCATTGGGCAAGGTCTGTTTAAAGGCGCCGAGCAACTGATCGAGATTGAGAACGCTGGCACCAAGGGTGCCCTTGAGGGTATCGAGCTCGCTTTGCAGCGCATCGAGGCGGGTGCTCTGGGTGCCGCTCGCCAGCTGATTGCGGGCGCTATCGATGGCAGCTGGGAGTGACTGACCGCTATTCTCCTGCCCCAGAGTCTGCATCAGCTCCCCCATAAAGTGGTTGATGGCCGAGCGGTTCTGTTCGCTGTCGGCATCCTTGACCCCCAGCCGCTGGAACAAGCTCTGGACGGTCGGGGCGAGGCGATCTTCCTGCACTGTTTGCTGCACAGGCTCAGATTTAGCACTGCTGCCGAGCAGCTGACTGCCCAGCTTGAGGGCGATAGAGGCAAGGGGAAGCAGGTTGCTGATCATGATATTTCTCCGCGACAACGACCCTTGATGGTGTTGCCAAGAGATGTGCATAAGCGGGGCCAGCACGGCGATAAAACGCACTGCACCGGCTAATCCCTTGAATGGCTGATCTATTTATTCAACCAGCACGCAGGAGATAGCCGAGCGCAAAGGGGAGTCAGGCGGCCAGTAGCTGCCGCCACGGGCGGTAGTGGCAATATGGTGGCAAAGCGTTTTGCCGCCCCCCCCGGGCAGCTATCGCCCTCTTTTCACACCCGGATCGCCAACTCTTTGAGCCACTTGCGCAGCCGCCCGTTGGCGTTGAGATAGGGGGAAGCGCTATTGAACTGGATCATCCGCCCCAACGTCCACTTCTCATACCAGAGGCAGCCATACAGCTGCTGGTCGCTGCGCGCCTCCACCAGTTCAATGATGTGCCCTCTGGCAGCAGCCAACCGCTGCAACAACGCCGGATAGCAGAGCCCCTCGTAATCCCGATAGAACTTTTGGGCCAGCCCGCCCAACTCGTTCCACTTAAAACCGGTTTCGGGAAAATCCACTGGCAGACCCGCCGCATCCCGCTCGATCCACTTGATCAGCAGTTCGTTCCAGCCGATAAGGTAGGCCAGCAGATTGGCAACGCTCATGGTGGTTCCCTTGCTGTGCCCTGCCAGGGTCGGCTCCCGCACCCGGCTCTCGGGGACGGCCTGCAACGCCTTGAACAACTTGCTGAAATTGGTATCGATCGCGAGTAGCAGCTCGGCCTTGTTTTGCGGGATCCCCATTGCTCTCCCCTTTTCAGGTTTACTTGCGGTGCAGCCGAGGCGATTGCCGCAACCCCGGCAGCACGTTACGCTAGCCCTCTTCCATCCTGTGCAGCTCATCCAGTGCAGGCCAACCATCACGGCAAGATCGGCAATGAATCAACTAATCAGCTATATCAGGGCCATTCATCGACAGGAGAGCCCCGTCACTCTCACCCGCCAAGAGAGTGAACACTATAGCGAGCATGATGAGAGCGGCACTGTGATCCAGCACCAGATAACCACCAGCTGGTTTGCCAATGGGGTCGTCATCCGCCAGCAAACCGAACAGGACGAAGCGCCATCGCAGCAGCTTTGTGCCGAGTGCTGGATCAGCTATCGGGTCATCGCCAGTCCCATTCCCATCACTCCAGCCAGCAAGCTGTTTCACAACCACTGTCAGGAGCGATTCTGGTTGAAGGTGCAGGGCATCACGCCACAAGGGTGATTGGTATGCCCATGAACAGAACCGGCAGGGAGAAATGCAAAGAGGCTCCGAAGAGCCTCTTTGCGTTTCCGTGTCTGAACCCGACTCAGCCCAGCAGCAGATAGAGCTGGTGAGCGGCCACACCGGCGCACAGGCCACCGATAGTGTGGGCGACGATGGCGCGGGAGGTGAGATGGCGATAGCCGAGGGCATCGAGCATGGCTGTATGGGTGCTCAAAAAGCCGCTCCAGCACATCCCCATGGCGGTAAACACCGCGACCTCGTTACCGGTGATCCACCCTTTGGCAATAAAAGGCGGCACCAGTGACATGGCGGCACCAACCGCACCGAGCGAGGTAGCCGGGAAGGCAACCAGCTCCGGCTGCTGGAAGCCGAACAGCAGGTCAAACAGCCAGCTCACCTTGGCGGCCAGCACCGGCAGCAGGGCAACCCCCTGAAACGCTTCGCCGGTATAGCCCTTGTCGCCCGGGCCAAAGGTGAGCAGCATCACGAAGGTACTGATGATCAGCACACCCGGGATCACCGCCATACCCAGCTCCACACCGGATTTGCCGCCATCGAGCAGAGAGTTGAGGATCCGCAGCCAGCCGGGAGCCACCTCTTTGGTCACCCCTACCTTGCGGCCGTCGGACGATACAGCGTCATCGTTCAGCACTTCCCCCACCAAGGGGCGGATCATCCGCTGCATCAGTCGGGTAGAGACCACCGAGCCCACCAGAGCACCGAGCAGCCCGATCAGCGCCGCGCTGGCGGTGGATTCACCGCTCGGCAGTTGCAGGGTGGCCATAAAGGTGACCACGATCAGCCCCATGCCGAAGGCGGTGCCGAAGTTGGTGAGCGACACCAGTTGCCACGGAGTGAAGCCTTTGCGAAAGCGGCTGTCCTTGGCGAGGCTGATCACCGCCGGGTTGTCGGAGAAGAAGGTCATCAGCGCCGCCAGCGCGGTGCGGCCAGGCAGACGAAACACCGGCTTCATCAGCGGGGCCAGCAGCACCTCCAGCAGGCGGATCACCCCGAACTCGCTCAAGAGTTGGCTCAGGGCACCGGAGAGCACCGTGATCCCCATGATAAAGAGCACGGTATTGAGCAGCAGCTGGTGGGCGGTATTGAACAGGGTGTTGACCATGGCAGAGAGGCCCATCTGGCTGCCGAGGTAACCGAACAGGCTGCCAAGAATAAGCAGTACCAGCACGGGTTCCATCCAGTTCCTAATGGCGGCAAGTCGCCCCTTTGACTCTATAACTACATGATTTTCCATATCTATCCTGCGGTTCATCTGTGCATGTGTGGTTGTTTTTATGGTTAAAAAATGGCTGCGCCAAATAGAAAAAAGCCCTTGTCTTGCGACAAGGGCTTTTTTAATTGGCTCCTCCTACTGGACTTGAACCAGTGACATACGGATTAACAGTCCGCCGTTCTACCGACTGAACTAAGGAGGAATTGTAATTGGTGCCCAGAGACGGAATCGAACCGCCGACACGGGGATTTTCAATCCCCTGCTCTACCGACTGAGCTATCTGGGCAAATGGTGCCGGCTACCGGAATCGAACTGGTGACCTACTGATTACAAGTCAGTTGCTCTACCTACTGAGCTAAGCCGGCACACTTTAAACCATTGTGCATGAACAAATTTTATATTTCATGGCACCAAAATTGGTGCCCAGAGACGGAATCGAACCGCCGACACGGGGATTTTCAATCCCCTGCTCTACCGACTGAGCTATCTGGGCGTGGGCGCTATTAAACGGATTTTAAGGCGGATGGTCAACGGGAAATTTCACTTTTTGTCTCGTTCGTCTCTTTTTTGCGCAAATTGCACAACTATGAGCACTTTTCGGCATTTTCCCGAGTGTGGGGCCGCCAGAGATCAATAAGAGAGGTCGTCAGAACGGCTGGCTACAGGCAAGAGTTAAGCAGAGAGCCTCCCCCTTATTGGCTGTCGTCATGGCTGAGTGTTTGACGCAGGACCAAGCACCGCCAGCAGCCCAATTGTGAATCAGCTAGCCATCACCTCTCATAGCAGAAAGAGGGCCGCCCCATTATGAGTGGTCACGGGGTTGGACTGTCCTGACACTCCTGTATCGGCTATGGGACTTATTCCCTCCTAGCCACACTGAGTCAGCCAGCTTGGGAAGTATCACCACCATCCACCACGCGACAATAGATCCGCCTCGGATGACCAATCTTGCCATACAGCATATCAACCCGCAGAAAACCGCTCTCGACACAGTGTTCGAGATAACGACGGGTGGTGGTTTTGCTTAGGCCTGTTGCACTGACTACATCATCCACTGAAAAGAATTGGCAATCTGCATCGTTGAACAGCTTTTGTACCAAGGTCAGCGTACTCTCTTCGATCCCCTTGGCACTGTTATCCAGGCGATAATTTTTGGCCTGCAACAGATAAAGTGAATCGACACTCTTCTGGTCAACAATCTTCCAAAGCCGCTGTTGCTCGGTAAATTGAACAAAACGCTCAAGAGACTGGTCAAGGCGCCGCCATGATACGGGCTTTAGGATGTAGTCAAAGGCCCCGTTACGGATCGCCTGACTGCACGTATTCATATCGCTGGCAGCGGTAATAAAAATGACCGAGGTATTGGCCAGCAGATCCGGGTGATTGATGAGCGTGATGCCTTTCCCATCGGGTAAATAGTTATCCAGCAAAATCAGCTGTGGCTGCTTGCTGGCGATCTGTGCCTGTGCATCAGCCAGTGATGACGCGATACCCACCAGCCGTAAACAGGGATGCTTCTGGATCGACTCCGAATGCAACTGTGCCAGCGCATTCTCATCTTCAACAATAAGGACGTCTATCGGTTCATATCGCATGATTATGTTTTTCCAGCCCTGAATTATTAATATGTTCAGCTACGGGTATAAAGATGGAAAATATTGTTCCACGGGGGATGTTATTCGTCACCTCGATGGAGCCGCTCACCTGCGTCACATAACTATTGACCAAATACAGACCTATACCATGGTCACCACTAACCTTGGTTGTCACCCCTCGTTGGAAAATATGCTCTCTAATGTTATTATTAATTCCAATCCCTTGATCAGCCACCTCAACAATCAATTCTCGCTGTGTCAGTTTAATCAATATCTCTACCGGGGCATGAGGTAATGGCGCACGTTGGGTTGCCTCAATGGCATTATCCAGCAGGTTGCCAATAATCGATATCAGTTCAGATTCCGCAAGCGTGCCAAACTCATTCGTCATCGAGCAAGCTGGGTCAAATTGTAACACCACTCCTTTCTCGGTGGCGCGTGAAACCTTGCCCAGCAGCAAACCGCATACTGTCGGTGAACTGAAATTCAACGAGATAAAATCAAGCAACTCCTGCGCATATTCAGAGTGAGCCTGGATATAACGAATTGCTTCATCATAGCGCCCCATATGAAGCATGCCTGACAAGGCAGCCATCCGATTCAGTTGTTCATGCCGCATAATCCTAAGATTATCAACATATCGTTTCACCTGGCTTAACTGGGCACTCAATGAATCGATTTCTTTACGATCTCTGAATGTTATCACCCACCCCTGCAAATCATCTCCCAGCATAATTCTGACTCTACTGGCGATCACCGTTAAATTATTAAAAGTACAGATTTCATCATGTGTATCATTTGCCAGCATAATATTTTCATCAAAAAATGGCACTGGGCTTATCACATTACCAATCGGCTGACCACGTAAAGAGTGGGCAGATTGAGGAAAATCAAGCAATGTCCGTGCGGCATGGTTAATAACCTCAATATGTAATTGGCTATCAATAGCGATCACCCCTTCAAATATCGACTCCATCAGTGCTTTTTGTTGCCGCACCAGCAAGCCAATTTCTCGCGGCTCCAACGCAAACATCTGTTTTTTGATGCTTCGAGTGAAATACCATGAAAATACAAATAGCGCAGCAAGGAAAGAGATCGCAACCATCAATATATTAACCACTTTGCTGATAGTGATGTTATCAAGATAACTCGTCAGATACCCCACCGAGACAATCCCGACAACGCGCCCGGCATCATCTCTAATTGGCACCTTGCTACGCAGGGACACGCCCAAGCCCCCACGACGCAGGGTCACGATGCTTTTTCCAGCCAACACTTCCGCATTATCACCGCCTATCAGAGCGGTCCCCACCCGATCATCAAACACCGAATGGTACAAATGACGCCCTTGCGTATCACCGATGACGATAAAACTGGCATCGCTTCGTGCAGCCAGTTTCTCCATTAACAATTTAATCGCGTCAGTGTCATTCTTCAGCACATCGAGGCGTAATGTCGGAATCAAGGCAATCTCTTCTGCCTGTATTTTTGCCCGTTCACCCATATGCTCATACAACTGGCGACTAAAACTTGTGTAATACATGCCCCCCAATACCAGAGAGAGTACCAGAGAAAACAACGCCAACGAGACAAACAATCTGATTTGGAACGACATTTTCATAACATTATGCAACAATAAAAACCAGCATTTAGCTTATCAGCTTTTATGCAATGTGGTGGCTCACAATATAAATGTTGTGAGCTATTCCACAACATACCTGCAGCCCTAACCTAAGGCGACAATGCACGGGACAATTAATAAAGTTAGTGCTCTCTGTTACAAAATCGGCCGTGATTGAAAAGAAACCATAAAAACCACACTATAAAAAACGACATCGATCACGCAGGATAAAAAGAAACCATAAAATCCATAGCCACCATTAAAATCATGACTTTATCATGCGGTCACTCACACAAAGCAATCAGGGATGTCTATATCTTGGCGATGACAAATAACTGAAAGGATGGCTTGACTATGAGTGCAATAGACAACTTGGATGCACCAGGAGCACTGAATACCAAATCGGTCTCTCTCAAGGAGCGGTGGTGGTACATCATGGACACCTGGAAGGTAGGCATTATTCCACTGCCTCTTTTTATATTGGCTGGAGTACTGATTGCTATTGATTGTCTGGGTGGCAAATTACCCAGTGATATAGTTGTTATGGTTGCCACACTGGCATTTTTCGGTTTTGCCTGTGGTGAATTTGGCAAACGACTCCCTATTGTTGGTAAACTTGGTGCAGCCGCGATTTGTGCGACCTTTATTCCGTCTGCGCTGGTCTATTATGGTCTGCTACCTGACTCAGTCGTCGAATCAACAATAAAATTCTACAAATCCACCAACATTCTTTATCTCTATATCTGCTGCATTATTGTTGGCAGCATTATGAGCATGAATCGCCAGGTACTAATCCAGGGCTTCTTGCGTATCTTCTTCCCGATGCTGTGTGGCGAAATCGTTGGCATGATCGTTGGCATGGGTGTTGGCCTGGCATTAGGTCTTGAACCATTCCAGATCTTCTTCTTCATTATCTTGCCAATCATGGCAGGGGGGGTAGGAGAAGGCGCAATTCCACTATCTATCGGCTATGCCACGCTCCTCCACATGGATCAGGGGGTTGCCCTTGGCCGTATTCTGCCAATGGTAATGCTGGGCAGTTTGACCGCAATTATTATTGCAGGTTGCCTGAACCAACTTGGCAAACGCTACCCACATTTGACCGGCGAAGGCCAGTTAATACCCAACAGCAATAGCCGCGATGACAAAATCGCCAATTTGTCCGGCGCATTTACTGGCAAGACCGATGTGACAACCTTAGCTTCAGGGGTATTGCTGGCAGTCCTGCTTTATATGCTCGGCATGCTTGGTCATGAACTGATTGGCCTGCCTGCACCGGTCGGCATGCTGTTTATCGCCGTACTGGTGAAACTGACCCATGGTGTCTCACCGCGAATTCTGGAAGGTTCTCAGGTTGTTTATAAATTCTTTCAAACATCCGTGACCTACCCCGTGCTGTTTGCGGTTGGTGTCGCCATCACCCCATGGCAAGAACTGGTGAATGCCTTCACTCTGACCAACCTGCTGGTGATTATTAGCACGGTATCAGCACTGGTTGTGACCGGCTTCTTCGTGGGTAAAAAAATCGGTATGCACCCTATTGATGTCGCCATTGTCTCATGCTGCCAAAGCGGCCAGGGCGGAACGGGTGACGTGGCCATTCTGACTGCCGGCAACCGCATGAGCTTGATGCCTTTTGCCCAGATTGCAACCCGTATTGGCGGTGCAATCAATGTCTCCATTGCACTGCTGGTATTGGGCAATTTCCTCATTTGATTGAATAGAAGTAATAAGGAACACGCGATGAAACTCGCAAGTTTTATGTATCAAGGTATGAGTAGCTACGGCATTGTCCGCGCGCAAGGCGTGGTCGATTTAGGACGCCGCCTTGGCCACCGTTATAACAATCTGAAGTCACTGCTTGATGCCAATGCGCTCAGCGAAGCTGCAAACTATCAACATGATCCTGTTGATCTGGATATTGCTGAAATTACCTTTTTACCGGTCATTGAACAGCCTGGAAAAATTCTTTGCGTTGGCATGAATTATGCCGCCAAACGTCAGGAGTTTGATCAACATAATCCGGCGCCCACGCTTTTTGTCCGATTTGCTGATTCCCAGACTGGCCACAACAACCCCGTCATCAAGCCATATCACTCCAGCGAATTCGATTATGAAGGCGAGCTGGCGGTCATTATCGGCAAAGGCGGCGAGCATATCGCCAAACAGGATGCTCTCAGCCATGTCGCCGGGTATAGCTGCTATATGGATGGTTCGGCCCGGGACTGGCAGCACACCTGGTTTACCGCTGGTAAAAACTGGCGGCAAACCGGTGCCTTCGGCCCGTGGCTGACCACCGCTGACGAGATCCCCGACCCGCATCAACTGGCCATTCGCACCTGGCTAAACGGGATCATGGTGCAAGAGGACAACACCAGCAGCATGATCCACAAAATTGCTGACCTGATCGAGTACATCAGTACCTTCACTCGCCTCAGCCCGGGGGATGTCATCATCACCGGCTCACCCGGTGGTGTTGGCAAAAAACGCAACCCGCCACTGTTCATGAAAGCCGGAGATCGCATCGAGGTCGAAATTGAACATGTTGGCCGCCTGAGCAATGTGATCGTCGAATCACCCGCAGATGTGCAAAGTGCGGCCTAAGAGAACCCGGACAAGACTATGCAGTCACTACCTACAATTGACTTCAGATTGACCGACGTTGCCAAACAGCCGGAGCGCCTTGAGCGGCTTCGTGGCCTGCTCGCGAACAATGGCCTGGGGCTGGATGCCGACATCACCCTCTTTGTCGAGGCCTGGTCAGGCTTCAAATTGGTGGGATGTGCCGGTCTGGCACACAACGTCATTAAATGCGTGGCGGTCGACAAACAGTTGCGCGGTGCCAACCTGAGCACCCGGCTGCTGGCAGAAGTAGAACATCTGGCCCTGGAACAGGGCCATTTTCACCTGTTCCTCTGTACCAAACCAGCCAACCGGGAGCGTTTTGAACAGTGTGGATTCTGGCCCATTGCCCAAAGTGGCGATGATGCCATTCTGATGGAAAACACCCCCGGTGGCGTTGACCGTTACTGTCGTTCGCTCCTTCCTTACCGGCATGAAGGCAAAGAGGTCGGGGCGATTGTGATGAATGCCAATCCGTTCACCCTTGGTCATTATCACCTGATCACCCAAGCGGCCAAACAGTGCGACTGGGTTCATCTGTTTGTCGTACGGGAAGATGCCTCCTTTTTCCCGTTCCACGCCCGGCTGCAAATGGTGCGTGCCGGTGTGGCGAACCTGGCGAATGTGACCGTGCATGAAGGTTCAAAATACATCATCTCCCGCGCCACATTTCCGACCTACTTCCTGAAAGAAAGCGGCAAGGTGCTGCAAGCCTGGAGCGAAATAGACGTGATTACCTTTCGCGACCATATCGCCCCCGCGCTGGGCATTACCCATCGCTTCATCGGCACGGAACCGTTTTGCCAGATTTCCCGGCAATACAATCAGACGCTGCATGACCTGCTGGCTGACACGATTGATGTAGTGGAAATACCGCGTATCAAGGATGCCGACAAAGCGATTTCAGCGTCAGAAGTCCGTCGCTTACTTCAGCAGCAGCTCTTTTCCCGGATCAGAACGATCGTCCCCGAGAGCACCCTTGCCTATCTCGAAACCCATTACAGCGCGGAAGTAGCATAGCAGTTAAGGAATTCACCATGAACATAGTAAGAGAGGCGCTGGCAGGAACTCAGGAGTCCAGCGACCTGATGGTAAAGATTGCCCCCTCTGACCAGGGGTTGGAGATCGAAATCTACAGCGAAGTGATGAAACAGTTTGGCGAACAGATCCGCCAGGTCGTGGAGAGCACACTCGATGCCATGGGCATCACCCGGGGATTGATCATCATCGAGGATAAAGGGGCGCTGGACTGCGTCATTCGTGCCCGCCTGCAAAGCGCAATACTGCGTGCCACCGATGTGCAGCAGATTGCTTGGGAGAAACTGCAATGAAAAAACTTCGCCGCAGCATGCTGTTCCTGCCGGGGGCCAATGCCGCCATGCTCTCGAACGCCTTTATCTACAATCCCGACTCCATCATGTTTGATCTGGAGGATGCCGTCGCACTGCGGGAGAAAGACTCGGCCCGATTGCTGGTCTTCCACGCCTTGCAGCACCCCATGTATCGGGATATCGAAACCGTAGTGCGTATCAATCCACTGAACACCCCCTTTGGCCTACTCGACCTGGAAGCGGCAGTCCGGGGTGGTGTGGACGTGATCCGCCTGCCGAAAACCGATACCCCCGATGATATCTATGAGCTGGAAGGCCATCTGGAACGAATTGAGCTGGAATGTGGCCGTGAGGTTGGCTCGACCAAAGTGATGGCCGCCATCGAATCCGCGGTTGGCGTGATCAATGCGGTCGCCATCGCCCGCAGCTCACAGCGCCTGATCGGGATCGCCCTCGCGGCCTTTGACTATGTCATGGACATGCAAACTGAGCGGGGAGATGGCACCGAACTGTTTTACGCCCGCTGCGCCGTGTTGCATGCAGCGCGTGCCGCAGGTATCGATGCCTTTGACGTCGTATGGTCGGATGTGAATGACGAGGCCGGCTTTTTACGGGAAGTCGAGCTGATCCGCCGCATGGGCTTTAACGGCAAATCCCTGATCAACCCGCGCCAAATCGACCTATTGCATAACGCTTATGCCCCGACGCAACAGGAAGTCGAACACGCGCAGCGGATCATTAAGGCCGCCAAAGAGGGTGAGCGCAACGGATTGGGGGTGGTCTCCCTCAACGGGAAAATGGTGGATGCCCCCATTATCAATCACGCCCAAGTAGTGCTGGAGCGCGCCGCGGCCTCCGGCGTGCACCGTTAAGGATTCAACCATGAAACAGACTGAACGACTCCATCTCAACTTTCCTCACCTGCGGGCACTGATCCCGTTCGCCGGAGCCTACAACGCAACCCCCTGGCTGGGAGATCAGGCTGCCAAGCACAATCGCAAACTGTGTGAATCCCTAGAGCAGGCGGTTGCACGTTGCGGCCTGCAAGATGGCATGACCATCTCGTTCCACCACGCTTTTCGCGAAGGGGACAAGGTGATCAATCAGGTCGTAGCCACGCTGGCCAAACTGGGCTTCAAAAATCTGACCCTGGCCTCCAGCTCCCTGATGACCTGTAATGATGCGCTGATTGAGCACATCAAAAACGGGGTGATCACCCGGATTTACACCTCCGGCATGCGCGGCAAGCTGGCCGACGCCATCTCCCATGGTCTGATGGATGAACCGGTCCAGATCCACTCCCATGGCGGACGGGTCAAACTGCTGCAAGATGGCGAACTGAAGATCGACGTAGCGTTTCTTGGCGTCCCCTGCAGCGACGAGTTTGGCAATGCCAATGGCACCCACGGCAAATCCTGCTGTGGTTCGCTCGGCTATGCGATGGTCGATGCCCACTTCGCCCGTCATGTGGTGCTGATGACCGAAGAGCTGGTGCCCTTCCCCAATATGCCTGCCAGCCTGGCTCAGGATCAGGTCGATTACATCGTCAAAGTGGAGAGCGTTGGGGATCCGGCAAAAATCAGCGTGGGCGCAGCCCGCGTCACCAGCAACCCGCGCGAACTACTGATTGCCCGCTTTGCCGCCGATGTGATTGAACACTCGGGTTACTTCAAGAATGGCTTCTCGATGCAGACCGGCTCCGGCGCGGCATCAACAGCCTGTACCCGCTTCATGGCAGAAAAAATGGAGCGCAATGGCGTCAAAGCCCGTTTTGCCCTGGGCGGTATCACCGGCAGTCTGGTCGATCTTCATGAAAAAGGGTTGATTGAAAAGCTGCTTGATACCCAATGCTTTGATGGCCAAGCAGCAGCATCTCTGGCTCGCAACCCCAATCACATTGAGATCTCCACCAACGTCTATGCCAACCCGGGTAGCAAGGCGACCTGCTGCGACCAACTGGACATCGTCATTCTGAGCGCACTGGAGATTGACGTCGATTTTAACGTCAACGTGATCACCGGCTCGGACGGGGTGATGCGTGGTGCATCCGGCGGTCACTGCGATGTCGCCGCGGCCGCCAATCTCACCATTGTGGTCGCGCCCTTGCTGCGCAGCCGCATCCCGACCGTAGTGAAGCAGGTCACCACTCGACTGACACCGGGCGAAAGCATCGGTGTGCTGGTCACCGATCACGGGATCGCGGTGAATCCGGCACGTCCGGAAATTCGTGCGCGACTGGCCGCTGCGGGGCTGAAACTGGTCGATATCGAGGCACTTTATGAGAAAGCCATCTCGCTGACGGGTAAACCGAAAGCGATCGAATTTACCGACAAGATTGTTGGCGTGATCCGCTATCGCGATGGGAGTGTTATCGATACGGTACGAGAGGTGAAAGAGAGTTGATCAGTGATAAAGAGTCCCCCGCTCTGGCGGGGGTCAACCTGGAACAACTGCTGGCGGCAAAAGAGTGCCGCGCAGCACGCCAGCAAGAGTGGCTGACACGTTACCAGCACCCCATCATTTCACTCACTCTGGTCACGCCGGGGGCCATAAAAGATAGCCCCCATTACCGCCAATGCATGCAAACCGCCATCACACAGTGCCAGCAACTCCTGCAAGCCCGGCAATGGCAAGTCTTGGAGCACCAGGTTCTATGGCTACCCACAGGCCCGGAAGGACTATGGTCCATTGCCCACGCCGCCACCGACATTAAAACCGCCTGTGTCGTGCTGGAGCGAACTCACCCCCTTGGCAGACTGTGGGATCTCGATGTCATTTGTCATCAGTCCGGCCAGATCGGACGACGCGCCCTGGGCGAACCTCTCCGTCAGTGCCTGATATGTGATGAACCGGCGCACGGTTGTGCCCGCTCCCGCCGCCACCAGCTCCCAGAGCTAGCCAGACGAATCGAGGAGTTAATCGATGACTGCTTCACTACTCGCCCTTAAACGCCATGCCATCGATGTCCCAGCTATCGCGGCCCGTGCACTGCTTCAGGAGCTGGGTTTGACCCCCAAACCGGGTTTGGTGGATCAAGCAAACTCAGGCTCGCACTCCGATATGGATTACCCGCTGTTTTTACGCAGCATTGCTGCAATCACCCCCTGGTTGACCATCTTTGAAGAGATGGGCAGAGCAAATGCCCAGCAGGCCCCGGATAGACAGTTGGCGCTGGTACGCCCTGCAGGGATGGCCTGCGAACAGGATATGCTCAACGCAACGGGCGGGGTGAATACCCATAAAGGCGGGATCTTTTCACTGGGTCTGCTCTGCTTTGCCGCTGGTCGTCTGCAGGGACAAAACAGGCTCGTGACCAGCGACAATGTCTGCCGGACGGTCAGTGAAATCTGTCAGGGACTAGTCAGTCGAGAGTTGCACCACACACCCCACCCCAGCACGGCAGGTGAGCGTCAATTTCAGCAATTTGCCCTGACGGGAGCGCGAGGTGAAGTGGAAAGCGGTTTTGCTACGATAAGGCGCTTCGTCCTACCACATTGGCATGCCGAGCAGGGGGAGCGACGGTTGCACCATGCCTTGTTAAGGCTGATGGCGACCAATAACGACAGTAACCTGGTCTCCCGAGGCGGTATTGCTGGCCTGCGCTACGTTCAAAGCTACGCGCAAAACCTGCTGAACAATGGCTGGGACTTGACCAGACTGCAAGAGATGGACAGAGCGCTGATCGCCAAGCACCTGAGCCCTGGCGGGAGTGCCGACTTGCTAGCAGTCGCCTGCGTACTGGCCGAACTGGCCCATAGCTGACCATCACGGCGGGTCATGATTAACGCTGCACTCCCCCAAGGGGTTGCCTGCAGAGTCGCTACGACTCCTCTTTCTGCTTTACTCCTTTTCGCCCCCAGACTCTGGGTTCCTCTCCTTTGAGCAGGCGGGAGATGTTCTCGTGATGGCGGATCAGGATAAGGCAGGAGAGCAGGGAGACTGGCAGGGTATATTCGGGTTTGAGCAGGTAGGTAAAGAGCGGCGTCAGCAGCACGGTAATGATGGAGGCCAGCGAGGAGTAGCCGCTCACCAGCAACACCAGCAGCCAGGTGCCAATCACGGCGCCCCCCATGGTAAAGCCGATGGGCATCATGGTCCCCAGTGCCGTGGCGACTCCTTTGCCACCACGAAAATGAAAGAAGATGGGGTACATATGGCCGAGGCAGGCGGCGACCCCGATAAAGCCGAGGTAGACGGGTTTGATCTGCAGATACCAGGCGAGATAGACGGGCACAGTGCCCTTGAGCACATCGAGCAGCAGCACCACCAGCGCCGCCATCCGGCCACCGAGGCGCAGCACATTGGTTGCCCCCGGATTGTGGGAGCCATGATCCCGCGGGTCGGGCAGACCGGTGCAACGGGAGACCAGCACAGCACTGGATAGTGAACCACCCAGGTAGGCCAGAATAATCATCAAAATCGTCAGGGCCGTCATCTTGGTCGTTTTTACCACGATATGAATGGGGTATGATGCGGGCCACATACGCTGGCATGGGCCCATGCCCACCCAGAGCGCCTCGGCAAGCCTGTTGCCCGGCCAGCATCCCTGCGCTGTCATTACAGCCCATCAAGAGTAAAGAAGAAGTACAGTCATGGACAAGGTGTTTATTCGCGGACTCGAAGTTTTGACCACCATAGGTGTATATGAGTGGGAGAAGGGCATTCGCCAAAAGCTCCGTTTTGACCTCGAGATGGGGTTCGACAACCGCCCCGCGGCAGCAACCGACGACATCAATCTGGCACTGGATTATGCCGACCTCTCCAACAAGATTTGCGAGCATGTCAGCGGCAAGGTGGTCGAGCTGGTCGAGACCATGGCCGAGCAGGTCGCCATGCTGGTGCTCGCCGACGAGCGGGTGCAGTGGGTCAAGGTGACCCTCACCAAGCCGGGCGCCGTGCCCAATGCCGCCGGGGTCGGTGTCGAGATCCTGCGCCATCGCACCCCGGCCGCGAGCAGCAACTGATGACCACCATCTATATCAGCCTGGGCTCCAACATCGAGCGGGAGCGCCACATTCGCGCCGGGCTCGATGCCCTGCACGCCGAATTTGGCGAGCTGCGGGTCTCCCGGGTATTCGAGAGCGAGGCGGTCGGCTTCAACGGCCGCCCCTTCTACAACCTGGTGGCGGCTGCCGAGACCGATCTGCCGCTGACCACCGTCTGCCAGCGACTGCGGGCCATGGAGTTCGCCCACGGCCGCGAGCCGGATGCCAAGAAGTTCGCCCCGCGCACCCTGGATCTCGATCTGCTGCTCTATGGCGATCTGGTCTGCGACACCCCGCTGGCGCTGCCGCGCGGTGAAGTGCTCACCAACGCCTTCGTGCTCTGGCCGCTGGCCGAGCTGGCCCCCAAACTGCGCCACCCCGTCGATGGCCGCACCATGGGCGAGCTGTGGCAAGCCTATGACAAGGCCTCCCAGCAGCTGTGCCCCATTCCCTTTCACTGGGAAGCGTGCGAATTGCAGCATCACTGATCCGCAAGGGCGCCTCACGGCGCCCTTGTTGTTTGCACGGACAGGGTTGCTTATCACGGATAAGAAAGTGTCATTGGGCCTGACCCTGCGAGGCTGGCAGGATAGCGCCCACTACAGGAGAACCCCATGCCACTCGATACCATTCACCATTTCAACTGCCAGTTGCTGGCTGAACTGCCCCACCAGCGCTATGAGCATGAACCCATTCTCGACTACGCCACCGATGAAAAGGTCAAGGCCCGCCTCGGCTGGCAGGCGGAGTTCAGCAAGACCCTGTTTCTCAAGTTCAAGGATGGCCGCTTCGCCCTGCTGCTGACCCACAGGGACGGACGGCTCGACAACAAGGCGGTCAAAGCCGCACTCGGTGCCAAGCCCTCCATCTGCACCGCCGAAGAGATGCAGGCGGAGATTGGCTGCCTGCCGGGAGCGGTCTGCCCCTTCCTGCCCCGTGCCGATATTCCACTACTGGTGGACCCGCAACTGCTCCACCACACCGCCTTCACCTGGACTCCGGGCCACCCGGAGCAGACCTTTCTGCTGGCGACCGAGCATCTGGCCGAAGTGCTGGCGCAGCTCCCCTGCGAGGTCAGCTATTTGCCCGCCCCGACGGCGTAGCCCCATCGCGCGCCAGCTGGGCGAAGATGAGCGCCGCCAGCATGGAGAGCAACCCGACACAGAGGTAGGTAAGGTGGAACCCGGCCAGCCACTGCCCCTCGGCCACTAAGGTGCCCGCTGAGGTGCCCGCCGAGAAGAGCCCGAGCAGGCTGGCGGCAATCGCCACCCCCAAGCTCATGGAGAGCTGCATCACCACCGAGAGCAGACCGTTGCCACTGCTGGCCAGGGTCGGGCTGAGATCTTGCAGCGTGAGAGTGTTCATGGCGGAGAACTGCAGCGAGTTGATGGCGCCGAAGATCGCCAGCCAGCCCAGCAAGACCCCGTAGGGGAGCTGGTTGTCGATGAAATAGAAGCTGGCGATCATCGCCCCCAGTAGCAGGGTGTTGCCGATCAGGATGCGGCGATAGCCCACCTTCGGAATAAGCTTGTTCACCAGCGTCTTGGTCAGCATGGCGCCAATCACGGTGGGGATCATGGTCATCCCCGCCTTGCTCGGGGAGAAGCCGAGCCCCAGCTGCAGAAACAGCGGGGTGAGGAAAGGCATGGCGCCGCTGCCAAGGCGGGCAAACAGGTTGCCCCAGATGCCGATGGCAAAGGTGGCGGTCTTGAACAGGCTCAGGCTAAAGAGCGGCTGCGGTGCATTGGCGGCATAGAGCCAGTAGCTCGCCATCGCCGCCAAGCCGAAGATCAGTGCAAACAGCGCCCAACCGGTGGAGATGCTGTGCTCCCCCAGTCCCTGCAAGCCGACCGACACCAGCACCATGCCGACGCTGAACATCACAAAGCCCTGCCAGTCGAACCGGGCGGTCTGCTGCCGCAGCTCCGGCATAAAGTGCCAGCTGGCGATAAAGCCGAGCAACCCCACCGGCAGGTTGATGAGAAATACCCAGTGCCAGCTCGCCACTTCCACCAGCCAGCCACCGAGCGCCGGCCCCATCAACGGGCCGAGCAGCCCCGGGATGGTGACAAACGACATCACCCGCAGCAGCTCGTGCTTGTCATAGACCCGCAGCACCGCCAACCGTCCTACCGGCATCAGCAGCGCACCACCAATCCCCTGAAGCACCCGGGCGGCCACCAGCATGGAGAGCGAATTGGAGGCGGCGCAGGCGAGCGAACCAAGGGTAAAGAGCGAGATGGCAGCCAGATAGATGCGGCGGGTACCGAATCTGTCTGCCAGCCAGCCGGAAGCCGGGATCAGCAACGCCACCGTCAACATGTAGGCAATGATCACCGACTGCATCTGCAGCGGGCTCTCTCCCAAGGTCTCGGCCATGCTGGGCAGGGCGGTGTTGAGAATGGTGCCATCCAGCGCCTGCATAAAGAAACCGACCGCCGCCAGCAGGGGCAGCCACTTGCGCTGGGCATCTGTCACTGTGTGGCTCATTGCCACCTCCATTATTTTTGCGGGGAAGCGGCGGCGGTCAGGAAGAGATCGACACAACTCAGGGTCCAGGCATCCTGCTCGGCAGCGCTCTGGGTCAACGGCAGACCCAGCTCACGGAGCATGCGCTCCTTGCCCTGCCACATCAGCAACAGCTGCAAGGCGGCCTGTTCGCTGTCTTGATGGCACAGCAGGCCTTGCTGCTTCTGCTGCTCCAGCCAGTTGGACAGCATCTCGGTCACATAGAGCGGGCCCGCCTCGAAAAAAAGGGTGGCCAGCTGGGCATCGTTGCAGCTGATGCAGGTGCGAAAGATATTGATGGCATCATCGCTCAGGATCAACTTGCGAAAGCTGCGACCAAAGGCAATCAGACTCTCCCGCACATTGTTGCCACGCAGCAACACCTCCGGCATCAACTCGCTGCTGACGCACTTGCTGCCCACCGCTTCGGCAAACAGCGACTCCTTGTTGGCAAAATGGCTGTAGACCGTCTGCTTGGAGACGCCCGCTTCACTGGCCACCATGTCCATGCTGACCAGATGCAGACCGTGCTGACAGAAGAGCCGCCCGGCAGCATCGAGGATCGCAGCCCGCTTCTGCTGACTACGGGGTGAAATGTTCATTTTTCCTCCACAATCAAACTGGACAGTCTAGTTTCGAAAAACTAGACTCACCGGTGTGATTTGATGTTATGTCAACCAGAGGATGATGTCATGACACTTTGCTTAATCCTGCTGGCGCTGTTACTGAGTGGCTGCAGCCCGGTCACAGAGTCAGAAGAAACTCCCGCCCTGACCCGGGTGATCGCCCAGCCGCTGCAAGCCAGCGATCACTACCCGGTGCTGCACCGCTTCAATGGCCGGGTGATCGCCCCCGAGCACAGCCAGATAGGCTTCGAGCTGGCAGGGCGGATCGCTACCCTGCACAAGGGACGGGGAGAGCCAGTCGCGGCTGGCGAACTGCTCGCCACACTGGATACCCGGCTGCTGGAAGTGGAAGCCAAAGAGCTGGCCGCCCGGGCAGCCCAGAACGAGGCCGAGCTGACCCTTGCCCGGCAGACGCTCGATCGACTCACAGCTCTGCGCCAGCAGCAGTTCAGCTCCCGTCAGGCACTGGATGAACAGCAAGGCAAAGTCCGCATGCTGGAGGCAAGCGCCAACCAGCTGGCCGCCGCCCTCGAAGCCAACCGGGTCAAACAGGAGAAATCACAGCTGCGCGCCCCCTTCGACGGGATCGTAGTCAGCCGCGAGCAGGCATTGGGGGCTGTGGTGGCCGCAGGCCAGCCTCTCTTCTCCCTGACCCGCAGCGGCCAGTGGGAGGCCGATATCGGCGTGCCGGTGAAACAGGCCGAGTCCCTGATCGTCGGCCAACACTACCCCCTGCAAAGCGGGGAGCAATCACTGGAGGGGCGCCTGCTTAATCTGGGGGTACAAGTGGACGGGCAGACCCACACCCGCACCGCCCGCTTCCAGCTGACCCGGGGCGGCGAACAACTGGCAGAGGGGCAACTGATCACCCTGTTGCATCAGACCCGCGAGCCTACCCGCGCCTACGAGGTACCGCTCACCGCGCTGACCCAGGGATTGCGCGGCAGCTGGACCCTCTATCTGCTCAACGACGAAACGCCACCCCGGGTGGTCAGTCGGGACGTCACCCTGCTGCAGCAAGATGGCGAACGAGCCTGGATCAGTGGAGCCCTGAATGGACAGGAACAGCTGGTGACTGATGGCCTGCATAAACTGGTGCCGGGCCAGCAGGTCACCCTGACAACCAGCGTGGCTCATCAGGCAGGCCATCCGGAGCCACAGTCATGATCCGCCCGTTTATCGAGAATGGCCGCCTGCTGCTGTTGACGGTCGCGCTGCTGCTGACGGCCGCCCTTGCGGCATTGCAGACCCTGCCCAGAACCGAAGATCCCCAGCTCACCAGCCGTTTTGCCAGCGTGGTTACCCACTTCCCCGGGGCCAGCGCCGAGCGGGTGGAGGCGCTGGTGAGCGAGCCCATCGAGAACCGGCTGCGGGCCCAGAGCGAGATCAAGCTGATCGAGTCGAGCTCTCGCCCCGGTCTCTCCATCATCAATCTGGAGCTCAAGGATGAGGTCAGCGATGTCGAGCCCGTCTGGTCCAGAGTCCGTGACCGGCTGGCAGATCTTGCCGCCGGGCTGCCAGCCGGCGCCAGTGCCCCCAAGCTGGATGACGAGAAGGGCTACCCCTTCACCCGGCTGGTCAATGTGGTCTGGCACGGGCCGGGCCAGCCACAGCTGGATCGCCTCGCCCGCTACAGCGCTGAGCTGGAACGCCGGGCTCGCCAGCTGCCGGGCACCGAATACGTCGAGCGGGTCGGGGCACCGCAGGAGGAGATCGAGGTGCGGTTCGATCCCCTCGCCCTCAGTGCCAGCGGCATGAGTGACGAACAGCTTGCCCAGACTCTGAGCGGTGCCGATGCCAAAGTGGCCGCCGGGGAGTTGCAGGGCAGCCACAATCGCTTTCAGGTAGAGATCCGTGGCGCCCTCGATACTCTGGAGCGGATCCGCCAGATCCCGTTGCGTACCGGCGAGCAGGGCCAGACCCTGCGCCTTGGCGATCTGGCCGAGGTAAGACGTACCCTGCACCAGCCGGAGAGCCAGCTGGCCTTTGCCAATGGTGAGCGGGCCGTGGTGGTCGGCCTGCGCATGGCACAGGATCACCGCATCGACCTCTGGTCGGCACGGGTCGATACCATGCTGGCCCAGCAGCAACAGGACTTGCCGGATAATATCGGCCTCGTCACCAGCTTCGATCAGCAGCGTTATACCGATCAGCGGCTCGACACCCTGCTCATCAACATTGTGCAGGGCTTCCTCATCATAGTGGCCGTGCTGCTGGTGACCTTGGGGGTCAAGGCTGCCATTATCGTGGCCCTGTCGCTGCCGCTTACCGTGGCGTTCTCATTCGCCTGCATGAACCTGATCAATCTGCCCATTCACCAGATGTCGGTCACCGGTCTGGTGGTGGCGCTCGGGATCATGGTGGACAACGCCATCGTCATGGCGGATCGGGTGCAGTATCAGCGCCGCCACGGCATGGCCATGAGTGCCGCCGCACTGGAAGCCATCGGCCACCTCTGGCTGCCACTGCTGGGTTCCACCCTCACCACCATGCTCGCCTTTATGCCGATCATTCTGATGCCGGGTCCGGCGGGCGAGTTTGTCGGCGGTATCGCCTGGGCGGTGATCTGCTCGCTGCTGGGATCCTACCTCATCGCCCACACCTTGGTGGCTGGCCTCGCAGCCCGCTGGATTGGCTGTGACCAGGGGGGACGCTGGTATCAGGATGGCTTGCACCTGCCCCGGGTGAGCGCCCGTTTCCAGCAGAGCATCGCCATGGCACTGGCTCACCCCTGGCGAACCCTGCTGCTGGTCAGTCTGCTGCCCCTGCTCGGTTTCTGGGTGGCGGGCCGCCTCACCGAACAGTTCTTTCCCCCTGCCGACCGGGACATGATCCACATCGAGGCCAGCCTCTCCCCACAGGCGAGCCTGGCGCGCACCCGCGAGCTGGCACTGGGGATCTCTGCCGAGCTGGCCAGCCTCCCCGAACTGGTTCGTCAGGACTGGGTAGTGGGCGACAACGCCCCCAGCTTCTACTACAACCTGGTGCCCAGAAAACAGGGGCGGGCCGATTACGCCCAGGGGATGATCACTCTGCAGGATGCCGATGCTGCCGAGCGGCTCATTCCACAACTGCAGCAGCGGCTCGATGCAACATTTCCCGAAGCGCAGATCCTGGTGCGCAAGCTGGAACAGGGGCCGCCTTTCAATGCCCCGGTCGAGCTGCGGCTGTTTGGCCCCGACCTTGAACAGCTGCACCGTCTGGGAGAGGAGCTGCGCAGTCTGCTCGCCAATACCCCGGCCGTGGTGCAGACCCGCGCCACCTTGCAGGCAGGGGCACCCAAACTCTGGTTGCAGGTCGATGAGGAGGCCGCCCGACTGGCAGGCATGAGCCTGACCGATGTGGCCTCCCGGCTGGCGGGCGCACTGGATGGCAGGTTGGGCGGCACTGTGCTGGAAGGCACCGAGTCAATCCCGGTTCGGGTGCGACTGGCCGAGCCCTTGCGTCAGGATCCGGATGCGCTGCTCAATGTGCCGCTATCGCTCACCGGCACCGGCCAGCAAGGGGCTGCCAATCTCACCTTGCGGGCACTGGCCACTCCCGAGCTGCTGCCAAGCTGGGGGGAGATCAGCCGCCGGGATGGTGAGCGGGTCAATGTGCTGGAGGCCTATCTGGCGGTCGGCGTACTGCCGCAAACCGTGCTGGAGCAGGTCAAAGAGAGGCTGGCCGCCAAGGCGCTGGCGTTGCCGCCGGGCTATCGACTGGAGTTTGGCGGGGAAGCCGCCAAGCGGGATGAATCGGTGGGTAATCTGATGGCCCATGTCAGCCTGGTCGCCGTGCTGCTGGTGGCCGTGCTGGTACTCAGCTTCAACTCGTTCCGGCTGGCAGGCATCGTCACCCTGGTGGCGATCCAGTCGGCGGGACTCGGGCTGCTGTGGGTCTGGCTGCTGGGGTACCCCTTCGGGTTTACAGTGATCATCGCCCTGCTGGGACTGATGGGGCTGGCCATCAACTCCGCCATCGTCATTCTGGCCGAGCTGAAGGCAGACCCGCTGGCACAGCAGGGCAATCTGCCGCAGATCCGTGATCTGGTGGCCGGTTGCAGCCGCCACATCGTCTCGACCACCATCACCACAGTGGGCGGCTTCATCCCGCTATTGCTGGGGGGCGGCGGCTTCTGGCCACCCTTTGCCATCGCCATCGCCGGTGGCACAGCGCTGGCGACCCTGCTCTCGTTCTACTTTGTGCCGGTGGCGTTTGTGCTGTTCAACCGTCGCCGTCCTGACCCGATGCAGGAGAGCTGCAACGCGCAAGATCAGTTGTCGGGCTGACCCAGCATGGCTTTGAGCCGCTCTTCCAGAGTGGGCTCGGGGGCCTTGAGGGTCGCCATAAAGAGCTGCTCGATACCGGCCTTGTCCTGACTTTTCACGATAAACACCAGTCGGGACTGGGCCTTGCCCTCCGGCCAGTCGCCCAGCGCCTGCAGCGGATAGAGCTGGCCGTGGACGCCGTGGATCACCACCGGCTGGCTCTCCCCTTCCAGCTGCAAGATCCCCTTGAGGCGCAGCAGGGCATCGCCGTATTGGGCCTGCACCGCATCGATGGCGGCCAGCAGACGAGAGGGCTTGAGCGGCTCGCCGATACGCAAAGAGAAACTCTCGATGTTGCCGTGCTCGAAGTGGGTGGGCGCAGCTGTGCCCACCTTGGCGGCGAACGGTTGCATCTTCGGCTGCATGGGTGACGCCAACCCCTGCTTGGGGGATTCGGTGCGCAGCCAGGCCAGCAGCTGGCGCACATCGCGCCCCGCCGCTTCGTTGTAGGCGCCGAGCTTCTCCAGCACTGCTGGCGACAGCTCACCATTGGTCACCTGCTGGATCGGGGCCGCCGGGTTGAGTGCAGCCAGCTGGGCTTCGACCCGTGCCAGCTGTTCGCCATCCACCAGATCCCCCTTGCTCACTACCAGCAGATCCGCCAGCGCCACCTGTTTCACCGCTTCATACTGAGCCGCCAGCTGCTGCTCGATATGGCCGGCATCCACTACTGTGACGGTGCCATCGAAGCGGTAGCGCTGGGCGATAAAGCCCTCTTCGCGCAGGGTAAAGAGCACGGGTGCAGGATCTGCCAGACCTGTGGTCTCGATAATCAGCCGCTTGAACGGTTTGATCTTGCGCTGGATGGCCTTCATAAACAGCCCCTGCAGCGCCTCCACCAGAGAGCCCTGCACCGAGCAGCAGATGCAGCCGGAGTCGAGCAGCATCACCTGCTCATCCACCTGTTGCACCAGATGGTGATCCAGCCCCACCGAGCCGAACTCGTTGATCAGCACGGCGCACTCACCGAGCTCCGGCTGCTTGACCCAATGGTTGAGCAAGGTGGTCTTGCCGCTGCCGAGAAAGCCGGTCAGCAGGGTCACTGGGATACGGGTATCTTGCATATCGGTCATGTCAGATCCTTACCGGTTGGCAAACAGGTCGCTGAGCCAGCGGTTTTCAAAGCGGCCGTGCGGATCGAGCTCGGCTTTCAACGCCACGAAGTCGTTCCAGCGCGGCAGCAGGGCCGGAAAGTCGTAGAGATCCATCGCCAGATGTTTGCCGAAATGGGGAATGCCGCCGAGCGGTACCAGCAGTTGCTGCAGCTCGCGCATCTGCTCCATGGAGCCGTTGACGAAGGTGCCGTCCGCCGCCAGATAGACCAGAAAACCGATCCAGCAGACCGGCTGGCCGTAAGCAGCGCTGAGCCAGGCCTCGGAGGGGCCGGTGCAACGCAGAATAAAGGGGTAGTGCAGCACGCCCGGGTTGGCCTGCTGCCACACTTGCAGGGCCTCCAGCGCCTCGCTCATGCGATGCAGCGGCACCGCCACCTCGCAGTTGATCTGGGGGGCCGGGATCCCCTTGCAGAGAATTTGGTAGACGTTGCCCACCAGATCGGAGGCATCCTTGAAGCGGCGTACTGTCTCGAAGTGCTCACCGGCCAGCGCCTCATCCTTGGTATCTTTCGCCATCTTCTGCAAGGTGGCATCAATGGTGGCGTTCATGCGGGCGTCGATATCGCCATCCAGCAGCAGCGGCTCGCTGCCGCCAGCGCGATAGCGGGCCACCTCCTCATCGGAGGCGGGATCCACCAGCCAGATGTGGCTCTCACCGGTCCAGGCAAACCACCAGCTCTTCACAAAGCCGTGCTCACGGTTGAGCCGTTCGTTGTGCTCCAGCAGGAAGGGGTAATCGGTGGTGAACTTGGTGCAGCGCATAATGCGGTTCGGTACGGTGCGCAGGGTGACGTCGAGCAGGATGCCGAGCATCCCCATCCCCATCACGAAGGCACCGAAGCGCGGATCGGTGCGATCCACCCGGATGATCTCGCCATTGGCCAGCATCACCGTCATCGCCTCTACCGCATCGCACAGGGCTGACTGATGCAGCCCCTGACCGTGGGTGCCGGTGCTGAGGGCACCGCCCAGGGTCTGGATGCCGATAACGCCCGGGGATGCGGGCAGCATCCGCTCCATGGCGATGAGATCGGCGTAGACGGTATCGAGCGGCGTCCCCGCCTGATAGGTCACGGTATCGGCGGTTTTCGCCAACTGGCCGCGCAGGTGGAGCAAGTCCACCAGCAGTGCCTGACTGCCTTCGGTATAGACGCTGTGAATGGGCTCAAAAGAGAGGCCGGAGCCGATAAGACGCAGCTTGCGCTCGGGGTGTTCCCGCAGCAGCGCCTGCAGCTCGTCGCGGTTTTTTGGGCGCCACACCTGATCCAGCGCCCCGAGGGGATTGGTTCTCGACCAGTTGAACAGCACCTCCCGATTACCGATCGCCTTGATGCTGTGAAATGCCTGGAACTGAACCGTCATACCGCGCCTCATCTTTTACTGACGTCAAAATGAGCGCCGATTCTACCGAAAAGTGAGCCACAAGGCATGGAAAACAAGCCCCTGCACTCGAGGGGGGGATAGGGAGAGAGCACTCACCTACCCTTCCTGAGGTGAGCTTGACCACCCGTCTGTCACCAATAGATCAGGTGGAGTTCGGGATTCCTCGCACCCCATCTGGCTGGCGGGTCTGCGCCTCTTCCGGCAGCAGCTCCTCACAGAACTGGCGCAGCGGCATGGGGCGGGCAAACAGGTACCCCTGCAGATAATCGACCCCTTTGGCCCTGAGGTAGTCAGCCTGACGCTCGCTCTCCACCCCTTCCGCCACCAGCGCCAGACCGAGCCGGGTCGCCAGATCGATCACGTTGTCCACGATATGTTCCGAGAGGGACTCGGTACCGATGCGGACGATAAAGGATTTGTCGATCTTGAGGTAATCCACATGGAACTGCTGCAGGTAAGCCAGGCTGGAGTGGCCGGTGCCAAAGTCGTCGATGGCGAGTTTGACCCCCATCTCGTCCAGCTGGCGGAACAGGGAGAGGGTCTGGGGATCTGACATCAGCAGCTCCCGCTCGGTCAGCTCCAGCACCAGTACCACCTTGCCGGGGAGGAAGTGACCGAGAAAGGCGCGGCACTCGGCCAACAGGGCAAAATCGTGGCAATGGGCGGCGCTGATGTTGAAGCTGATATGAAACCCATCGGGCAACTGCTCCTGAGAGCGGTTCAACCGTGTCGCCACCTGCTTCATGATATGGGTGGTCATGGGGACGATCAGTCCCGACTCCTCCGCTTGCGGAATAAAGAGATCGGGCCGGATCACCCCCTCATTGACATGCTCCCAGCGCATCAGCACCTCGGCGCCCATCATCTTGCCGTCGTGGCTGGCAATCAGCGGCTGCAGGTAGGGAACAAACTCCCTGGCCCGCAGGGCACGTCGCAACTCATCTGTTGGCGAGCCGGGACGCCCCAGCACCCACCACACCAGCCAGGCCAGCAAAAGCGAGGAAACCGCCAGCCACGACAGCGCCACATGCCGCGCGGCCCACAGCGACTTCCAGTAGACCGGCATGGCATAACCGGCATGGATGGTGAAAGGATAATGGGATGAGGTGAGGGCCTGACTGATCCCGCGATGGAGAGTGGGCGCCTCGCTCAGATAGCGGCCAGACTCATTGAGCCAGGCCGATCCCACCTGCAGATAGAGCGCACTGGATTTTCCGCTCATGGAGAGCATGAAGCTGAGCTGGGTACTGTCGATGGCGCTCAAGGCGGCATCCTTTCCCTGCTCGGTGCGCACCACCAGCAGCGGGTGATTTTGCCGCACCCGGTTGCCACTCATCAGCAGCAGCTTGCGGCCGGTGTAGATGGAGCCGTCATCGGCATCATTGGCCTCACCAAACAGCGAGGTGCAATCGATGATGCCGTTTCGCACCAGATTGACCGAACGCAGGAAGGGCTCGATGGCGACCTTCTTGCGCAGCACCAGCAGATTGTCGCGACAGGGAGCATTCACCAGAGGCAGCACGGAGCGATTGGCCTGCTCCGCATGATCCAGCATCGACTCCATCAGGGTTCTGGCCTTGTGGGCCGAGGCGCGGGATTCCGCTTTCAGCTCCTGCACATAATTGCTGTGGATGAGCCAAGCTCCCACCAGCAGCGGCAGGGTAAAGACCAGCAAGGCACCGCCGAAGCGTAACCCGGTTCGGGAGAGATCGATCCTGAACAGAAACATAAAGAACCACGCCGCAATTCGTCAGGCCTGCCAACGCAAGCACCCAGTGAACAGATATCCACTTTCCCTCGATAACGATGCCTCATCATTACCGCACATAACCGAACAACATAACCCAAAGCGTTTATAAAACGAACCACCAAACAGGTGGTTGGATCTCTCTAGCAAGGATCGTGCAAACAATCTTCAAAAAAGACGGTGAATAACACACAAATAAATAATGCCGCGTAAATACGCGGCATTATTGGCTTCTTATTGCGCAAATCGCGCAAGAACTCCGTTAAACGGCTTGTTGCAGGATCACCGCATCGGCCTTCTTGGTGTAGGAGGCGATCTCGTTGAAGTTGAGGTAGCGGTAAGTATCTGCCGCAGTGGCATCCAGCGCCTTGGCGTACTGCAGGTACTCCGCCACAGTCGGGATCTTGCCGAGGATGGCGGCAACGGCGGCCAGCTCCGCAGAGGCCAGATAGACGTTGGCACCTTTACCCAGACGGTTCGGGAAGTTACGGGTGGAGGTGGAAACCACGGAGGCCCCTTCCGCTACCCGCGCCTGGTTGCCCATGCAGAGGGAGCAGCCCGGGATCTCGATGCGGGCACCGACGCGACCAAAGATGCCGTAGTAGCCCTCTTCGGTCAGCTGATCCTTGTCCATCTTGGTGGGCGGTGCGATCCACATGCGGGTCGGCAGCTCGCCCTGATACTTCTCGAGCAGTTTACCGGCGGCGCGGAAGTGACCGATGTTGGTCATGCACGAACCGATGAACACCTCGTCGATCTTGTCGCCAGCCACGTCGCTCAGCAGACGGGCATCGTCCGGATCGTTCGGCGCACAGAGGATCGGCTCCTTGATGGTGGCCAGGTCGATCTCGATGATTTCGGCGTACTCGGCATCCTTGTCAGCTTCCATCAGGGTCGGGTTGGCCAGCCACTCTTCCATCCCCTTGATGCGACGGGTGATGGTGCGCACGTCGCCGTAGCCTTCGGAGAGCATCCATTTCAGCATCACGATGTTGGACTTCAGATACTCGATGATCGGCTCTTTATCCAGCTTGATGGTACAACCGGCGGCAGAGCGCTCGGCACTGGCGTCCGCCAGTTCGAATGCTTGCTCCACTTTCAGGGTCGGCAGACCTTCGATCTCGAGGATGCGGCCGGAGAAGATGTTCTTCTTGCCCGCTTTCTCGACGGTCAGCAACCCCTTCTGGATGGCGGCGTAGGGGATGGCATGAACCAGATCACGCAGGGTGATGCCCGGTTGCAGCTCGCCCTTGAAGCGCACCAGCACGGACTCCGGCATGTCCAGCGGCATCACGCCGGTAGCAGCGGCGAAAGCCACCAGACCGGAGCCCGCCGGGAAGGAGATACCGATGGGGAAACGGGTGTGGGAGTCACCACCGGTACCCACGGTATCCGGCAGCAGCATGCGGTTCAGCCAGGAGTGGATGACGCCGTCACCCGGACGCAAGCTCACACCGCCGCGGTTCATGATGAAGTCCGGCAGGGTGTGATGGGTCTGTACGTCGATGGGCTTGGGATAGGCTGCGGTGTGGCAGAAGGACTGCATGGTCAGATCGGCGGAGAAGCCGAGGCAGGCCAGATCTTTGAGCTCATCGCGGGTCATCGGGCCCGTGGTGTCCTGGGAGCCGACCGTGGTCATCTTGGGTTCGCAGTAAGTGCCCGGGCGAATGCCCTTCACGCCGCACGCCTTGCCCACCATCTTCTGGGCCAGGGTGAAGCCTTTGCCGGTATCGGCCACCGGCTGCGGGCGACGGAACACGGTGGAGAACGGCAGACCCAGCGCTTCACGGGCCTTGTCAGTGAGGCCGCGACCGATAATCAGCGGGATACGGCCACCGGCGCGCACTTCGTCGATCAGCACGTCGGTTTTCAGTTCAAACTGCGCCAGCACCTGTTCGGTGCCGTGTTTGCAGATCTTGCCGGCATAGGGGTAGATGTCGATCACATCGCCCATTTCCAGCTTGGAGACGTCCACTTCGATGGGCAGGGCGCCGGCATCTTCCATGGTGTTGAAGAAGATCGGGGCAATCTTGCCACCCAGACAGACACCGCCAGCGCGCTTGTTCGGCACGAACGGAATGTCGTCGCCCATAAACCAGAGCACCGAGTTGGTGGCGGATTTACGGGAAGAACCGGTACCGACCACGTCACCCACGTAGGCCAGCGGGAAGCCTTTCTCTTTCAGGGCGTCGATGGTCTTGATGGGGCCGACGGCGCCATCCTTGTCCGGAGTAATGCCGGGACGGGCGTTTTTCAGCATCGCCAGGGCGTGCAGCGGAATGTCCGGGCGGGACCAGGCGTCCGGTGCCGGAGAGAGGTCGTCGGTGTTGGTTTCGCCGGTCACCTTGAACACGGTGACAGTGATCTTCTCGGCCAGCTCCGGGCGGGAGAGGAACCACTCGGCATCAGCCCAGGATTGCATCACTTGCTTGGCGTGGACATTGCCCGCCTTGGCCTTCTCTTCCACGTCGTGGAAAGAGTCAAACATCAGCAGGGTGTGGGAGAGCCCCTTGGCGGCAAGCGGCGCCAGAGTGGCGTGATCCAGCAGGTCGATCAGCGGTTGAATGTTGTAACCACCCTGCATGGTGCCCAGCAGCTCGACAGCTTCGGCGGCAGTCAGGATGGGAGAGTGGGCTTCGCCCTTGGCGACGGCGGTGAGGAAACCGGCTTTGACATAGGCCGCTTCATCAACACCGGGGGGAATACGGGAGGACAACAGCTCTTTCAGAAAGTCTTCTTCGCCAGCGGGCGGGTTCTTGAGAAGCGTTACCAGGGCGGCGACCTGCTCTGCATCCAGAGGTTTGGCAACCACGCCCTCGGCGGCACGTTCTGCGACGTGTTTACGGTATGTTTCAAGCACGACTAATTCCTCTTTGGTCTTTTTTTGGGGTTCGCCCACGCTCGCGGCGATCGTCCTTGCGGGACACCCCGTAGGGTGCTCCCCACTATATAAGTTTTAACGACTAATTAAAATCCAAACCCTGTTTACTTATTCACCACAAAATCGTAACCAATTAAACAGGCTGGTATTTTTTGAAAATTAATTGAACGCCCCCAATCAGAGTTAACAAATTGGCATCATTTCAGCATTATTCGAACGTACTGCCCAATTGCAGATAGAAGACGTCATTGCCCCCCTCTGCCATGCCGTAGCCGAGGAACACAGGGCCGAGGAAGCTCTCCACCCCGACATAAACCGACCCGGCGGTAAACGAGCTCTCCAGACTGATATCCTCACCCTTGTTCCAGACCCCGCCCTGCTCCAGAGATCCACCCAGATAGAGCGGCATCTTGAGGGCACCGAAGTCATTGTCTGCCACCCGATAGATGTAGCGCAGGCCACCAAACAGGCTGTAGCGACCGCTCAGCTGGTAGCGCTGGAAACCGGAGAGGCGGAACAGCCCGCCCAGATCCTGAATATGCAGCGGCACCACCTCTTCACTGCCCGAGCCACCCCCTTCGAGGATCAGGTTGAGGCTGTGCCTGTCCCATGACCAGGGCTTGATCATCGAGAGCTGATAATTCCAGCCTTCACTGCGGCCATCTGCCGACTCGAGTCCATCCACACTGACGTGGGAGTGGCCCAGTTTCATATCCCATTTCACCCCCTGATAGGGGAAATAGCGGCTATCCAGATTGTCGTGTTCAAAGCGGACATAGGGGCCCCACGCAGTGGCATCCATCTCCAGCCCCTTGAAGTTCTTCACATCAATCGTGCCCAGTTGTCCCTCCAATCCCATCGACAACCGGCTCCAGGGCTGGCGGTTCCAGCCCACTGCCAGATCGCCGCTGAAGAAGGAGTATTCGGAGTCGAGATAGCTTATCGAAACCATCTCGGGATCCGGATTGGGGAAAAACAGGCGGCGCAGGGTCTGGTCATAGGCCAGACTCGCCTCACCATAGAAGGTCTGGGAGGGTTCGAGCGGGGTATAGAAGTCGGTCTTGATATGTTTGGCCGTGCCCAGCGACGCCTCGGTCAGCCACTCGGCACCCCACTCGTTGACGTTGGTGAGGGTATAGGACATGCCGACGTTGTAGTTGGAGGTGTTCTCGAAGTCATCGGTGAAACCGAACTGGAAGTTGAGGTAGCCCGGCCCCCAGTTCTTCTCGCTGGCGTCCACCAGCAGCACATTCTCCCCGTCACGCTCCTCCACCTCGTAGGTGATGCGATCGAACGACTCAAGGGCATAGAGGCGGCGAATGCCCGCTTCCAGACTCTCGTTGGTCTGTACCTTGTCCGGCCGCACTTTCAGCATGGCGCGCACCGTCTCATCCGAGAGGCGCGACTTGTTGATGATCTCCACCTTGTCGATGAAGTAGGCGGGCTGACCGCTACGCTCGGCACGACGGCTCAGCTTCTGGTTGCGATAGGCGTTGTACTGCGCCTTGGTGAGCGATAGCTTATCGAGTTGCAGCGACACCTTGTCAGCCGCCGCCTCACCGATCTTGATCCCCTCCGGCATGCGGGCAAAGTCGGCGATCCCCATATCGCCAAACTCGGGGGCGATCAGAATATCCTTGGGTCCCATCAGCGCCTTCTGCTTGTCGGTGCCCACCTGGGTCATGTAGGTGGTGAGCTGGTCGATCATCGCCAACCCTGACTTGAGGGACTCCCGGGTACGCAGCTTGGCACCGATATCCACCGCAATCACCACATCGGCCCCCATCGCCTTGGCGACATCCACCGGCATGTTGTTGACGCTGCCGCCGTCCGCCAGGATGTGCCCCTCCCACTCCACCGGCTTGAGGGCACCGGGAATGGACATGGAGGCCTGCATCGCCTTGGCAAGGCTGCCGTGATCCAGCACAAAGGGGGTGACCGTCTCCATGTCGGTCGCCATGGCGCGGTAGGGAATGGGGAGATCATCGAAGCTCTCCTGCACCGGCAGGTTGGAGGTAGCCCCCCGCAGCAGGCTGGCCATGGATTGGCCCTGGAAGAAACCGTCCGGCAGCTGGGTGGTGTCGCCATTCACCCCTATGTCGGTGCGCAGCTGATACTGCTCGTTCTGCTGCTTTTTGCGCAGCGACAGCTCGTCGCGGCCCACCTTGTCCTGATAGCCCTTGTTCCAGTCGATGGCCAAGGTGGTGCGCTCCACCTCCTCGGCACTGAGCCCCATGGCATACATCCCCGCCACATAAGAGCCCATGCTGGTACCGACTATGATGTCGACCGGAATCCGTTTCTGCTCCAGCACCTTGAGGATGCCGATATGGGCCGACCCCTTGGCGCCGCCGCCGCTGAGCACCACCGCAATTTTTGGGCGATCCCCCTGTGCCGCCACAGCCAGCAGCGGGCAGGCCGCCAGCATCACCAAAAGCAGACGGGTCCATCCCGCACCTAAGCTGCGCATCATATTTTCCATATTATTCAGAGGGTCAGTCACCAAGGATGGCCTCTACTATAAGGGGCCCGGCAGTTAGCGCAACCGTCAATCCACCTCCCGCCTGTGCTGCATGGCGAAGGGGCACGCCGCCGCCCCTGTGAGCGCAAACGTAATCCGCAAATAAAGGGCTGCAAGCCTCATGGGTAGCGCCGCGCTGCCGCTAATATGAGCGTCGTCAATCTCAACCTTTTGAGCACCTTTATGCTGGCAACCCTCACTCTTAAACAGAAAATTCTGGCTACGGTCACCCTGGCCGTGGTCGTCTCCTGCCTGCTGGTAGGCTACTTCAGTCAACGCTCGGCCCAGCAACTGATCGAAAACCGGATGTTCGAGCAGGAGCTCCCCAACCTGACCCAGCGGATCAGCAAGGAGATTGAACAGGATCTCCACGGCATCGCCCAGGCCGCCCGCCAACTGGCCACCGACCGCTTTATCCTCGACTGGGTGGATCGGGGCATGCCCAAAGAGCAGGAGCCAATCCTCATCAACCAGCTCAAGGATGTGGCCAACCAGTATGGTCTGGTGACCGCCTCCTTCGCCGATCGCCAGAGTGCCGCCTACTACAACCAGGATGGCTTTCTGCGCAACCTGACCCCCACGCAAGATGCCTGGTTCTATGACTACACCAAGAGCCAGAAGGAGATGACCCTCAGCATCTTCCGCGAGAGCAACGGCGAGGTGAAGTTGTTCGTCAACTTCCAGCAGCTCAACGGGCGCGGGCTGGCCGGCTTTGCCAAATCCCTCGACACCATGGTGACCATGGTCTCCAACTTCAGGCTGGAAGAGAGCGGCATCGTTTTTATGGTCGATGGCAGCGGCAAGGTGAAGCTGCACCCCGATGCCAACCGCATCGAGCGTGACACACTTGGCAACATTGCCAGCAGTGATACCGGCAGCCTGCTGGCCAAACGCCCCTTTGCCGTCATCAACGCCGAAGTCAATGGCGAGCCCATGGTACTGGCCAGCAGCTATATCCCGCTGCTCGACTGGTATCTGGTGGCCCAGGTGCCGCAAGCCGAGATCTATGCCGAGCTGGATCAGACCCGCAACGAGATCCTGATGATCTCGCTGGTGATTGCGCTGGCCATGGGGCTGATGGGGATGCTGTTGGCAGGCTCGGTCAGCCGCCCGCTCAACGAGTTGGCCCGCCTGTTCAAGGAGCTGGGCAGCGGCGATGGGGATCTTACCCAGCGCCTGAAAGTGGAAGGACGCGACGAGCTGAGTCAGGTCGCCACCGGCTTCAACAACTTCGTCGCTAAGATCCACGGCTCCATCGAGCAGGTGGCGGAGAACTCCCGCCAGCTCGCGGCCACCGCCAACGAGGTGGCCAACAAGGCGCAGCTGACCCAGCACAACTGTACTGCCCAGCGTGACCGTACGGTGCAGGTGGCCACCGCCATCCACGAAATGGGGGCCACGGTGAGCGAGATCGCCGGTAACGCTTCGCTGGCAGCCGAAGTAGCCAGACAGGCCAACGATCAGGCCGATGCAGGGGCAGTAGTGGTAGCGCAGGCGCGCCACGGCATCGTCGACCTCTCCAGCGAGATTGAGCAGGTGGCTGGGGTCATCGAGTCGCTGGCGAGCCAGACCGACTCCATCGGCAGTATCCTCGAAACCATCCGCAGCATCTCGGAGCAGACCAACCTGCTGGCACTGAACGCCGCCATCGAGGCCGCTCGCGCCGGTGAACAGGGTCGAGGTTTCGCCGTGGTGGCAGATGAGGTGCGCAATCTGGCCAACCGCTCCGCCGCCTCGACCGCCGAGATCCAGGGGATGATCAACCGCTTGCAGGAGCAGAGTGCCCGCGCTGTCAGCGCCATGGCACAGGGGCGCGACCAGAGTCTGGAGGTGGTGAGCCAGGCCGATGAGGCCAACGCCGCCCTCGGCCAGATCACCGCCCACATCACCCAGATCAACGACATGAACATCCAGGTCGCCACCGCCACCGAGGAGCAGTCCAGCGTGGTCGGCGAGATCAACCGCAACGTGGAAGATATCAACCAGCTCACCATGGAGACCGCCGATATCGCCCACCAGCTGACCGAGTCGAGCCGCAGCCTGCAGCAGCTCTCCGGTCAGCTGGACAAGCTGGTTGGCAACTTCCGGCTCTGACCCCGACCTTGACCTGAGTCATCAACAACAGAGAGCGCCGTAGCGCTCTCTGTTGTTTTGGTGGCGGCTAATCCGGCATAGCCGTCAGCCCTTGCCATCCCGTTTGCGCTGATACATCAGCTCATCCGCGCGGGTGAGCAGCTCGGCCAGAGAGGCACAACCGCGCCCGTCATAGCAGACAATTCCGGTGCTGCAGGTCAGTGCATAACCGCAACCACTGTGCTGATTGTGCTCGGCCAACATGGCATTGAAACGCTCATAAGCCAGTTGCGCCTGCGCCTCCACCACATTGGGCAGCAGGACGGCGAACTCATCGCCGCCCATGCGGGCAAACACGTCGGCGCCACGAAAAGCCTGCTTGAGCAGAGTGGCAAAGGCGATCAGGGCCCGATCCCCTTCTGCATGCCCCCACCGATCATTGATCCCCTTGAAGCCATTGAGATCCAGATAGAGCAGCGCCAGCGGCATCTGCAAGCGACTGGCCAGCGAGAGGCTCTTCTCCGCCAGCATCACGAACCCGCGCCGATTGGAGATCAGGGTCAACTCATCAATGGTGGCCAGCTGCACCGCTTCGAGCTCACGCACCACCATCGCCGCCAGATCCTTGAGCAGCCCCACATCCTCGTCGCTCAATTCCCGCGGCTCCGTATCTATGATGCAGAGCGTCCCCAGTTTGCAGCCGTTGGCGATCCGCAGTGGCTGTCCGGCATAGAAGCGGATGCCGGGCACGCCTACCACCAGCGGATTGTCGGCAAAGCGGGGATCCTGCGAAGCATCCGGCACGATAAAGGTCTCATTGCCCATGATGGCGTGGCCACAGAACGAGATGTCCCGGGCAGTCTCACGGACCTCCAGTCCGATACAGGATTTGAACCACTGGCGATCTTCATCCACCAGACTCACCAGCGCGATGGGGACATTGAACACCCGTCGGGCCATGCGGGTCAGCCGGTCAAACCTCTCCTCGGCCTCGGAATCCAGCAAAGAGAGCCGCCGCAGGGTCTCCAACCGCAATGCCTCATCGGGTGGAATGGGTGCTTCTAGCATCGTGCCTCTCTCATCAGTGCCAAAACCTATCTTTAGCATATTGGGCTTTATCGAAGTCGGGGCAGCAAGGAGAAAACAAAAAGCCGCTCATTCGAGCGGCTTTTTAGACAAGCGGGGAAGAAAATTACTTTTTCTTCTTGGCCTTGGCGTTCGGCAGGTCGGTGATGGAGCCTTCGAACACTTCGGCAGCCAGACCCACGGACTCGTGCAGAGTCGGGTGAGCGTGGATGGTCAGCGCGATATCTTCGGCGTCAGCCCCCATCTCGATGGCCAGACCGATTTCACCCAGCAGTTCACCACCGTTGGTACCGACGATGGCACCACCGATGACGCGGCCGCTCTCCTTGTCGAAGATCAGCTTGGTCATACCGTCGGAACAGTCGGATGCGATGGCGCGACCGGAAGCAGCCCACGGGAAGGTAGCGACTTCGAAGTTCAGGCCCTGTTGCTTGGCTTCCTTCTCGGTCAGACCAACCCATGCCATCTCTGGCTCGGTGTAGGCGATGGACGGGATCACTTTCGGGTCGAAGTAGTGCTTCTTGCCGGCGATCACTTCGGCGGCAACGTGACCTTCGTGAACACCTTTGTGCGCCAGCATCGGCTGACCCACGATGTCACCGATGGCGTGGATGTGCGCCACGTTGGTACGCAGCTGCTTGTCCACCTCGATGAAACCACGCTCGGTCACGGCAACGCCTGCCTTCTCGGCATCCAGCATCTTGCCGTTCGGCACACGACCTACGGCAACCAGCACGTTGTCGTAACGAACCGGCTCGGCCGGAGCGTGCTTGCCTTCGTAGGAGACGTACAGACCGTCTTCGCGCGCTTCAACTGCGGTGACCTTGGTCTCCAGCATGATGTTGAATTTCTTGGCGACGCGCTTGGTGTAAATCTTGACGATGTCTTTGTCGGCAGCCGGAACCAGCTGGTCGGCAAATTCCACCACGTCGATCTCGGAACCCAGAGAGGAGTAAACGGTACCCATCTCCAGACCGATGATGCCGCCACCGATAACCAGCAGTTTGCCGGGAACGGTTTTCAGCTCCAGCGCATCGGTAGAGTCCCATACGCGCGGGTCATCGTGGGGGATGAACGGCAGTTTCACCGGACGGGAACCGGCCGCGATGATGGCGTTGTCGAAGGTCACGGTAGTCTTGCCGTCTGCACCTTCCACTTCAAGGGTGTTCGGGCCGGTAAATTTACCCAAGCCGTTAACAACCTGAACTTTACGCATCTTGGCCATGCCAGCCAGACCGCCGGTCAGCTGGTTGATAACCTTCTCTTTCCACAGACGGATCTTGTCGATGTCGGTCTGCGGTGCACCGAAGACAATGCCGTGCTCGGCCAGCGCCTTGGCTTCTTCAATCACTTTGGCAACGTGCAGCAGCGCCTTGGAGGGGATGCAGCCCACGTTCAGGCAGACGCCACCCAGGGTGGAGTAACGCTCGACGATAATAGTATCCAGACCCAGATCGGCTGCACGGAAAGCAGCGGAATAACCGGCAGGGCCAGCACCCAGTACTACGACCTGGGTTTTGATTTCTTTACTCATCATGACCTCTTTGTCGTTCTTATATCCCCGGACAGCGCAGTCTTATACCGAAACGGGTGGCTGCAGCCGTGAAAAAAACGGGGCAAGTTTACGATCATGTTAATGAAATGAGAAGTAAAAAGGGCAGGCTCTGGGCCCGCCCTCTCACTTACAGGACCAGTCGACGAATGTCGGACAGCACGCCGTTCATGGTGGTGATGAAGCGAGCCCCATCGGCACCATCGATCACGCGGTGGTCGTAGCTCAGAGCCAGCGGCAGCATCAGGCGCGGCGCAAACTCTTTGCCGTTCCACTTCGGCTTCATCTCGGACTTGGATACGCCCAGGATGGCCACTTCCGGCGCGTTGACGATCGGGGTAAAGCTGGTACCGCCGATGCCACCCAGGCTGGAGATGGTGAAGCAACCGCCCTGCATGTCGGCAGCGGTCAGCTTGCCGGCACGGGCCTTCTTGGAGATCTCGGCCAGATCGCGAGACAGCTCCATGATGCCCTTCTTGTTAACATCGCGCACCACGGGCACAACCAGACCGTTGGGGGTATCTACCGCCACACCGATGTGGATGTACTTCTTCATGATCAGCTTGCTGCCATCTTCGGACAGGGAGCTGCAGAAGCGCGGGTGGGCTTCCAGCGCCTTGGCAGCGGCTTTCAGGATGAACACCAGCGGGGTGATCTTCACGTCGGCCTTCTGCTTCTCGAGCATCGCGTTCTGCTCTTTGCGGAACGCTTCCAGCTCGGTGGTATCGGCTTCGTCGAACTGGGTGACATGAGGGATCATGACCCAGTTGCGGTGCAGGTTCGGACCGGAGATCTTCTGGATGCGGGTCAGCTCGACCTCTTCCACATCACCGAACTTGCTGAAGTCTACTTTCGGCCACGGCAGTACGCCCAGACCGTTGCCACCGGCTACGCCGGCAGAGGCAGGAGCGGACTCGGCACGCTTGATGGCATCCTTCACGTAGGCTTGCACGTCTTCTTTGACGATACGACCCTTGCGACCGGAAGCTTTCACCTTGGCCAGGTTGACGCCGAACTCGCGCGCCAGACGGCGTACCGCCGGAGAAGCGTGCACGTAGGCGTCGTTGGCAACGAAATCGGTCGCAGCGGCAGCAGCCTGGGCAACCGGAGCCGGAGCAGCGGCAACAGGGGCTGCAGCGACTGGGGCGGCAGCTTGAGCAACCGGCGCGGCAGCAGGAGCAGCGCCAGCCACTTCGAAGACCATGATCAGGGAACCGGTGGAGACCTTGTCACCCGCCTTCACCTTGATCTCTTTGACCACACCGGCGAACGGCGCAGGCACTTCCATGGAGGCCTTGTCACCTTCCACGGCGATCAGGGACTGGTCAGCTTCAACCTTGTCACCCACGGCAACCATGATCTCGGTGACTTCCACTTCGTCGCCACCGATATCCGGTACGTTAACCTCTTTGGCAGCAGCGGCAACCGGGGCAGCAGCCACGGGCGCGGCGGCCTGGGCCGGAGCAGCAACGGCAGCAGGCGCAGCGCCAGCCACTTCAAACACCATCACCAGAGAGCCGGTAGAGACTTTGGCGCCAGCGGCAACCTTGATTTCGACCACGCGACCGGCGAACGGTGCCGGTACTTCCATGGAGGCCTTGTCACCTTCCACGGCAATGATGGACTGCTCGGCTTCAACCATGTCGCCCACGGCAACCATGATCTCGGTGACTTCAACTTCGTCACCACCGATGTCCGGTACGTTGACATCTTTGCGAGCGGCAGCGACCGGTGCGGCAGCCGGAGCAGCAGCAACCGGTGCGGCTACTTCTGCAGGGGCGGCAGCGCCTTCGGCTTCGAAGATCATGATCTGGGAACCGGTGGCAACCTTGTCGCCCACCTTGATCAGGATCTCTTTGACGATACCGGCAGACGGAGCCGGTACTTCCATGGAGGCCTTGTCGCCTTCTACCGCGATGATGGACTGGTCCAGCTCGACCTTGTCACCCACGGCCACCATGATCTCGGTGACTTCAACTTCATCGGCGCCGATATCCGGCACCATAATCTGTTTGGACATTGTGCTTTATCCTCTTGCGTCGATCCGCGTGACTGGCTGATGCCGCCACGCACATCTCGCGTTAACCGTTTTAAATCCTGGCAGGGTCGCGCCGTCA
>NZ_JBFOCL010000039.1:78255-188552 GCF_040907785.1 Aeromonas sp. s8
GCGCCGTCATACGGCGCGACCCTTGATCCACTTACGCGTACAGCGGGTTGACCTTGTCGGCATCGATGCCGTACTTGGCGATGGCGTCGGCCACAACCTGCTTGTCTACCTCGCCGCGCTTGGCCAGTTCGGTCAAAGCAGCAACCACCACGTAGAACTCGTTCACTTCGAAGTGACGACGCAGGTTGGCACGGCTGTCGGAACGGCCGTAACCGTCGGTACCCAGCACGCGGTAGTTCTCGGTCGGAACGAAGGCGCGAACCTGATCGGCGAAGGACTTCATGTAGTCAGTCGCAGCGATGGTGGCTTCGGACCCCAGTACCTGAGCGATGTAGGGAACACGCGCTTCAGAGGTCGGGTGCAGCATGTTCCAGCGATCCGCGTCCTGACCGTCACGGGCCAGTTCGTTGAAGGAGGTGACGCTGAACACATCGGAACCGATTCCGTACTCGCTGGCCAGGATCTGGGCAGCCTTGCGTACGTGACCCAGGATGGAACCACAACCCAGCAGCTGAACTTTCGCCTTGGCACCGGCGACGGATTCCAGCTTGTAGATACCCTTGCGGATGCCTTCCTCGGCGCCTTCCGGCATGGCCGGCATGGCGTAGTTCTCGTTCAGGGTGGTGATGTAGTAGAACACGTTCTCCGGGTTCTCACCGTACATGCGGCGCAGGCCGTCCTGTACGATCACCGCCACTTCATAGGCGTAGGACGGATCGTAGGAGATGCAGTTCGGGATGGTGTTCGCAAGGATGTGGCTGTGACCATCTTCGTGCTGCAGACCTTCGCCGTTCAGGGTAGTACGACCGGAGGTCGCACCCAGCAGGAAGCCACGGGCTTGCTGGTCACCGGCTGCCCACGCCATGTCGCCGATCCGCTGGAAGCCGAACATGGAGTAGTAGATGTAGAACGGGATCATCGGGCAATCGTTGGTGCTGTAAGAGGTCGCAGCAGCCAGCCAGGAGGACATGGCGCCCAACTCGTTGATACCGTCTTGCAGAACCTGACCCTGCTTGTCTTCCTTGTAGTAGGAGACGATGTCGCGGTCTTGCGGGGTGTACTGCTGACCGTGCGGGCTGTAGATACCGATCTGGCGGAACAGACCTTCCATACCGAAGGTACGGGCTTCGTCAGCCAGGATCGGAACGATGCGCTTGCCGATGGACTTGTCTTTCAGCATCACGTTCAGGGAACGCACAAACGCCATGGTGGTGGAGATTTCGCGCGCCTGCTCACCCAGCAGCGGACCGAAGGCATCCAGTGCCGGGATTTCCAGCTTGGTGGTGCTTTCGCGCAGACGGGTCGGCACATAGCCTTTCAGGGCAGTGCGACGGTCGTGCAGGTATTTGTGCTCGGCAGAACCGGCTTCGATCTTCAGGTAAGGCAGATCGGCCAGCTGCTCGTCGGCCACCGGCAGGTTGAAACGGTCACGCAGGTGACGCACGGAGTCCAGCTCCATCTTCTTGACCTGGTGAGCGATGTTCTTGCCTTCGGCCGCTTCACCCATGCCATAACCCTTGATGGTCTTGGCCAGAATAACGGTCGGCTTGCCCTTGGTCTGGGTCGCCTTGTTGAACGCGGCGAACAGTTTGCGAGGATCGTGACCACCGCGGTTCAGAGCGAAGATCTCCTCGTCGGTCATGTCTTTGACCAGCGCGGCAGTTTCCGGATAACGGTTGAAGAAGTGCTCGCGGATGTAGCCACCGTCGCGGGACTTCATGGTCTGGTAGTCACCGTCCACGGTCTCGTTCATCAGCTGGATCAGCTTGCCGGAAGTGTCTTTCTTCAGCAGCTCATCCCACTTGCGACCCCAGATAACCTTGGTGACATCCCAGCCGGCGCCAGCGAACAGGCCTTCCAGCTCGTTGATGACCTTGCCGTTACCGACAACCGGACCATCCAGACGCTGCAGGTTGCAGTTGACCACGAACACCAGGTTGTCGAGCTTTTCACGCACGGCAACGGTCAGGGCACCCTTGGCTTCCGGCTCGTCCATCTCGCCGTCACCCAGGAAGGCGTAAACGGTCTGCTCGGAGCAATCCTTGATACCACGGTCGGTCAGGTACTTCAGGAAGCGAGCCTGATAGATGGCGGCGATGGGGCCCAGACCCATGGATACGGTCGGGAACTGCCAGAAGTCCGGCATCAGTTTCGGGTGCGGATAGGAAGGGATACCCTTGCCGTCCACTTCCTGACGGAAGTTGTCCAGCTGCTCTTCGGTCAGACGACCTTCAGCAAAGGCGCGAGCATAGATGCCCGGGGAGATATGACCCTGGAAGTAAACCAGATCGCCACCATCCTTCTCGTTGCGAGCACGGAAGAAGTGGTTGAAGCAGACATCATAGATGGTCGCAGAAGAAGCGAAGGAAGACATGTGACCACCCAGGTCCAGGTCTTTCTTGGACGCGCGCAGCACGATCATCATGGCGTTCCAGCGGATGATGGCGCGAATGCGGCGTTCCATCTCCAGGTCACCCGGGTAGTCCGGCTCATCGCTGGACGGGATGGTGTTGATGTAATCGCGATTTGCCTTGGCAGCCACGTCCACACCGCTTACGCGGGCTTTCTCGGCCAACTGTTCAAGGATGAACTGAGCGCGTTGCGGACCCTCTTCACGCAGCAGGGATTCCAGAGAGGCAAGCCACTCCAGCGTTTCTATCGGGTCCACATCGTTCTTCAGGATATCAGACATGGCTGGTTCCTATGTTGTTGTGATTGCACGGCATTGCACGGCGAAGGGCGCAAGCATTCGACAATAGAGCCTTGTGGGATTAGTTTTCCTGCTGACGGATCCGACGCATGGATCGCTGGATCCGGCTGTCTTCCCTCTGCATATCCAACAAGGTGTCCTCGATAAAGGCCAGATGCTCATGACAAGCTGTTCTGGCCCGCTCCGGAGCCCCCGAAAGAATAGCCTCGATCAGATGCGCGCGATGGCGACGTATCTTGGCTACCACTCCCGGGCGGCGATTCAAAATCTCGTTATTCTGCAGAATGTTCTGTTCGAGCATCGGGCTCATGGCCCGCAGCAGGTGCAGCAGCACCACGTTGTGGGACGCCTCGGCCACCGCCAGATAGAACTGGGTGACGGCTGCCGATTCGGCCACCAGCGAGCCCAGCTGGCCCGCCTCTTCGATGGTGGTTTGCACCTGACGAATACGCTCGAAATCAGACCCGGTTCCCCGCAAGGCCGCGTAGTAGGCACAGATGCCTTCCAACGCGTGGCGAAACTCCAGCAGGTCATACTGGGCTTCCGGGTGGGTACTGAGCAGTTCGAACAGAGGATCGGCGATCCCCTTGCTCAGGGCATTCTGCACATAAGTGCCGCCGCCCTGACGGCGATAAAGCAATCCGCGCGCTTCCAGTCGCTGGATGGCTTCGCGCAAGGAGGGGCGCGATACCTGAAACTGGATGGCGAGTTCCCGCTCGGGAGGCAATTTCTGCCCCGGTTGCAGGCTGCCTTCCAGAATCATCTGTTCCAGCTCTGCGACAATGGAGTCGGCCAACTTGGGTTGCGTAATCTTGCGATAGGGCATGAGGCTACTTTGTTAAATTGGTATTACCAATTTTATGGATGGGGCGAAAATTAGCAGAGGCCTTTTGAAAAGTCCACTCAAAAGATGATCTGAGTCAAGAATCACCCCCACCACTTAAGGGGTAAAGCAGGGGAAACATGATTTAGCTCATAGAAAATGGTCTGACCAATATTCTTGACCACGCTCACAAATAACATTTGCGCAACCAGAGACAAGAATGGCCTGCCAGATAGGCAAGCCATTGATTTTAAAACCCAAACTGAATTTTAATATTTACTTTAGCTGTTTAGTAACTGACGGTAGTAATCCCACTGGAAACTGGCTCCGGGATCCGTCTTGCGCCCTGGTGCGATATCGCAATGGCCGACAATTTTTTCGTGGGTAATGGCCGGATAGCGCTCCGAGATAGCTCGAGTGAGCCCTGCCAATGCCCGGTATTGAGCCTCGGTATAGGGGGTCTCGTCGGTCCCTTCCAGCTCGATACCGATGGAGAAGTCATTGCACGCCTCCCTCCCCTGCCAGCTCGATACTCCCGCATGCCAGGCGCGCGCGCCGAACGGCACATACTGCACCAGCTCGCCATCACGGCGGATCAGGCAATGAGCCGAGACCCTCAGCTGATGGATACCGGCAAAATAGGGGTGAGCCTCAGGGTCGAGTCGTCCCATAAAGAGATCGTCGATAAAGGGACCGCCAAACTCCCCCGGCGGCAGGCTGATGCCATGAACCACCAGCAGGGAGATATCGTCCGGGGCGGCCCGTTCGTTGTGATGGGGAGAAGGCACCCGGCGCGCCTGCTGGCACCAGCCAGCGGCATCGATAGAGAAACAAGGTTGCGAAGCGAGTTGAGTCATCGGCTACTCGAGTTGGGTGATAAATGGCGAAAAAACGAAGATACCTGATAGGCAACCCGGCACCAACTCACTGAATCAACGGGAAATGGTATGTTAGGCTGAGTCATCTTCCGCTCGATATGGATGGGGTATGCAGCACACGGCACGCTGGATGTGGTTACTGGCCTGGCTCTCTTTGATGGGCCTGCTGACCCTCTATTTTCACTCCCGCAACCAACCAAGTGTCACTGCCAGCGGCGAGCTGTTGCTGCGAGCCGACCAGAGCGGCCACTATCGTCTGGAGGGTGCCATCAACGGCCAGCCGGTGCAACTGCTGCTCGATACCGGCGCCACCCGTATCACCATCCCGCAGCAGGTTGCCGAACGGCTCGGCCTGACCGCTCATGGCAGCAGCCAGGTCAATACCGCCGCGGGGCAGATCCGGGTCGGCAACGGCACCATCGAAACGCTGGCGATGGGGCCATTGACCTTGTACGATCTGGCCATCTTTATCAATCCGGCGGCAGACGGTGACGAAGTGCTGGTTGGCATGAACGCCCTCGGTCGGCTGGAGCTGGTTCAAAAGGAGCGGCAACTGCTGCTCAGACCCTTGCAGGAATAAGGCATGTTTCAACAGGATGTCAGCCGCGCCGTGCGCGCCGCACTACTCGAAGATCTGGGCGATGCCCTCACCACACTGGACCAACCGGACGCCAGCACCGATATCACCGCACAGCTGATCCCGGTAGATCGGATGGCCACTGCCCGGGTCATCACCCGTGAAGCCGGAGTATTCTGCGGCCAGCCCTGGGTGGATGAAGTGTTCGTACAACTCGGCGGCGACGTGAAGGTGGAGTGGAAGGTGCAGGATGGGGAAGTGCTCTCCCCCAATCAGGAGCTGTTCCGCCTCCATGGCCCTGCCCGCCAGCTGCTGACTGGCGAGCGCAATGCGCTGAACTTTGTCCAGACCCTATCCGGCGTCGCCACCCTCACCGCCCGCTATGTGGCGGAGCTGGAGGGCACTGACTGCCGCCTGCTCGACACCCGCAAAACCATCCCCGGGCTGCGCACTGCACAGAAATACGCTGTCACCTGCGGCGGCGGCAAGAATCACCGCATCGGCCTCTACGACGCCTATCTCATCAAAGAGAACCATATCCTCGCCTGTGGCGGCATTGCCGAGGCGATTAATGAGGCTCGTCATCTCAATCCGGGCAAACCGGTGGAAGTAGAAGTGGAATCACTAGCAGAGCTGGAACAGGCGCTGGCGGCAAAGGCCGATATCGTGATGCTGGACAACTTCGACGTGACCATGATGCGGGAAGCGGTCGCCATCAATCAGGGCCGCGCCAAGCTGGAAGTCTCCGGCAATGTCACCCTCGATACTCTGGCCGAGTTTGCTGCCACCGGTGTCGATTTTATCTCGGTCGGGGCGCTCACCAAGCATGTGCGGGCGCTCGATCTCTCCATGCGCTTTATCCCGCAGTGAGATTCACCCCGCAGGCCTGAGCAAATACTCGACCTAACCGGATAAACAACTTGCAAAAGGCGCCATGGGCGCCTTTTCTTTATGCAGGATCCCTCAGCAAAGGAGTGTAATGACGGACCCGCTTTCACCCGTAACAAAGAGTCATAAGAAGCCACTTATTTTATGACTCGCATCAAGTTTTTGGTAAATGACATGAAAGTAGTTAACAAAGGCAGCAATCTCTGTTGCCACCCCTGACAGCTCGGATAAGATACTGACGTTCGGATGGTTTTCTACCGACACTTCCCAGGAACCAAGGATAAAAGGATATTTCAAATGAAGAAACAATCGGGTTTTACCCTTATTGAACTGATGATCGTGGTTGCGATCGTAGCCATTTTGGCGGCCGTCGCACTGCCGGCGTATCAGACTTACACCCAAAAAGCACGCTTTAGTGAAGTAGTAGCAGCAACAGGCCCAGTTAAAACAGCTGTTGAACTCTGCTTCCAAACCACCAATGTTGCAGCAAATTGTCAAGCTGCGGGGAGCAATGGAATACCAACCGCACCAAGTGCTGCAGGTAACGTTGCGAGTGTTGTATTAGCCGCAGGGACTGGGGGAGCTGAGTTTCAAATAACCGCAACATCCCAAAACCTTACACCTAACTACACCTACATTCTCGTTGGAGAAACCTCAACAGGGAATGTTGTCTGGACGGCCAACCCATCTGGTGCCGCAGGAACATGTGCAGCCGCTGGCGTTTGCTAATTAGCACATGACCTCTAGCCCCAATAGCGGCCTGGCGTTAAGCCTGGCCGCCTCTTCACTGATCAGTGAAGAGGACTCCCAGCGCTATCTGAGCCAGGCCAAGGCCCAGCGCAAGCCCTTTGTGACATTTCTGATAGAGAACGAGATCCTCGACAGCAAGGCGCTCGCCGATTTTTGCGAGCTGGAGTATGGGGTACCTCTGCTGGATCTTGCCGCCTTCGACTTGGCCGAGATCCCGCAGAAATACCTCAATCAGAAGCTGATTGAGAAACACCATGTGCTGCCCATCTACACCCAGGGCCACACCCTCTATATCGCCATGTCGGATCCGACCAATGTCTCGGCATTGGAGGACTTTGGCTTCAGCTTCGGGCTTCATACCGAGGCGCTGCTGGTGGAGGAGAACAAGCTCACCGCCGCCATCGGCAAGCTGCTGGAGAGCGAAAACGACGCCCTCGGCATGGAGGATATCGACGAGTCCGAGATTTCGGATCTCGAGGTCTCCGACGAAAACAGTCGGCTGGACGAGAGCGTCAATACTGCCGATGACGATGCTCCCATCGTCAAGTACATCAACAAAATCCTGATGGACGCCATCAAGCGTGGTGCCTCCGACCTGCATTTCGAGCCCTATGAGTTCAAGTATCGGGTGCGCTTTCGCATCGATGGCATTCTGCATGAGATCGCCACACCGCCGGTTAACCTCTCCAACCGCTTCTCCGCCCGCCTCAAGGTCATGGCACGACTCGATATCGCCGAACGGCGGCTGCCACAGGATGGCCGCATCAAGCTGAAGCTGTCGCGCAACAAGTCGATGGATATGCGGGTTAATACCCTGCCCACCATGTGGGGGGAGAAGATCGTTATCCGTCTGCTCGACTCCTCGGCGGCACGCCTCAATATCGAGCAACTCGGCTTTGATGACCGGCAGAAGGCGCAGTACCTGCGCGCCCTCTCGAAACCGCAGGGGATGATCCTGGTGACTGGCCCCACCGGCTCGGGTAAAACGGTCTCGCTCTATACCGGCCTCAATATTCTCAACACCACCGAGGTCAATATCTCTACCGCCGAAGATCCGGTGGAAATCAACCTGCCCGGCGTCAATCAGGTACAGGTCAATCCCAAGGCGGGGCTCACCTTTGCCAGCGCCCTGCGCTCCTTCTTGCGGCAAGACCCGGATGTGGTGATGGTGGGTGAAATTCGCGATCTCGAAACCGCCGAAATCGCCATCAAGGCTGCCCAGACCGGTCACCTGGTGCTTTCGACCCTGCACACCAACTCCGCCGCCGAGACCCTGACCCGGATGATGAACATGGGGGTACCGGCCTTCAACATCGCCTCCTCGGTGACCCTGATCATGGCCCAGCGGCTGGCCCGTAAACTGTGCGACCATTGCAAAGCGCCGGAAGTGGTGCCGGAAGCCGAACTGCTGGAGCTGGGCTTTACCCCACAGCAGTTGGCAGCCGGACTGCGACTGTTCAAACCGGTCGGCTGCAAGGAGTGTTCCGGCGGCTACAAGGGACGGGTCGGCATCTACGAAATCATGCTGATGTCGGAGAATATCGCCAAATTGATCATGCAAGGCGCAAACTCCCTGCAAATCGCCGCGATCGCCCAGAAGGAAGGGATGCGTACCCTGCGCACCTCGGGACTGGAGAAGGCCCGGCTCGGGGTCACCAGTCTGGCCGAGGTCAACCGGGTTACCACCAACTGATCCGTGTGACGGAACGACCCGCCGGTTTGGTTGGCAGAGTCTATCAGCCGTTAACGAATACGGAACGGATGATAGTCCGGACAACAGAGTAATCAGATATTCAAGTGACCGGGCTGGCGCCAAGAAGGTACCACCCACCCTATCAGTACCCCGCAGGCATCAAGCCAGTCGGGCTCCTTGACCAGGTTGGTGATGTGCGGAGTCCGACTCTGACAACCAACCCCATTGCAGGATGCAAAGATGGCAACCCTAACGAAAAAGAACAATGCCCCCAAGAAAGTCTTCGCCTTCCGCTGGCACGGAGTAAATCGCAAGGGGCAGAAGGTCTCCGGCGAGCTGCAGGCCGACAGCATCAACACCGTCAAGACCGAACTGCGCAAGCAGGGGGTCAACGTCACCAAGGTAGCCAAGAAATCCCAAGGGCTCTTCTCCAAGGGAGGCGCCAAGATCAAACCGATGGATATCGCCATCGTCTCCCGTCAGATCACCACCATGCTCTCCGCCGGTGTACCGCTGGTGCAGAGCCTGCAGATCATCGCCCGCAGCCACGAGAAAGCCTCGATGCGCGAGCTGATGGGGCAGATTGCCGCCGATGTGGAGACCGGTACCCCCATGTCGGAGGCGCTGCGTCGCCATCCTCTCTATTTCGATGATCTCTACTGCGATCTGGTGGAAGCCGGTGAGCAATCCGGTGCGCTGGAGACCATCTACGACCGTATCGCCACTTACCGGGAAAAGTCGGAAGCGCTCAAGTCGAAGATCAAGAAGGCGATGTTCTATCCCACCATGGTCATTCTGGTCGCCATCGTGGTCACCTCCATCCTGCTGCTGTTCGTCATTCCGCAGTTCGAGGATATCTTCAAGAGCTTCGGCGCCGAGCTGCCGGTGTTCACCCAGTTTGTTATCGGCATCTCCCGCTTTATGCAGAACTGGTGGTATGTCTTCTTTGGTGGCACGGCCCTTGGCATCTTCCTTTACGTGCGGGCCTGGCGGGCCTCCCAGAAGGTGAAAGACAATACCGACAAGTTCGTCCTCACCATTCCGGTGGTCGGAATGATCCTGCACAAGGCGGCGATGGCCCGCTTTGCCCGTACTCTGTCGACCACCTTCTCCGCCGGTATCCCGCTGGTGGATGCGCTGATTTCGGCAGCAGGGGCCTCGGGCAACTATGTCTATCGCACCGCGGTCATGGCCATCCGCAACGAGGTGGTGGCAGGCATGCAGATCAACGTGGCGATGCGCACCGTCGATCTCTTCCCCGACATGGTGATCCAGATGGTGATGATCGGTGAGGAGTCCGGTGCCATCGATGATATGCTCTCCAAGGTCGCCACCATCTTCGAACAGGAGGTGGATGATCTGGTCGATGGCCTCACCAGCCTGCTGGAACCCCTCATCATGGTGGTGCTCGGGGTGCTGGTCGGCGGCATGGTTATCGCCATGTACCTGCCCATCTTCAAGCTTGGCGACGTTGTAGGCTGATTCATCAGGGCATGGCACCACAACCATGCCCTCCCCCTCATTCAATAACTGACGGTTGGTTATGACACTTCTTCTCGAGCTGGTTCACAGCTTGCCCTGGCTCTACTTCTCGCTGGTTTTTCTCTTCTCCCTGATGATCGGCAGCTTCCTCAACGTAGTGATCCACCGCCTGCCCATCATGCTGGAGCGGGAGTGGCAGGCCGAGTATCGCAGCTACTTCGCCCCTGATGAGGAGGCCACTGCGCCAGAGCGCTACAACCTGATGGTGCCGCGCTCCGCATGCCCTCACTGTGGCCACGCCATCACTGCGCTGGAGAACATCCCGCTGTTGAGCTGGCTCTGGCTCAAAGGGCGTTGCCGCGACTGTCAGGCCCCCATCTCGGCCCGCTATCCGCTGGTAGAGCTGCTGACCGCCCTGCTCTCGGTGGCCGTAGCCATGGTCATAACACCGGGCTGGGGCACACTGGCCGCCCTGTTGCTGACCTGGGTGCTGGTCGCCCTCACCTTCATCGATCTCGACAAGATGTTGCTGCCCGACCAGCTCACCCTGCCACTGCTGTGGGGCGGGCTGCTGTTCAATCTGGCTGGTGGTTTCGTGCCGCTGGCAGATGCCGTGATCGGCGCCATGGCGGGCTATCTGGTGCTCTGGAGCCTCTACTGGGCTTTCAAGCTGCTCACTGGCAAGGAGGGGATGGGCTATGGCGACTTCAAGCTGCTGGCGGCGCTGGGCGCCTGGCTCGGTTGGCAGGCGCTGCCCATAATTCTGCTGCTCTCATCTCTGGTCGGCGCCGTGATCGGCATCAGCCTGATCGCCTTGCACAAACACCATCAGGGCAAGCCTATCCCCTTCGGCCCCTACCTCGCCATCGCGGGCTGGATCGCCCTGTTGTGGGGCGATACCATCACCCGCTGGTATCTCTCTACCCTGCTTTGAGCAAGAGGCCCCCATGTATGTAGTTGCTATCACAGGTGGTATCGGCAGCGGCAAGACCACTATCGCCAATCAGTTTGCCGCGCTGGGTATCGAGGTGGTGGATGCCGATGTGATCGCCCGCGAAGTGGTCGAGCCGGGCACCCCGGCCCTTGCCGCCATCGCCGACCATTTTGGCCCGGATGTGATTGATCCGAGCGGTCAACTCGACCGTCGTGCCCTGCGCGAGCGGGTCTTCAGCGATCCACAGGCCAAGGAGTGGCTCAATGCCCTGCTTCACCCGCTTATTCGCAGCGAAATGCAGCGCCAATGTGCCGCAGCCAGTTCACCTTACTGCCTGCTGGTGGTGCCGCTGCTGGTGGAGAACAAACTCACCGGCCTCGCCAATCGGGTGCTGGTGATCGATGTGGATGAAGCCACCCAGATTGAGCGCACCTGCCGCCGGGATGGGGTATCGGCCGAGCAGGCCCGTGCCATCATTGCGGCCCAAGCGAGTCTGGCGGAACGCCTCGCTGCGGCGGATGATGTCATTGAAAACCACAATGGCAGCGAAATGGCGATTAAAACGCGGATTTTGGCGCTGCACGAGACATATCTGGCAATTGCCTCTCAACAAGCCCACCAAGTGTGAGTACACTAGGCCGGTTTATGGCTGGCCAGGATTAGGCATGATTTACGATTTCCCCCTCAATGAAAAAAGCCGGACCTATCTTCGTCTGGAGTCCCTGTTTTCCCAGATCCGCGACAATCTGGAGAGTGAACAATCCTGGGCACACATCGCCTTCTTCAAGGGGCTGTTCGATCTGCAGGAGTTGCTGGAGCGTGGTGACCTGCGCGCCGACCTCATCAAGGATCTGGAGCGTCTCGGCCAGCGTCTGAGCCACTGGGCCAGCCTGCCCGACGTCGATCTGGAGCAGATCAAACTGATGCAGCAAGAGAGCAGTCAGCTCTCCCGCAATCTGCTCAACTCGCCACGCCCGGGTGCCCGCCTGAAAGAGGATCGTCTGCTCGGCTCCATTCGCCAGCGTTTCTCCATCCCTGGTGGCCTGTGTGCCTTCGATGTGCCGCAGCTACACCACTGGCTCGGCACACCGGCCATTGCCCGTCACCAGCAGATGCAAGGCTGGCTGAGCGATATCAATCTGCTGATGAATGCCATCACTCTGCTGCTGCGCCTGTGGCGCGAATCAGGCAGCTTCAGTGAGCAGGTTGCCAGCAACGGTTTCTTCCAGGACACCGCCGAGAGCGCCGAGCTGATCCGCATCAAGCTGCCGGGCAATCTGTTCTGCTACCCGACCTTGAGCGGCCACAAGAACCGCTTCGCCCTACGCTTTCTGCCCACCGCAGAACAGCCGATTGGCGACGTGCCGTTCCAGCTCGCCTGCTGCTAAGGAGGGCTTATGGTCACCAAGGTAAAGTGTCCGACCTGTCAGAGCGAAGTGGAGTGGGGCCCGCAGAGTCCGTTCCGCCCCTTCTGCAGCAAGCGCTGCCAGCTGATCGATCTCGGCGAATGGGCCGATGAAGAGAAGCGCATTCCCGGCGAAATCAACCCTGATCTGCTGCCGGAGCCGGAAGAGGGCGATCAGTGGCTGTAAGCCCCTGGTCACGCACCTCTGCAATATGAAAAAAGGGCCGATTGGCCCTTTTTTCATGCTTGTTGATTGCTACCGGCTCACGCCAGCAGACCCTGTAGCCGCGCTACAATCGGGCCATTGGCATCGGGGAAATGGTAGCTGTGCAGCTCGGCCACCGGCACCCACAGACACTCCTGACCCTCCTTGCCGAACGGCTCGCCGCTGAAACGGGTCACCTTCCAGATATCCAGCAATACCTGCTTCTCGGGGTAGTCGTGCTGCAGTTCCATAAAGGGGGCACAATCCAAAACCCGAATACCGATCTCTTCCCACAGCTCCCGATCCAGCGCAGTCAGCAGATCCTCACCGGACTCCACCTTGCCACCGGGAAACTCCCAGCGATCCCCCTGATGGCGATCGGAGGAGCGCCTGGCGATGAAGATATCGCCCCGTTCATTCTCGATGACGCCAACCGCCACCCAGATCCGTTTCTTCTGTTCCATCATTGTCCTCAGCGTAAACACGGCAAACGGGCGATCCAAGGGGCAAGCCGAATAGCCTGCTGCTCCCCCCGCGCCCTGAAGAGATCCTGCCCGACATGCTCATTGCCCGGCGGCGCAACCTGCGGCCAAGGCACCGCACCAGGCGGAGTGAAACAACGATCGTGTACCCGCGCGCTCTGGCGCAAATAGCGCCATAAACAGTCTCGCAAGAACCACTGGTCGATGTTAGGGGTTTCCATGGTACTGGGTTGATAGCTCGCCATCAGCGGCGCAAGGGGAGGCAGCACACCGGCCACACCACCCCACATGCCGGCCAGCACCAGATCGGTGTGGCTCCACCAGTCACGCATGATATGGAACCAGCGCCCCGATGCAAGCCAGTCATCGACCGCCCACCGCTCCCGCAGATTCAGCACGGAGTCAGCATCGCGTACAAGAAAACGCCCCACTCCGGGATCATTGGTGACCTGGAAGCGCCAGCAGAGGCGCTGACGCTGGGATTGGCCATCGGGCTGTACCTTTATCTCGGCGCCATGTTCCTGCAGGCAGACCAGAAACCCCTGAGGGACGCTGCCATCCACATAGAAGCGCACCCGCCAGCCGGGATAGAGGTAGGCTGCTGCCAGCACATTGTCGAGCGCCCCCCGTAAATAGCGGGGCTGCGCTCCCCACAAGGAGAATGCGATGACTGCCTGCTTCTTCCCCTGCTCCGCGAGCCAGGCATCCGGCCCCTCTGCCGGCAGCGCCCACCCCGCGACGGGCTGCGAGACAGCCTCATCCTTGAGAGTCAGGGCACGGGTCCCTGCTTTCGCCGCTTCTTCATGACGCCCTAGCTTGGCAAGGGAGGCGCAAAGCCCGTCATGAACCAGATAATCATCCGGCTCGCGCCGCACCAGTTCGACCAGGTGCGTCACGGCCCGCTCATGTTGATCGGAGCGCGAGAGGCAGACACAGAGATTGCGCAGCACCTCAATGTTATCGGGCGTGGCCCGGTACGCCAGCGTCAGCACCTGGGCCGCCGAGGCGGGATCGCCGGACAAAAAGAGGTAATAGGCAAACTGCAGTTGCAAGGGAACGGATTTGTTCGTCTCTGCGTTCAGCCTGTTCAGCACACACCGGATAGCCTCCTGGCGTCTCTCCTGCAGCCAGTGCCCATGTGCCTCCCCATCCCATCCCGCCGGAAATCTGCTCATCGTCCGCTCCTTGGTCCGAAAATGAATACACCGCCCGGAGGGCGGTGTATTCATCATGGCAGGGTATCAGGTCAACTGACCATGGCAGTGCTTGTACTTCTTGCCGGAACCGCACGGGCAGGGATCGTTGCGACCAACCTTCTGCTCGTCGCGCACGAAGGTGGTGTGGCCATCTTCGGCTGCGGCCTGTTCATCGGCCAGCTGGCTCTCGGCAGCGGCGTGGGTGTAGGTGCGGGGAGCGGCTTCCGCCTGCTGGCGTTGCTGCTCTTCCATCGCTTCCACATCGCGCTCCTGCACCTGAACACGGCTCAGGATGCTGACCACGTCGCGCTTGAGGGTTTCCAGCATCTGGGTGAACAGATCGAAGGATTCGCGCTTGTACTCCTGCTTGGGGTTCTTCTGGGCGTAACCGCGCAGATGGATGCCCTGACGCAGGTGATCCATGGCCGCCAGATGCTCTTTCCACAGACCATCCAGAGTTTGCAGCATCACTGCCTTCTCGAAGTTGCGCAGCACCTCTTTGCCGACCAGCTCCTCCTTGTGGGCATAGAGCTTGGTGGCTTCGTCCAGAATGCGCTCGCGCAGCTTCTCTTCATACAGCTTGTCATCTTCCGCCAGCCACTGTTGCAGCGGCAAATCCAGCGCGAAGTCGGCCTTCAGGCGTGCTTCCAGACCCGGCACATCCCACATCTCTTCCAGAGACTGGGGCGGGATGTATTCATCGATCACGGCGCCGTACACATCATCACGGATAACGTGGATGGTCTCGGAGATGTCGTTGGTATCCAGCAGCTCGTTGCGCTGCTCGTAGACCACCTTGCGCTGGTCGTTGGCAACGTCATCAAACTCCAGCAAGCTCTTGCGGATGTCGAAGTTGCGACCTTCCACCTTGCGCTGGGCGTTTTCGATCGCCTTGGTGACCCACGGGTGCTCGATGGCTTCGCCCTCTTCCATGCCCAGCTTCTTCATCATGCCGGTCACGCGATCGGAGGCGAAGATCCGCATCAGGGTATCTTCCATGGAGAGGTAGAAACGGGAGGAGCCCGGGTCACCCTGACGACCGGAACGGCCGCGCAGCTGGTTGTCGATACGACGGGATTCGTGACGCTCGGTGCCGATAATGTGCAGACCACCAGCGGCCAGCACCGCATCGTGACGCACCTGCCAGGCGGCTTTCAGCTCGGCAATCTGCTCGCTGGTCGGGTTCTCCAGCTTGGCAATCTCTGCCTGCCAGTTGCCGCCCAACACGATGTCGGTACCACGACCGGCCATGTTGGTCGCGATGGTGACCGCACCAGTCTGACCGGCCTGGGCGACGATCTCCGCTTCCATGGCGTGGAACTTGGCGTTCAGCACCTTGTGCGGGATCTTCTCTTTGGTCAGGATGCCAGAGAGCAGCTCGGAGTTCTCGATAGAGACAGTACCAACCAGTACAGGCTGGCCCTTGGCCACACACTGACGGATATCTTCGATGATGGCGGCATACTTCTCATTGGCGGTCAGGTAGACCAGATCGCCCATGTCCTTGCGCACCATCGGCTTGTTGGTCGGGATAACCACGGTATCCAGGCCATAAATCTGCTGGAATTCAAAGGCTTCGGTATCCGCAGTACCTGTCATCCCCGCCAGCTTGTTGTAGAGACGGAAGTAGTTCTGGAAGGTGATGGAGGCCAGTGTCTGGTTCTCGTTCTGGATCTTCACCCCTTCCTTCGCTTCAACGGCCTGATGCAGGCCATCGGACCAGCGACGACCCGGCATGGTACGGCCGGTGTGCTCGTCGACGATGACGATCTCGTCTTTCTGGACGATGTAGTCGACGTTGCGCTCGAACAGGGTGTGAGCGCGCAGACCGGCGTTGACGTGGTGCAGCAGGCTGATGTTGGAGGCGGAGAACAGGGAGTCGTTCTCATCCAGCAGCCCCTCTTTCTTGAGCAGCTCTTCCACGAAGATCTGACCGTTTTCGGTCAGCAGGGCCTGACGGTTCTTCTCGTCCACCGTGTAGTGACCGTCACCGGTGTACTCTTCGGTGTCTTCCTTGTCCTGCTTGACCAGCAGCGGGATCAGCTTGTTGACGCGGATATAGAGCTCTGAGCTGTCTTCAGCTGGGCCGGAGATGATGAGCGGAGTACGGGCTTCATCGATAAGCACCGAGTCCACCTCATCCACCAGCGCGTAGTTGAGCGGGCGCTGTACGCGCTGCTCCGGCGAGAACGCCATGTTGTCGCGCAGGTAGTCAAAACCGAATTCGTTGTTGGTACCGTAGGTGATGTCGGCGGCGTAGGCGTCACGCTTCTGGGATGCATCCATACCGGGCACGTTGCAATCGACGGTCATGCCGAGGAAGGCAAACAGCGGGCGGTTCGCCTCCGCATCACGCTTGGCCAGATAGTCGTTCACCGTCACGACGTGCACACCGCGGCCACTCAGGGCGTTCAGGTAAGCTGGCAGGGTTGCGGTCAGGGTCTTACCTTCACCGGTTTTCATTTCCGCGATGCGGTTGGAGTTCAGCACCATGCCGCCGATCAGCTGCACGTCGAAGTGACGCATGCCGAACACCCGCTTGGAGGCTTCACGCACGGTCGCGAACGCTTCCGGCAGCAACTGCTCCAGGGTCTCACCCTGCTCGATACGCTGACGATATTCAGCCGTTTTGGCCTGCAACTCGGCATCGGAAAGAGCCTCGAACTGCGGCTCCATGGCATTGATCTGTTTTACAATTTTGCGCAAAGCCTTGAGCGTTCTGTCGTTCCGGCTGCCGATAATCTTGGTAAGCAGTGTGCTAATCATGGGTACCAACTATTTCTGGTTATAAAAGCGTTCCGTCACTGGAACCTGAAGAAAAAAACCTAACCCCGTCTGGCACTGAGAAAGCGTGCGGGGTTGACCTGACGACCATCTTTCAACACTTCGTAATGCAAATGGACCCCGGTCGCGCGACCGGTGCGTCCCATCAAGGCAATCTTCTGACCCTGATCAACCAGGGTGCCCACCTCAACCAGCAACTTGGAGTTGTGGGCATAGCGGGTGACCAAGCCATTGCCGTGATTAATCTCCACCATATTGCCAAATTCCGGATGACGGCCCGCCCAGCTGACAATGCCGGGCCCGGTGGCCAGAATCGGGGTTCCGGGTTTGCCACGGAAATCGACCCCTTTGTGCATCTTGGCACGCCCGTTGAACGGATCGACCCGTCCACCAAACCCGGACGAGACCCAAACTCGCTCCTGTTTGACTGGCGTGCCGGAAATAAAACCGGCATCGGTGATATGGTGATTCATGATGAAAGATTCAAGTACCGACAGCTGCTCTTCACGGCTGCTGAGCTGCTGGCTGAGGTGCTTCATCGAGGCTTGCAGCTCGTTGAGGCTCACTTCCAGCTCTTCATCATAAGAAGGGCCGCCCATCGGAGGCAGCTCTTTGAAATTGAACTCGTCGGGATCGAGATCGGCCTGCTCGGTCAATCGTTCACCGAGGGCATTGAGACGGCCAAGCTGACCCTGCATGGTGCCCACCTGAGCAGCCAGCATCGCCAACTGTTCACGGGCTTCGTCACCACTCTGGTCAACGGACTGTTGCTCGGCAACGGCAAGCGCCACTTCCAGCGCCTCCATTTTCTGGTGCCAGCTCTGCCAGAGCCAACCACCACCAAGGGCCAACAGGGAGAAGAGAATACCGCCGACCCAGGCCAGACGTTGTTTGGGCAGGTGCAACTTGCGTCGCTGCTTGCCGTGGAGGATCAGGGTAATGCTCATAGAAATCAGTCTGCTCGGTCAGGTGCGGCCAGGAGCCTGCACGGGAAATAAAACCGGGAGATAATCGGTATTAAAGGATGGAGTAAACAAATGACGGAACGTCGGTGCGGAGAGAGGACCGACGTTCCGTTGCACAGCTATCAGGCCAGAACCAGACCGTTATCGTAGTAAGCGATAGGCGCTTTGTCGCCCTCACCCTCGAAGGTCACCAGTTCCCAAGCCTCCTGCTCGGCCAGCAAGGCACGCAGCAGCTTGTTGTTCAGGGCATGTCCGGTCTTGTAGGCACGGAACTCACCGATGATGCTGCGGTTACACATATAGAGGTCACCGATCGCGTCCAGCATCTTGTGCTTGACGAATTCGTCCTCATAACGCAAACCGTCTTCGTTCAGCACCCGATAATCGTCCAGTACCACGGCGTTTTCCAGGCTTCCGCCCAGCGCCAGGTTCTGGGAACGCAGGTACTCGATATCACGCATGAACCCGAAGGTACGGGCACGGCTGATCTCTTTCACGAAGGAGGCACCGGAGAAATCCAGTACGCAACGCTGATTGCGCCCTTCAAAGACCGGATGCTGGAAATCGATCTCGAGATCCATCTTGAAGCCGTTGCGATAGGGGTGGAATTCCGCCCACTTGTCGCCGTCTTCAACCCGGATGCTCTTCTTGATCCGCACAAACTGCTTGGCAGCATTCTGCTCACGGATCCCGACTTCCTGCAGCAGGTAGATAAAGGGATGCGCACTACCGTCCATTACCGGGATCTCGGGTGCGTCAACCTCAACGTAGAGGTTGTCGATCCCCATCCCGGCCAGCGCGGCAGAGAGGTGCTCAATGGTAGAGACACGGACACCGGCTTCGTTGACCAGAGCGGTACAGAGCACGGTATCGCGCACCTGATCGGCATTGGCTGGCAGCTCCACCACAGGATTCAGGTCGGTACGCAAGTAAACGATCCCTGTGTTCACAGGCGCCGGACGGAACGTCATGGTGACTTTCCGGCCCGAATGCAGGCCGACACCAGTCGCCTGTACACTCGTTTTCAAGGTTCTTTGTCTAATCATGGGTGTACCCTAAACAGCTTAAAATCCGGACCAGATGGTCGTTGGCAGGCCATCTTAGCACATTCCTTGAACAACAAACAAACGAGACCCATAAGAGGCTTAGTCAGCTTGCTTGCGCAGGAACGCCGGAATATCTAGGTAATCCGGTTCACGACGAGCTTGCGGCTCGGCGTTGACCACCTTGGCCGGGGCTTCGTCCATCACGCGGCCTTGCATCATGTCGCTAACCAGCGGCTGACGCACCGGGCGCTCTTGCACCTGGCTGCTCTTGACTAGCGTGATGTCGGGCTTGCGCTCGGCACCGATACCGGTAGCAACCACGGTCACACGCAGTTCGTCGTGCATTTCCGGATCGATTACGGTACCCACAACTACAGTGGCGTTCTCGGAAGCGAAGGCCTTGACCGCGTTACCCACGGTTTCGAACTCTTCGATGGTCATGTCCATACCGGCGGTGATGTTGACCAGGATGCCACGGGCACCAGCCAGATCCACATCTTCCAGCAGCGGGCTGGAGATGGCTTTCTCGGCAGCTTCTTCGGCACGGTCATCACCAGAGGCGGAACCGGTACCCATCATGGCAGTACCCATTTCGCGCATAACGGTACGCACGTCAGCGAAGTCGACGTTGATCAAGCCCGGACGGGTGATCAGCTCGGCAATGCCCTGTACCGCGCCAAGCAGTACATCGTTGGCCGCCTTGAAGGCGTCCAGGAGGGAGATACCGCGACCCAGCACCTTCAGCAACTTGTCGTTGGGGATGGTGATCAGGGAGTCGACGTTCTTGGAGAGCTCTTCGATACCGTGGGCGGCGAAGCCCATCCGCTTCTTCCCTTCGAAGGAGAACGGCTTGGTCACCACAGCAACGGTCAGGATGCCCATCTCGCGCGCCACTTCGGCCACGATCGGCGCAGCACCGGTACCGGTACCACCACCCATACCGGCGGCGATGAACACCATGTCGGAACCGGTCAGCAGCTCACGCAGCGCTTCGCGATCTTCCATGGCCGCATCACGACCCACTTCCGGATTGGCGCCGGCACCCAGACCCTTGGTGATGCCACCGCCGATCTGCAGGGTAGTGTTGGCGCTGGAGTTACGCAGTGCCTGGGCATCGGTGTTGACGGTAATAAACTCAACACCCTCAATATTTTGACGAACCATGTGTTCGACAGCGTTACCGCCGCCGCCACCTACACCGATCACTTTAATGACGGCTTCGTCAGTGTGGCTATCCATAAATTCAAACATGTTGTCTCTCCGCTTTATTTGCCTGACTCAGCAAAATTCTTAGAACTCGCCACGCAGCCAGTTGCTAACCCGTTTGACCAGGCCACCGACGCTTGCCTTGGCGGCATATTCTTTGTTGCTACCTGTGGCTTGATGGGTGCGACCATATTGCAGCAACCCGACCGCAGTCGAGTACACCGGTGCCTGCACGTAATCACTCAAACCACGTATGTTCATGGGCTCTCCCACCCGGACCTGGCTCTGGAAGATCTGCTCTGCACACTCCACAATGCCTTCAATCTGGGCAGCGCCGCCGGTCAAGACCACACCGGCTGCCAGCTGATGCTTGACCCCCTGCGCTTTCAACTCGCTTTGTACCCGCACCAGCTCATCATTCACCATGGAGAGCAACTCGGTGTAACGGGGCTCAATCACTTCAGCCAGTGTCTGCCGTTGCAGGCTGCGCGCCGGACGACCGCCGACACTGGGTACTTCAATATTGTCTTCCTTGCTGACCAGACGACCGAGGGCGCAACCGTAGCGCACCTTGATCGCTTCCGCGTCGAGCGGCGGCGTGCCGAAGGCATAGGCGATGTCGCTGGTCACAGTGCTGCCAGCGTACGGGATCACCTTGGTGTGGCGCAGAGCACCGCCGGTAAACAGCGACATGTCCATGGTGCCGCCACCGATGTCCACCACGCAGACACCCAGCTCTTTCTCGTCTTCGGTCAACACGGCATAGCTGGAGGCCAGCGCGGAGAAGATCAGTTGATCCACGCGCAAACCGACCTTCTCCACACATTTCTCAATGTTGCGAGCCATGTCGTTGTGGCAGGTGATCAGGTGAACCTTGGCCGCCATCCGCACACCGGAGAGGCCGACCGGATTCTTGATCCCTTCCTGATAATCGATGGCAAACTCCTGAGGCAGGACATGCAGCACGCGCAGCTCGTCGGAGAGGCGAACCGACTTGGCAGTGTGGATCACGTTGTCCACATCCTCCTGAGTCACCTCTTCATCAGAGATGGGCACCATACCGGTCTCGTTGCGGCAATCGATATGCTTGCCGGACAACCCCAGATAGACCGAGCTGATCTGGCAATCTGCCATCATCTCGGCCTCTTCCACCGCGCGGCGCAGTGACTTGACCACGGAGTCGAGGTCATTGACCCCGCCCTTCTCCATTCCGCGAGAAGCGTGACTGCCCATACCGATGACGTTCAGTTCACCGTCCGGCAATACTTCCCCGACCAGAACCGCCACCTTGGTTGTGCCGATATCCAGTCCGACAATCAAATTCCTATCTGCGGTGTTGGTCATGCACTTTCTCTTCGCTCTTCTTCCAGCCAACTGCCATTCCGGTGTCGTATCGAAGATCCACGTAGGCGACTTGCGCACGAGGTTCGATAACCGGGAAGGCATCGATAAACCGCTGTAACCGGAGCGCAATGTCATTGCGTCCCAGGAACAGCTTGATATTGCCATCCAGGGTCAGTTCCCAGGCATGGCGGGGGGTCAGATTCACCCCCAGCAACTTGTATCCCTTGGCAGCCAGTTGCGACTCGTACTGCCGACTCTCTTTCAACACCCGGGCGGCCTGGTCATCCGGCCCTGACAGCTGCAACAGCGGCGTCTTGACCCGATCCGGGGCACTGAATACCTTGCCCTTGGTGTTGACGAAGCGGTTGCCATTCCAGCGCGCCGCCACATCTTGTTCCGTGAGGTAGATCTTGATCTTGTTCGGCCACTTCTTTCGTACCGAGACCGAGGCCACCCATGGCAAGGCATTGAGCCTTGCCTGCAATTCGTTGACGTCCAATTCGAAGAAGTTGCGCAGCTCGGCGCCATCCAGCACGGCCATCCGCAGCTCTTCGGTTTGCAAATACTGGTGTTGCCCCTGCAGCAACAGCTCGCTCATGGGCAACCGGTTGGCATCTGTCAGCCAACCTTTAACATCCAGCGCCGTCCGGTAGCAGCCCCATATCACCAGCAGGAAAAACGCTACCCCTGCGATGAAGCCACCCTTGGTGCGCCCCTGTGCCCTTGCCTCCACCCGATCGATCCCCGTGTAACGCGCTAAACCGGCCTTTGACAGACCGGTTCGCCATTATATAGGCCCCGGCTTGGCGGTCAAAATACTCATTGGGCCCTCAGGCGCCAGATTTCATGCTATCTATGCTCAATTTCATCTCTCCGAGACGACGGGCCAGCGCCCCGACGTTCCCGGCGCCTTGAGTCAACACCAGATCCCCCTCGCCGATCAGGTCGGCCAGCACGGCTGGCACGTCATCTGGCGTGGCGACGAAGATGGGTTCCAGGTTGCCACGCGAGCGAATGGAGCGGCACAGTGCCCGTCCATCAGCGCCCGGGATCGGCTCCTCACCGGCAGCATAAACCTCCAGCATCACCAGCACGTCTACCTTGGAGAGCACATCGGCGAAGTCCTCGTAGAGGTCGCGGGTGCGGGTATAACGGTGCGGCTGGAACACCATCACCAGACGCTTCTCGGGCCAACCGGCGCGGGCGGCGTTGATGGTGACCTTCACTTCACTCGGGTGGTGGCCGTAATCGTCCACCAGCATCGCCTTGCCGCGACCGGTTTCAAACTCGCCATACTGCTGGAAGCGACGACCGACCCCTTCAAATTTGGCCAGTGCAGAGATGATGGCCTCGTCGCTGACCCCGTCCTCTGTCGCGACAGCTATCGCCGCTGCGGCGTTCAATGCGTTGTGAATACCCGGCAAATTGAGGGTCACCTGCAGCTCACCGGCCTCTTTGCGGCGAACACGGAAGCAGCTGTGGTTGGTGGTCTGGACAAAATCCAGCACCTGCACATCGGCATCGTCAGAGAGACCGTAGGTCAGGGTCGGGCGAGCAATCTCGGGCAACATGCCACGGATCACCGGATCATCGATGCAGACCACCGCCAGCCCGTAGAAGGGCAGATTGTGCAGAAACTCGATGAAGGTGGCCTTCAGCTTGGAGAAGTCACCGCCGTAGGTGTCCATGTGATCCGCTTCGATGTTGGTCACGATAGAGACCATCGGCTGCAGATGCAGGAAAGAGGCGTCGCTCTCGTCCGCCTCGGCAATCAGGTAGCGGCTGCTGCCCAGTCGGGCATTGGTACCGGCACTGTTGAGCAGGCCACCGATGACGAAGGTCGGGTCGCGGTCGGCTTCGGCATAGATGCTCGCCACCAGACTGGTGGTGGTGGTCTTGCCGTGGGTACCGGCAATGGCGATACCGTGACGGAAACGCATCAGCTCGGCCAGCATCTCGGCACGGCGCACCACCGGGATCCGCAGTTCGCGGGCAGCCAGCAGCTCCGGGTTGTCCTGCTTGATGGCAGTAGAGACCACTACCACGCTGGCCCCCTCAACGTGTTCGGCACTGTGGCCGACGAAGATGTGGGCGCCCAGTCCGGCCAACCGCTCGGTCACGGCGTTGCGAGCCAGATCAGAACCCGTTACCTGATACCCTTCGTTGGCAAGCACTTCGGCGATCCCGCCCATACCGGCACCACCGATGCCGATAAAGTGGATGCGACGCACGCGGCGCATTTCGGGGATCACAGTACGCAGTTTTGCCAGTTCAACCTTGGTCATAATCGTCTCTTTAGTCTGCCGCAGGCCATGTGCCGTCAAAGCGCGGCTGTACGGCGGCATCAATACATACAGGTACAAGGCTGCACGGTGTCACCGCTGCAACCTTGCTCATCAATCTTTACCACGCAGCCCGGTTGCGAGCTGTTTGCACTCATCAGCAACCCGCTCGGCCGCATCTGTGATGGCGACGCGACGAGCCGCTTTCGCCATGTTAAACAGGGTCTCCCGGCGACCAGCCAGCCAGGTCAGGCGCGCCGCCAGCGATGCGGTATTCAGCTCGGACTGGGGCAGAAACTCGGCCGCACCGCCGTCAACCAGGGTCAGGGCGTTACGGGTCTGGTGATCATCCACCGCATGGGGCAGCGGCACGAAAATGGCGGCCACACCGGCGGCAGCCACTTCGGAAACAGTCAGGGCACCGGCACGGCAGACCACCAGGTCGGCCCAGGCGTAGGCGCTGGCCATATCCTTAATAAACTCGCTCACCTCGGCATTGATGCCGTGCTGGGCATAGGCAGCAGAGACGGCCTCAGCATTGCCCTTGCCACACTGGTGACGCACTTCAATGGGCACGCCGGATGCCGCCACCGCAGCAGGTACCTGCTCGTTGAGCACCCGCGCACCCAGACTGCCACCCACGATCAGCAGATGCAGTGGCTCGGCTCCGCTGCGCAGTTGCGGATCCGGCAGGGCGACCACTTCGGGACGCACCGGATTGCCCACCACTGCGGTGCGACGGCTCGGCGCGAAGGCGCCCGGAAATGCCATCAACACCCGCCTGGCGATACGGGCCAGCAACTTGTTGGTCATGCCGGCAGCAGCATTCTGCTCATGGAGCAGCAGCGGGATGCCGGAGAACCAGGCCGCCACGCCACCCGGGCCGGAAGCAAAACCGCCCATGCCGAGCACCACATCAGGGCGAACGGTCTTGAGCACCTGACGCGCCTGCAGGATCGATTTGACGATGCGATAGGGCGCCACCAGCAGTCGTTTGATGCCGTTGCCACGCACCCCCTGAATATCGATGAAGGAGATGGGATAACCGTGGGCGGGCACCAGCTCCGCCTCCATCCGGTCGGCAGTGCCGAGCCAGTGGACAGTCCAGCCCTGGGCCTTCAGGCGATCGGCCACGGCCAGACCGGGGAACACATGCCCACCGGTACCACCTGCCATCACCAACAGAGTCTTGCTCACTAAACCTCCCGCACGCGCGCCTGGGCTGTCGCCTGACGCAACTCAAAATCGATTCGAATCAACATGCTCACCGCCACCGACATGATGATGAGACTGGAACCACCGTAACTGACCAGCGGCAGGGTCAAGCCCTTGGTCGGCATCATGCCGCTGGCTGCGCCAACGTTGACGAAGGTCTGGAAGCTGAACCAGATGCCGATGCCGATCGCCAGATAACCGTCATAGAGCCGCTCGGCCACCAGCGCGCGATGCCCCAGCTTGAGCGCCTTGACCGCCAGCGCAAAAATCAGGAACAGGGCGCCCAGCACCCCGACGTAACCCAGCTCTTCACCGAGGATCGCAAACACGAAGTCGGTGTGCGCTTCCGGCAGGTACTCCATCTTCTGAATAGAGTTGCCAAGCCCTTCGCCAAACCAGCTGCCACGACCAAACGCCATCAGCGACTGGGTCAACTGGTAGCCGCTGCCAAACGGATCGGCCCAGGGATCCATAAAGGAGGTCACCCGCCGCATCCGGTAGGGCTCGACGATGATCAGCATCACCACCGAGCCGAGGCCCGCGCCGATCAGGGTCAAAAACTGCCCCAGTCGGGCACCGGCCAGAAACAGCATGCCGAACGAGGTAACGAACATCACCACGGTAGAACCCAGATCAGGTTGCAACAGCAGCAAGACCGCCAGCACCCCGAACACCGCCAGCGGTTTCAGGAAGCCGATCCAGGCTTCACGCACTTCGCTCTGGCGCCGCACCAGATAACCGGCCAGATAGACAAACAGCGCCAGCTTGCCAAACTCGGCAGGCTGCAGGTTGAAGGGACCGAGCGGCAACCAGCGCACCGCACCGTTGACGTTCCGCCCCACCAGCAGCACCAGCACCAGCATCAAGATCGCCAGCAGCAACATGGGGCCGTTGTGCTGTTGCCAGCGCGCCATCGGCACCTGCAACACAAACCAGGAGATACCGAGCGCCATCACCAGAAACAGGGCGTGACGCTTCACAAACATGAAGGGGTCATCCCCCAGCGCAATCCCCTCGGGAATCGACGCCGAGGCCACGATGACCACCCCGACCGCCATCAGGGAGAGCGCCAGCAGTACCAGCTGCCGATCGTAGAGACCGGCAGGACGCGCCGGTAACAACCAGCGCTGGAATAGACCTGCTGCTGCGCGAAGGGCGTTCATAGCGCCAGCACCATCTCAGTGAAGCGATCGCCGCGCACCTCGAACGACTTGAACTGATCGAGGCTGGCACAGGCCGGCGCCAGCAGCACCCAGTCACCGGGCTTGGCATCGGCCGCTGCTTTGGCAACTGCAGCGGCCAAGTCGGCCACCCGTTCGGTCTGCTCTCCCAGTGCCAACAGCACCTCGGCATCCTGACCAAAGCAGTACATGTGATCGATCTGGTTGCCCAGCAGCGCCTGGATCGGGCCAAAATCCTGCCCCTTGCCCTGACCACCGGCCAGCAACAGCAGGCGCCCCTTGACCGACTCGCGCACACCGGCAACGGCAGCCAGAGTCGCCCCCACGTTGGTGGCCTTGGAGTCGTTGATCCAGCGCACCCCGTTCACCTCCCGCACGAAGCGGGCGCGATGGGGCAAGCCCTCGAAACGACGCAGCACGGTGAGTTGCGCAGCACGGGGAATGCCGACCGCATCGCACAACGCCATGGCGGCCAGCGCGTTGGCCTGATTGTGGGCACCGACGATCTTCATCTCGTCCACCGCCAGCAGTGGTTCACCGTGCAGGGTCAACCAGTAGCGGCCATCCAGCAGGCAGCGGCCATAGCCATTGCAGTCGAGACCAAAGCTCTGCCACACCTGACCCACATCAGGCAGGGTCTGGGCATCATCACGATTGACCAGAATGTGTTTGGAGTGCTGATGGATCTCCATCTTGGCGGCGCGATAGTCGGCCATGCCCTGATAACGATCCATGTGATCTTCTGAGAGGTTCAGCACCACGGAGGCGGCAGCACGCAAACTGTGAGTAGTTTCCAACTGGAAGCTGGAAAGCTCCAGCACGCAGAGATCCATCGGCTGCTTGAGCAGCTCCAGCGCAGGCGTGCCGATATTGCCGCCCACACCGACATTGAGACCGGCTTCGGCAATCATCTCGCCCACCAGGGTAGTAACCGTGCTCTTGCCGTTCGAGCCGGTGATGGCGATGACCGGGGTCTGGGTCTCGCGCACAAACAGCTCGATATCACCGACGATCTGCACGCCACACTCGGCAGCGGCTTTCAGTTCGGGGGTCGCCAGCGCGATACCCGGGCTCGCGACGATCATGTGCGCCTGCTTGAGCAGCGCCTCGTCGAGACCGTGAATGAGCTCTACCTCAAGCGGCAGTTGATCCTTGCCGGGCGGGTTGGCACGGGTATCCATCACCAGTGGCGTCACGCCACGGCCGAGGAAGTAATCGACACAGGAGAGTCCGGTTTTGCCCAATCCGATGATGATGACCATGGCCTTACCTCACCTTCAGGGTGGCAAGACCCAGCAGCACCAGCACGAGGGTGATGATCCAGAAGCGCACGATGACGCGCGGCTCCGGCCAGCCCTTCTTCTCGTAGTGGTGATGGATCGGCGCCATGCGGAAGATCCGCACGCCGCGCAGCTTGTATGAACCCACCTGCAGGATCACCGAGACGGTCTCCATCACGAAGACGCCGCCCATGATCACCAACAGGAACTCCTGACGGACCAGCACGGCGATGGTGCCAAGCGCGCCGCCCAGCGCCAGGGAACCAACGTCCCCCATAAAGACCTGGGCCGGATAGGTGTTGAACCAGAGGAAACCCAGACCCGCCCCGACGATGGCGGTACAGACGATCACCAGCTCGGAGGTATAGGGCACGTAGGGAATGTGCAGGTAGTTGGCAAAGTTGACGTTACCGGTAGCCCAGGCGATCAGGGCAAAGCCCCCCGCCACCATCACGGTCGGCATGATGGCCAGACCGTCGAGACCGTCAGTCAGGTTGACCGCGTTGGAGGTGCCGACGATGACAAAGTAGGTCAGCACGATAAACATCAAGCCAAGCTGCGGCATCACATCCTTGAGGAAAGGCACCACCAGCTGGGTTTGGCCCTCATGGGTTGCGGTCGCATAGAGGAACACCGCCACCGCCAGCGCTACCGTGGATTGCCAGAAATACTTCCAGCGAGCGATCAGGCCGTCGGTATTCTTGCGCACCACCTTGAGGTAGTCGTCGGCAAAGCCGATGGCGCCGTAGGCACCCAGCACAAACAGCACCAGCCAGACATAGGGGTTGTCGAGGCGGCACCAGAGCAGCACAGACGTGAAAATCGCAGCAATGATCATCAGGCCCCCCATGGTCGGGGTACCCCGCTTGCTGAGGTGGGACTCGGGACCATCGTTGCGGATCACTTGACCGAACTTCAGGATCTGCAGGCGACGTATCAGGCGTGGCCCCATCCAGAGGGCAACCCCCAGTCCGGTGATTATCGACAGGATGGCGCGAAACGTCAGGTAGGAGAAGACGTTGAAGAAGGTGAAGTGCGGGGTGAGCAGTTCGGCCAGCCAGACTAGCATGTGGCTGACTCCTGATGGCCTTTGACCATCTCGACGATATCTTCCATGCGGGAGCCACGGGCCCCCTTGACCAGAATCGAAATTTCCTGATGTGTATTTATCATTTGCGCAAGCACTTCAAACAACGACGCCTTGTTATCGAAATGTCGGCCAGCCGCGGCATCTGCGGTGTGGCGACTCTCTTCCCCCACTGTCAGCACGGCATCCAGACCGCGCTCGCGGGCATGACGGCCAACCCGGGCGTGTTGCTCGGCAGACTCCTCACCCAGTTCCCGCATATCACCGAACACCAGCACCTTGAAGCCGCCCATGGCGGTCAGGGCATCGATGCCCGCCAGCACGGATTCCACGCTGGCATTGTAGGTATCATCCACCAGGGTCAGACCGCCCCAGCGCTGGACGCAGAAGCGCCCCTTGACCGGCGCCATCTGTTCCAGCCCCGCCTTGACACAGGCGAGGGATGCGCCGAGGGCCAGACAGCCCGCGGCGGCAGCCAACGCATTGGCCACGTTGTGGCGACCAGGGATCGCCAGAGTCAGGCTCAGCTCGCCCTGCGGGGTCACCATCACGAACTCGGCACAACCTTGTTCGTTGAGCACAAGGTTGCGCGCGTGGAACGGCTGGCTCTGATCTTCGATGGAGAAGGCGCACTGAATGCCGCGCTCCCGCCACTTCGGCCAGAATTCGTTGTCGGCATTGACGATGGCGGTGCCACCCTCGCTCAAGCCCTCAAAGATTTCGCTCTTGGCGTGGAACACCCCTTCCAGCGAGCCGAAGCCCTCCAGATGGGCCGCCGCCACGTTGTTGATGATGGCGGCATCGGGTTTGGCCAGTGAAGTAGTCCAGGCGATTTCGCCCGGATGGTTGGCACCCAGCTCCATCACTGCAAACTTGTGTTGCGGCTCGAGGCGCAGCAGGGTGAGCGGCACGCCCACCTCGTTGTTGAAGTTGCCAGCTGTGGCCAGCACTTCCCCTTCGTTGCGCAGGATGGCGGTTGCCATCTCCTTCACCGTGGTCTTGCCGCAGCTGCCGGTAATGGCCAGCACTTTCGGGTTGATGCGCTCGCGTACCAGCTTGCCGAGTCGGCCCAGTCCTTTCAGACTGTCGGTCACCACCAGCTGGGGGATGGCCAGCGGCAGCTCACGCTCGACCAGCAGGGCAGAGGCCCCTGCCTGAACGGCCTGCTCGCAAAAATCGTGGGCATCGAAGCGCTCGCCGCGCAGGGCAACGAACAGGGCACCCGCGCCCAGAGTGCGGGTGTCGGTACTGACGACGCTGATCTCGCCGTCGTCACCAATCAGACGGGCATCGAGTACCTGAGCCAGCTCGGCAAGCCTGAGGGTCATCATTTGAATGACTCCAATAATGTGTGCAAGGCGGCCGCAACGGTTTCCCGGTCGCTGTAGTGCCGCTTGTCGGTTCCAATGATCTGATAATCCTCGTGACCCTTACCGGCCACCAGGATGATGTCCTGTTTGCTCGCCTGACCGATGGCCAGCACAATCGCCTTGACCCGGTCGTGCTCCACCTGCACCGCAGCAGGATCGCGAAGACCCGCCACCATGTCGGCCATGATCCGGGCCGGCTCCTCGGTACGGGGATTGTCGTCGGTCAGGATCACGCGATCCGCATACTGTTCGGCCATGGCAGCCATCATGGGGCGCTTGCCGCGATCGCGGTCGCCACCACAACCAATCAGACACCAGAGCTGGCCGTTGCAGTGCACCCGCAGGGCCTGCAATGCCTTCTCCAGCGCATCCGGGGTGTGGGCGTAATCGACCACCGCCAGCGGCGTATCACCACCGCCGAAACACTCCATGCGACCGGTCACCGGCTGCAACTGAGGCGCTGTCGCCAGCAGCTCGTTGAAGTCGTAACCGAGCACCAGCATCACACCCATCGCGGCCAGCACATTGCTGACGTTGAAGCGCCCGAGCAAGGGGGCGGATAATACACCATTCCCCCAGCTGGAGTTAATCTGCGCGCGAAAACCTTGCTGGTGAAAATCGAGCTGCTGCGCCGTTAATTGACGGCCAGAATGGTGTTCAATCGGGCCATCCACACTGAAGGCCACCGCTGCCGGGTATTTCTCGAGCCACTTGGCACCCAACTCGTCATCACGGTTGATCACCGCATTCGACTCATCGACCAGCTGCAACAGCTGCTCCTTGGCGGCGCCATAGGCCTCCATGGTGCCGTGGTAGTCGAGGTGATCCCGGCTCAGGTTGGTGAAAACGGCAGCGGCAAACGGCAGTGCGGCAACACGATGCTGCACCAGACCATGGCTGGAGACCTCCATCGCCACCAGATCCGCCCCCTGCGCTTGCAGCGCAGCCAGATTGGCTTGCACCTGAACGGCACTGCCGGTGGTATTTTCCGCTTCGATCAGATTGCCAAACAGGCCGTTGCCGATGGTGCCCATCACACCCGCCTTGCCACCCAGCAGGGTGCGCCAGTTGGCGACCAGCAGTGCCGTGGTGCTCTTGCCATTGGTGCCGGTGATCCCGACCAGCGCCAGTTTTTTGGCTGGCTGGTCGTAGAAATATCCGGAGAGCTCAGAGAGGTGAGCGGGCAGATCCCGCATCCCGATACAGGGAACCGGAGTCGATGGTGGGATAAATTCACCATCCTCCTCAAACACAACAGCGGTCGCTCCCTGAGCCACCGCCTGTTCGATAAACCGTCTGCCATCCATCTGATGACCACGAATGGCCACGAAGAGCGAGCCGGGGCCAACCCGCCGACTATCCAGCTGGATATCGGTCAGGGTGAGCGCCGGCGCCTGGATACCGAAGGGGCGCAGTAATGCATCAAGTGCGCGGGACAAGAGAAGCCTCCGTACGGGCAAGTTTGGTGGGCACCGCTGGCGGCACCGCATCGGGACGAATATTGAAGAGCTGCAGCACCCCGCCCATGGCCTCTGCAAACGGTGGGGTCGCCACGGCGCCGCCATAATAGGCGCTGCCTTTTGGCTCGTTGATCACCACCACCATGACGAAACGGGGATCACTGGCGGGTGCGAAACCGGCAAACCAGGCCATGTAATCCTTGCCATAGCCACCGGCGACGGCGACCTTGGCGGTACCACTCTTGCCACCGACCCGATAGCCCGGGATCTTGGCTTTTGGAATGGCGTTGTCGACCACATACTCCAGCGCCTGCAACATGGCAGCGGCGTTGTTGTGATCGATAACCTGCTCACCCTTGGGCGGCGTAGTCACCTTGACGATGGAGAGCGGCACCCGTTTGCCCTTGTTGGCCAGGGTGGCGTAGGCGGAAGCCAGCTGCAGCGGGGTGACTCGCAGACCATAACCGAACGAGAGGGTTGCTCGCTCGATATCGGACCAGCGACGACGCTGGGGCAGCATGCCGCTGCTCTCGCCCATCAGCCCGCTGCCGGTATCCATGCCGAAACCGAACATGCTGAGGGTATTGATCATCTCCTGCGCCGGCATCCGCAGCGCGATACGCGACATACCGATGTTGGAGGAGTAGCGCAGGATGTCGTAGAGGTTGGTCGCCTTGTGGATACTGACGTCCTTGATCTGCTTGGCACCGATAAAGAGCGGACCACCGGGAATGAAATCTTTCCAGCTGGTCACACCTGCCTGCAAGGCACTGAGCAAAATCAATGGCTTGACGGTCGAACCCGGCTCGTAGGTATCGGTCACCACCCGGTTGCGTACCCGGAAGCTCTGATACTGGCCGCGGTTGTTCGGGTTATAGGAGGGGGTGTTGACCATGGCGAGTACTTCACCGGTCTTGATATCCAGCATCACCATGGAGCCGGAGGTCGCCTTGTTCTCGTCGGTTGCCCGCTTGAGGGCACGGTAGGCCAGAGCCTGCACCCGCTGATCGATACTGAGCTGCAGATCGTTGGCGTTCTTGCCCTCTTTGACGATGCCAAGCCGCTCGATGACGCGCCCCTGACGATCCTTGCGCACCCGCATTTCGCCGGGTGTCGCCGTCAGCCACTCGTTGTAGCTGCGCTCAATCCCTTCAATACCGCTGCCATCGATGTTGGTCACCCCCACCAGATGGGCACTGATTTCGCCAGTCGGATAGAAGCGGCGCGCTTCGGGGCGCAGGTAGACGCCACCCAGCTTGAGCCCCTTGATATATTCTGCCACCGCAGGAGTAACCTGACGTTGCAGATAGACGAAGCGCTTGCTGGGGTTGGCGATACGGTGTTTGAGAGTATTGATGTCGAGCTTGAGCACGGCGGAAAGCGCCAGCCAGGCTCGCTCGTTATTGATGGCACCGGATTCATGCACTGTCTTGGGATCGGCCCAGACAGCTTCGACCGGTACAGAAACCGCCAGCTGCTCGCCGTTGCGATCGGTGATCATGCCGCGCACCGCCTGGGTAGAGGTGGTACGCAGGGAACGCATGTCCCCTTCCTGACGCAGACGATCCGGATTGATCACCTGGATCCAGGCCAGACGCAGGATCAGACCCACAAACGCGATGCCGATAAACACCGCAAGCGTGCGAAAGCGCCACGGATAGATCGATGGCGCTTTGACATTCGCTTTGGCAGCTTTGGCTGTAGCCTTGCGTTTCATGGTTGGGTAATTACCTTCTCGGTGGTCACCAGCGGACGACCCATCTGCAACTTGTCCATCGCCAGACTCGCCACCCGGGAGTGTTCAGCCAGGGTGCCCTGTTCCAGCAACAGGTGGCGCCATTCGATATTGAGGCGATCCTCTTCCGCCATCAGATCGTTCTGCTTGGCCGTCAGACCACGGGTCATGTTGGTCACCAGGATCACGGCAAACGCAGTCACCAGCACGGCGACCGACAGAAAAATCTGCAGCTTGTGCCGCCAGACATCGGCAACGATCTCCTTGGCCAGATGAACACGCACTTCGCTCATCGCTTACTCCGCCAGCCGTTCGGCAACCCGCAGCACCGAGCTGCGTGACCGGCTGTTTTCAGATACTTCATGATCAGAAGGCTTGAGTGCCTTGCCGACCGACTTCAATTTGCGACCGCCTGCCAGCTGGGCCTCGGTCAAGGGAATGCCGTAAGGCACTTCCGGTCCCTTCTCGTGCTTGCGGATGAAATGCTTCACCAAGCGGTCTTCCAGCGAATGGAAGCTGATAACCGACAGACGGCCATGTGGTGCCAGCACTTCCAGTGCACCGTTGAGCGCGGTTTCGATCTCGTCCAGCTCGCTGTTGATATAGATGCGAATGGCCTGGAAACTGCGGGTTGCCGCATGCTTGCCCTTCTCCTTGCTCGGATTGACCCGGGCAATCATCTCCGCCAGTTGGCGGGTACGCACATAAGGCTCGGTCACCCGGTCGTGCACGATGGCGCGGGCGATCTTCTTGGCAAAACGCTCCTCACCGAAGGTCTTCAGCACCCAGGCGATGTCATCCACATCGGCCTTGGCCAGCCACTCGGCAGCGCTCTGGCCGGAGGTGGGGTCCATCCGCATATCGAGAGGACCATCTTTCATAAAGCTGAAGCCGCGCTCGGCATCATCCAGCTGGGGTGAAGAGACCCCCAGATCCAGCAGGAAGCCATCCACCTTGCCCAGCAAACCGCGCTCATCCAGATAGGAGGCGATGCCGGAGAAAGGGCCGTGCACGATTTCGAAACGGGGATCCTGGATCTTGGCTGCTTCGGCGATCGCCTGGGGATCGCGGTCGATGGCGATCAGGCGGCCATTGGGGCCAAGGTGCTGCAGGATCAGACGAGAATGACCACCACGGCCAAAAGTACCGTCGACGTAGACACCGTCAGGCTTGATGGCCAGACCTTCAACGGCTTCGTGCAGCAGCACAGTGATGTGTTCAGCGGCTTGGGTCATTTATAAAGAGAAATCCTGTAGTCGTGGTGAGCTTGCCCAATCGTCCCCGGGCAGACCCAAGATGTCGTCATTGACCTGTTGTTGCCAGCGAGCTTCATCCCACAACTCAAACTTGTTGAGCTGGCCCACCAGCATGATTTTCTTGTCCAGCCCCGCATGGTTGCGCAGTGGCTGACTGAGCAGCAGACGGCCATTGCCATCCAGCTCGCATTCAGTTGCATGTCCCAGCAGCAGGCGCTGCAAACGGCGCTCTTGCGGATTCATGCTGGAGAGAGTCTTGAGCTTGCGCTCGACCTCTTCCCATTCATTCAGGGGATAAAGCAGCAGACAGGGATGGGCAATATCGATGGTGCAGACCAGCTGGCCGTCGCTTTCGTCGCGCAGCCAATCACGGAATTTGGTCGGAATTGCCAGCCGCCCTTTACTGTCCAGGCTGATGGCATGAGCGCCACGCAACAAATTGCAGTCCCTGAAGGTGAGTGAGCAGGCAGATTGCCCCTCTAAAAACCACTTTGATCCACTTTTCCCCACCTTGAAGTTTAAGGACGTGCAGGGGGCTTTTCAAGCAAGGAGATGGGACAGAGGGAACATATTGACGCAGCAATTGCATGCTGCGGATTGAGTAGGTTGATTTTCCACAAGTTATTTGGCGTTAAACTCTGGTGATTAATTGAAATAAGTGAATGAACTGAGAACACACACAATATGCGGGTGCGAACAACCATCCTGGGTTCTATCACCATCTATCGCTACCATCGTGCCAAATACGAAACTATTCGATTGATTTAAAACATATAATTTCATTCAAAATGACAAGGCTGAAAATATCCTGTCACCGAAACCATATTTTCTCATGCATAAAAAAGAGCCCCGCGATAAATCACGGGGCTCTTCGGAATGAGGTCGGAGTCGGCCTGTAAGCCGGGTTCTGTACCGGGTTGCCCCGGGTAGCAATCATTCCTCTAGGCCAGCAATCGCTCGCTGGCTCAAGCAACCTACCCGCCCCCAACGCGGGCCGCGCCAATAGGGGCCTATTTGGTCTTGCTTCGGGTGGAGTTTACCGTGCCACGAACTGTTACCAGTCGCGCGGTGCGCTCTTACCGCACCCTTTCACCCTTACCTGATCCCTTGCGGGCCATCGGCGGTCTGCTCTCTGTTGCACTGGTCGTAGGCTCGCGCCCCCCAGGCGTTACCTGGCACCCTGCCCTGTGAAGCCCGGACTTTCCTCCCCTCCGCCCGTCTGTCCCGAGGGACACAACGACGAAGCAGCGATTGCCCAGCCAACTCCGAGGCGCGGATTATAGCCTTGCGATACGCACGGGGTAAACCGGCAATTCCCGTTTACAGCCATTTATCGCGCTTTGGCCCCCGTTTACAGGCTGAATGCTTGTCAGTACGGGGGATTGCGCAGGTCAGAAAACAGCCTTACAGCCTATTAACCGGCTCAATAGTGCTCGAGACCATATTTGTAGAGGGCATTCTTCTTCACGCCGTGGATCTCGGCGGTCAGGGCGGCCGCTTTTTTCAGTGGCAGTTCGGTCACCAGCAGTCCCAGAGTACGGATCGCCTCGGCTGGCAGATCCTCTTCATCTTTGGAGGCGCCAGCCACGACCAGCACGATCTCGCCGCGGCAGCGGTTGTCATCTTCACCAAGCCAGGCCAGCATTTCGGAAGCTGGCAAACCGTGGATCGACTCAAAAGTCTTGGTCAGCTCGCGGCACACCACCACCTGACGCTCACCGAGAATGCGAGCAATCGCTTCCACTGTATCCTGCACACGGCGCGGGGATTCGTAGAACACCAGCGAGCGGGTGTCTTCAATAACGGCTTGCAGGCGATCGTCACGTCCCTTGCTCTTGGCGGGCAGGAAGCCCTCAAAGGCAAATCGATCGGTGGGCAGACCGGCCGCGCTTAACGCCGTGATGGCGGCACAGGGGCCGGGCAGCGGCACCACCTTGACCCCGGCTTCACGACAGCGGGTGACCAAGTGATAACCGGGGTCGCTGATGAGCGGGGTGCCGGCATCGGAGACCAGCGCGACACTCTTGCCCTCTTTGATCCGGCCGATCAGTACATCGGCTTTCTGCTGCTCGTTGTGATCGTGCAGGGCGAAGGTCGGCACCGAGATTTGGTAGTGGCTGAGCAGGATACCGGTATGACGGGTATCTTCGGCGGCCACCAGATCGACACTGCGTAAAATGTCCAATGCACGCTGGGTGATGTCCGCCAGATTGCCGATCGGAGTGGGGACTATATACAGGGTTGGGATGTCACTCATGGGATCTCCGAGTGCCCCGACAATTGTGTCGCCATATTGGCCCGTTTACACTATGGGGAACTTCAACACTGGTCGGGGAATGAACTTGAACCGGGTTACAAAGCAGCTAAGTGTATCACGACTCTTCGGCATCATACTCGCGGCAGTACTGCTCGCCGCCTGTGCGTCGGAGCCCAATCAACCGTCAGGGCAGTCAGGCATGCCCTCTGCGTTCTCCAATCTGACCAAGAATGCCCAGTGGTATCTTGAGCAGGTGGACCCGGCCAAGCCGGCCGAGGCCTTTACCTGGCAGATGCTGGCGGCACGCAGCTATCTGGCGCTGGGCCAGGCCAAACCGGCCTCGGCACTGTTCCAGCAATTGCAGAAGCAGGCCAAGGATCCCGTTCAGAAGGCACAGTTGCAACTGCTGCAAGCCCATCTGTTGCTGGCGCAAGGCCACGCCAATCAGGCGCTGATCCTGCTAGAAGGCAAACCCGAGGTGGTGCTTGATGCCGATACCCAGAAGGATTGGTATCGCCAGCGCGTAGTGCTGCAGCTCGACATCAACAACAAGTTTGGCGCAGCCAAGTCGTTGATTGCACTGGAGCCCTACCTCAATCAGAGCGAGCAGGCGACCAACCATCAGCAAATCTGGTCGTTGCTCAAAAGCATGACCCCCTCCACCCTGCAAGCGCTGGAAGAGGCTCCGGCCCCTGATGTGACCACCGGCTGGTTGCGACTGGCGGCACTGGTCAACGAGTTTGGCGCCCAGCCGAACCTGCTGGCCCGCCAACTGGCAGGCTGGAAGCGCGACTTCCCCAACCATCCAGCCCAGAAGGATATGCCGGCAGGATTGGGCGATCTGGCGGCCACTGCCAGCACCTCGGTGCAACAGATCGCTGTGCTGCTGCCCCTCTCCGGCAATCTGGAGCCGCAGGGCGCCGCCATCCGTAACGGTATGCTGATGTCTTATAAGGAAAATCAGGGGCAATTCACCCTGAACTTCTACGACACCCAGAGCAAGTCAACCGGCGACCTTTATAAGCAGGCGATTCAGGAAGGGGCTGACATGATCATCGGCCCGCTGCTGAAAGACCGGGTCGAGGAGCTGCTCAAGGCCAATCCGACCGTGCCGGTACTGGCACTCAACGAGCTGGACAAGCCGGTCGTCAACGACACCACCTACTACTTCTCCCTCTCTGCCGCCGCAGATGCCGCGCAGGCAGCCCAGTACCTTTACACCCAAGGCTACCGTAAACCGCTGCTGATCGCCGCCCAGGGGCGGATCGGTTACAGCAGTATCAAGGCGTTCGAGCAGAGCTGGGCTACCCTGAGCCAGGATAAGCCGGTCGTTGCCACCTTCGGTGCCCGCAACGAAGTGCAGGGGATGGTCAAGAATGCCCTGAGCGGCCGCTCTACCGCCCGAGCTGGTGAAGTGGTGCAACTCTCTGATGCCGCACCGCGCAGCATCGATGCCGTATATGTGGTGGCCAACAGCCTGGAAACCCGGATGATCAAGCCCTACGTGGATGTCTCGGTCAATCCGATGGGCAGCCTGCCCATCTACACCAGCTCCCGTGGCTACGACAGCGCCGCCACCGAGGTCGCCTCCGAGCTCAACGGCATGCATATCGCCGATATGCCGCTGCTGCTGGGCGGCTACGAGAAACAGCGCGAGCAGATCGCCCTGCTCTGGCCGCAGACCCAGGGTGACCTGTTGCGCCTGTTTGCCATGGGCTACGATGCCGTCAGTCTGGCAGAGAACCTGCAGCAGATGCGCAATGTGGGTGGCATGCAGCAGGCCGGCATGAGCGGTCAGCTGAGCGTGGATGCCCAGGGTAATATCGTGCGGATGCTGAGCTGGGGTACTTACCAGAACGGCAAACTGGTCGACGAGAACGCCGTTCAGCAGCTGGAGGAGCCCTCCAATGAAGGAACTATGGAAACGGATGCGCCAGCAGTTGCCGAGCCTGTTCCCCTCACCAACGAGCAAGGGACAGCACTTTGAACAAGTCGCTGAACGCTGGTTGCAGGCTCGGGGCCTGCAACCGGTAGCTCGCAACTACCGCTGTCGTGGCGGTGAAATAGATCTCATCATGCACCAGGGCCAGACCCTGGTGTTTGTTGAGGTGCGCTACCGGGCCACCGGCAGCCATGGCGGGGCCGCCAGCTCGGTCACCCGCAGCAAACAGCACAAGATCATGCTGGCAGCGCGCCACTATTTGAAGCAACATGCCATCAACGAGGCCAATCAGGCCTGCCGATTCGATGTGATTGCGTTCGAGGGCGACCAGCCAGCCTGGATCCAGAACGCATTTTAAGAGGACCCTATGACTGACCGCATCAAAGAGAACTACACCGAAAGCATCCAGACCAAGATCGCCGCCGCCGAAGCGCTGCCGGATGCCATCCATACTGCAGCCCAGATGATCACCATCTGCCTGCTCAATGGCCACAAGGTGCTGGCATGCGGTAACGGTCCTTCTGCCGCACTCGCGCAACTGTTCATCTCCGAGCTGGTCAACTGCTACGAGACCCAGCGCCCCTCCCTGCCCGGCATGGCCCTGACCCCGGACATGGCGACCATCAGCGCCATCGCCACCGATCACGGTTTTGAAGAGGTCTACGCCAAGCAGATCCGCGCGCTGGGCCAGCCTGGCGACATTCTGGTGGTCATCACCACCTCCGGCCACAGCCGCAGCCTGATCAAGGCCGCCGAGGCTGCCCTCTCCCGCGATATGACCATAGTGGTGCTGAGCGGGGGTGACGGGGGGGAAATGGCAGGTCTGCTCGGTCCGAATGATGTGGAGATCCGGGTTCCCTCCGCCCGTCGCCCTCGCATTCTGGAAGTGAACCTGTTGACCCTGCACTGCCTGTGTGATCTCATCGACCAGACACTTTTCCCGCAACAGGAAGATTGAAACCATGAAAAAGCATACTATCCTGCTCGGTCTGCTGGTTAGCACCCTGCTGCTGCAAGGCTGCGCAGCCTTGGTTGTTGGCGGCGCCGCAGGGACTGCCAAGGCCTCTGGCGATCGCCGAACCCTGGGCGCGCAGTGGGATGACCAGACCATCGAGCTGAAAGCGGCCAATCTGCTGGCCGACAACAAACCGCTCAGCGCAGCCAGCAAGATCAGCGTCTACAGCAACAATGGCCGCGTCCTGCTAGTCGGCCAGACACCTTCTGACGTTTACAAGATTGAGGCGGGCAAAATTGTCAGTCGCATCGAAGGGGTCCGCCACGTCTACAACGAATTGCGCATCGGCCAACCTGCCAGTTTCACCACTCGCAGCAATGACTCCTGGATCACCTCCAAGGTGAAAGCCGACATGTTCGGCACCAAGAACTTCGACAGCACCAAGGTCAAGGTGGTCACCGAGAACGGCGAGGTGTTCCTGATTGGTCTGGTGACTCGCCAAGAGGGAGAGCAGGCAGTCAACATCGCCCGCCATGTCACCGGCGTGAAGCGCGTGATCAAGGCCTTCGAATTCGCCCAGAACTAAGCCCGACCGCACATAAAAAAACGCAGCCAATCGGCTGCGTTTTTTATTTGATCACCTTCAGGGTCGGACGACCGCTTGGACGCGGCGGTTCCGGCTCAGGCTCCACCGGCGCTTCGGCCTGTTCCAGCCATATGTCGTAACCCGGCTCGGGCGGGAACATGGTGCCCACGCCGTTCTCCCGGGCATGGATAGCCAGTACGGCTGCCATCGGTATGTAAACCTGCTGGGAGACCCCGCCAAAGCGGGCACTGAAGCTGATAGCCTCGTTATCCATGTGAAATTGCATCACGGCTCGGGGCGCGATATTCAGAACAATTTGCCCGTCCTGAGCAAACTGCATCGGCACCATCACATGGGGAATGTTGACGTTGACCACCAGATGAGGGGTCAGATCGTTGTCCAGCAACCAGTCAAAGAACGCCCGTAACAAGTACGGGCGACTCGGCGTCATTGTCGGTTCCATGCTCATACGCCAGCACGGATCTCGCGTTCGGCTTCGGTCAGGGAAGCCTGGAAGGACTCACGCTCGAACAGACGAACCATATAGGCCTTCAGCTCTTTGGCGCCACGTCCGGTCAGGTCGATGCCAAGGCTCGGCAGACGCCACAGCAGCGGTGCCATGTAGCAATCCACCAGACCGAACTCTTCGCTCATGAAATAGGGCATTTCACCGAAGATCGGCGCGATGGCCAGCAGGTTGTCACGCAGTTCGTTGCGTGCTGCTTCAGCATCGGTACCGGCCATGATCTTGTCGGCCAGGGAGTACCAGTCCAGCTCGATGCGGTGCATCATCAGGCGGCTGTTACCACGGGCAACCGGGTAAACAGGCATCAGGGGCGGATGCGGGAAGCGCTCGTCCAGATACTCCATAATGATGCGCGAGGTGTAGAGTGCCAGCTCACGATCAACCAGGGTCGGTACAGAGTTGTACGGGTTCAGCTCGGCCAGCTCATCCGGCAGATTGGCTGGATCAACCTGGCAGATATCCACGCTAACACCCTTCTCCGCCAGGACAATACGCACCTGATGGCTGAACATATCGTTGGCACCGGAAAACAGCGTCATTACCGAACGCTTATTGGCAGCTACAGCCATTGAACCCTCCCGTCATTAAAAAGCAGAAACGGCAATGAAGCATCTTGGTCTTCATTGCCGTGCATTATATTACCCGTATCTGGTCGCTTAGTGAACGTCGCGCCAGAATTCCTTCTTCAACAGCACAGTGAAGATGAAGAAGATCACGATGAAACCAAGCACCCAGAAGCCCATGCGTTCACGCTCCTGTTGTACCGGTTCAGCCGAGTAGACCAAGAAGTTTACCAGATCCAGTACCGTCTGATCATACTCTTCGTCATCCATTTCACCATTACCGTCAGATTTGATGCTGACAACCTGTTGGGTTTCCACTCCGTCGACCGTGTGAGTAGCGAACTCGGCACGGGGGGTTCCCTGCAACGGCTCCAGCACATGGGGCATGCCCACGGACGGGAACACGGCGTTATTCACCCCGAACGGACGGGTCTCATCCACGTAGAAGGAGCGCAGATAGGTGTAGATCCAGTCTGCACCGCGCACCCGGGCAACCAGTGTCAGATCGGGGGGCGGCGCACCAAACCACTTGGCGGCATCCTTCTCGGACATGGCGCTCTTCATCAGATCACCCACTTTGGCGCCGGTGAAGATGAGGTTCTCCTTCATCAGCTCCTCTGGGATCTCCAGATCGGCAGCAACCCGGTTGTAGCGTTGATACTGGGTAGAGTGGCAGCCTGCACAATAGTTCATGAAGGTGGCAGCCCCACGTTGCAGGGATGCCTTGTCGCTCAGATCATAATTGGCTTTGTCCAGATGCACGGCCCCAGCATTGGCAAACACCAGTGATGGCAGCAGGGTCAGCACTGCAAATATTATTTTTTTCATTTAAATGTAACCCTCTCCGGCAGCGGCTTGGTGCGTTCGTTTTTGCTGTAGAAGAACAACAGCACGAAGAAACCGAAATAACCCAAGGTACAAATCTGGGCAACCAGCGTCAGAGTCGGCGTCGACGGCAGCACCCCGAGGATCCCCAGAATCACAAAGCACACCACAAACTGGGCAATGTTCAGCTTGTGCAGCTTGCTGCGATAGCGAACAGAACGCACCTTGCAGCGATCCAGCCAAGGCAGCAGGAACAACACCACAATAGAGAGGCCCATCATGATGACGCCAAGCAGCTTGTCAGGTACCGCACGCAGAATCGCGTAGAAGGGGGTGAAGTACCACACAGGCGCGATGTGAGCAGGAGTCTTCAGGCCGTTGGCCACTTCAAAGTTCGGCTTCTCGAGGAAGTAACCCCACATATCCGGCTTGAAGAAAATGATGGCGCAGAAGAAGAACAGGAAGCCCGCCACACCGATCATGTCCTTGACGGTGAAGTAAGGGTGGAATGCCACCGCATCCAGCGGCCAGCCGTTCTCGTCCTTGTGCTTCTTGATGTCGATACCATCCGGGTTGTTGGAGCCCACTTCGTGCAGCGCCAGAATGTGCATGGCAACCAGCATCACCAGCACCAGCGGCAACGCGATGACGTGCAGCGCGAAGAAGCGGTTAAGGGTCGCACCGGAGATCACGTAGTCACCACGGATCCACAGGGTCAGATCGTCACCGATGACCGGAATGGCGCCAAACAGCGAGATGATGACCTGAGCCCCCCAGAATGACATCTGGCCCCAGGGCAGCAAGTAGCCCATAAAGGCCTCTGCCATCAGCACCAGGAAGATCAGCATGCCGAAGATCCACAACAGTTCACGAGGCTTCTGATAAGAGCCATAGATCATGCCGCGGAACATGTGCATGTAGACCACGATGAAGAATGCAGACGCACCGGTTGAGTGCATGTAACGCAGCAGCCAGCCGTACTCCACATCGCGCATGATGTACTCCACGGAGGCAAACGCACCTTCCGCAGAGGGGTTGTAGTTCATGGTCAGCCAGATACCGGTGATGATCTGGTTGACCAGCACCAGCATGGCCAGCGAGCCGAAGAAGTACCAGAAGTTCAGGTTCTTCGGTGCCGGATACTTGGCCATGTGGTCGTTGTACATGGCCGTGAGCGGGAATCGATAATCGATCCAGCCCATCAGTTTACTCAACATGGTCAGGCCTCCTTGCCATCGGCACCGACCAGGATGGTGGTGTCATTAATGAATTGATAGGGCGGAATGACCAGGTTCAGCGGTGCAGGCACCCCCTGGAACACACGGCCGGCCATGTCGAACTTGGAGCCATGGCACGGGCAGAAGAAGCCGGACGTAACGCCCTGCACCTGCTCGCCAAAGCTGTCAGGCAGATAGGAAGGTGAACACCCCAAGTGGGTGCAAATACCGACCGCGACAAAAATTTCGGGCTTGATCGATCGGTACCCGTTATGGGCATAGTCAGGCTGCTGCGGCTCTTCAGATGAGGGATCCCGCAGCTTGTCATCATGCGCGGCCAAGGCATCCAGCGTCTGTTTGGTGCGTTTCACCACCCAGACAGGCTTGCCTCGCCACTCGACACGGATGAGCTGACCCGGTTCCAACTTGCTGATATCGACTTCAACCGGCGCACCGGCTGCTTTGGCCTTGGCGCTCGGATTCCATGACTTTATAAACGGCACTGCGGTAAACGCAGCTCCTACCCCACCAACGGCAACCGTTGACCAGGTAAGAAATCTGCGGCGACCGGTATCAACTGGCGCATTGCTCATCCAAAAACTCTCCCATGTGGACTCCGCACATTCTTATAGTGTCCCTGTTCCCCATTTTTCCCGTGACAACAGCGGCGGAAGCTGGATTTACAATTGCCACAGAAAACAGGGGAAATTTTAAAGAAAAGATAACAACTTGACAAGAAAGAGCGGTGAGCAATGAAAACAATAAAGAAACAATTTTTTGTCTTTTGTGACGCGTGGTTAGCATTGATGTCGGTAATATTACCAATAAAAAAAGCCTGGCAGTTGCCAGGCTTTTTTGACACTCGAAAGAGTGAGTACCAAAAGCGAATTAACGCTTGGAGTACTGCGGACGCTTACGAGCTTTGTGCAGACCAACTTTCTTACGCTCAACCTTACGGGCATCACGAGTAACAAAGCCAGCTTTACGCAGTTCGGAACGCAGGGTTTCGTCGTACTGCATCAGAGCACGAGTGATACCGTGGCGGATCGCACCAGCTTGACCGGAGATGCCACCACCGTTAACGGTGATGTACAGGTCCAGTTTCTCGGTCATCTCAACCAGTTCCAGCGGCTGACGAACTACCATGCGGGCAGTCGGACGGCCGAAGTACTGCTCCAGGGAGCGCTGGTTGATTACGATCTTGCCGCTACCCGCTTTGATAAATACGCGAGCAGTGGAGCTTTTGCGACGGCCGGTACCGTAGTATTGATTTTCTGCCATGTTGCCAGTTCCCGATTAGATATCCAGTACTTGAGGTTGCTGAGCAGCATGAGCATGCTCGGCGCCTGCGTAAACTTTCAGTTTACGGAACATGGCGCGGCCCAGAGGACCTTTCGGCAGCATGCCTTTGACGGCTGCTTCGATTACCATTTCCGGTTTACGCTGAATCAGCTTGTCGAAGCTGATTGACTTGATACCACCCGGGAAACCGGAGTGAGCGTGGTACATTTTGTCGGTAAATTTCTTACCGGTTACGTGTACCTTCTCAGCGTTTACAACGATGATGTAATCACCGGTGTCAACGTGCGGAGTGTACTCAGCTTTGTGCTTACCACGCAGACGAGCAGCGATCTCGGTTGCGATACGACCCAGAGTTTTACCTTCTGCGTCCACAATGTACCAGTCACGTTTTACGGTTTCTGGCTTGGCAACGAAAGTTTTCATTAAGTTAAACCCAATTACCTGTTACAGACCCAATTGCTTATGGGGGCTCTCCCACAAACAACAAACGATGGCCTACCTGTACCCCTTCGAATACAAGTAAAGCTTAAAGTGTTGCTGTCTTATCGACAGCTGTAACGTGGGCCGGGCGATTATAAGTGAAGTTGCCTTAAATATCACCTGCTAATTTCACTGCCATGAAACCAGCAAATGTCGCCCGGCCCTACCTGCCGCAGATGCCCATCCGACTGGCAGGCGCGGTATTGTGACTAAGGAAGGTGCACTCTGGCAAGGTATTCGTGCGATTGCATTTCCTGAAGCCGCGAAAGACAGCGTTTGAATTCGAAATTCAGCAGCCCTTCACCGTAGAGTTCTGTCATGGGAACCGCCGCCGACATGATGAGTTTGACGTGCCGTTCGTAAAACTCATCGACCATGGCAATGAAGCGGCGAGCCGCGTCATCCGTGCCTGTGCCCATTGGCTGAACATTGGCCAGCAGAACGGTATGGAACAATCTGGCCAGCTCGATATAGTCGTTCTGGGAGCGGGGAGTACAACAAAGTTGCTCAAATTCCATATAGAGCACCCCTTCCCCCATCCCGAGCGACCTCAGCTGACGATGATTGACCTCGAACGCCCCCTCGCAAGCCGTGTGTCCGCCGGTTAATTGCTGAAAATAGTGGTCAAGATTGGCTTTTGCCTGCAAATCCAGCGGGCAGTGATAAATCTCGGCTTGTTCCAGCGTACGCAGGCGATAGTCGATACCGCCATCCACGTTAAGTACCTCGCAATGACGCTCGATAAGCTCGATAGCAGGCAGAAAACGGGCTCGCTGCAGCCCGTTGCGATAAAGATCCTGCGGCGGAATATTTGAAGTGGCGACCAGCACGACACCGTGACCAAACAGCTCCTGAAACAGCGTTCCCAGCAACATGGCATCGGTGATGTCGGAGACAAAAAATTCGTCGAAACAGATGATGTCTGTCTCGCTGGCAAGCTTGCTGGCCACCAGCTTGAGGGGATCGGACTGCCCGCTCAACCCCTGCAGTTCATCGTGAATGCGGTGCATGAAGCGGTGGAAATGGCTGCGCATCTTGCGCGTCCCCGGCAGGCTGTCGAAAAAAGTATCCATCAGCCAGGTCTTGCCTCGGCCCACTCCGCCCCACATATAGATACCGAGGACGGGCTCCGGCGGCTTGGGCTTTTGCAGCCAACCCAGCAGCCCTCGAGATCTGGTCGGAGTCGGGCGCCGTAGCAAATCCTGATACAGTCGCTCCAGCCTGCTAATGGCCATCCCCTGCGCGGGGTCGGCCACAAAGCCGGGGCGCAGCAGATCCTGCTGGTATTTTTGCTGCGGTGTCATCCTTGAGCGCCTCTCCAAGTCCCTGAATCGAGGACAAAATGGTATCACGGCCTCAGGACGCACGGTATAGTGCCATCAAGGCATGGCGGTTATGACGACCGCATAAACCCACTCTGTTTTAGCTGTAACAAGGAGCATCTATGAGTCTGTTAACTGGGATCCTGCTGGCTGTCGCGGCCTTGATTATCGGTATCGTTCTCGGCCGTTTTTCGGTGCGTAGCCGCGATGCTGGCCGTCTGGAACAGGAACTGAAGAAGGCCCACAAGGAGCTCGAGAGTTATCAGGGCCAGATCAACACCCACTTCGCCGACAGTGCCGCCCTGATGGAGCAACTGGCCGAGCAGTATCAGACCCTCTATCGCCACATGGCCGAGCAGAGCAAATTCCTGGCCAAGGCGCAGGAACCGCTGTTCCGCGAATCACTGGTAGAAGAGGCCCCTGCCAATGTGGCAGAAGAGCCGGGTGTTCCGCCTCGCGACTATGCTGGCGCCTCTTCCGGACTGCTCAAGCAACCAAACTAGTTCCTCGCGGAACTAATTGGCCAGTCCCGTGGTCTGACCTTGACGATTGCAATGCAACTTTTTCTGGGAGCTGTTTTTCATATGCGTAAACCTCTTTCCATGCTCAGTGTGCTAGCCCTCAGTGTCGGTATCGCCATGTCTGCGGCCCCTGCTCAGGCTGCACTGCCTTCCCTGTTAGGTTCAAATCAGGAGATGCCAAGCCTGGCGCCTGTTCTCGAACAGGTCACACCGGCGGTGGTCAATATCTCGGTTTCTGGCAAAAAAATTACCCGTCAGCGTCTGCCGGAACAGTTCAAGTTCTTCTTCGGCCCCAACATGCCCGATGAACAGGTGAGCGAGCAGCCGTTCCAGGCGCTCGGCTCCGGTGTCATCGTCGATGCCAAGAAGGGTTACGTGATCACCAACGCCCACGTGGTGCACGAGGCGGACGAGATCAAGGTCAATCTGAAGGATGGTCGTGAGTACGCAGCCAAGAAGATCGGTGAAGACAAGCAGTCCGACATCGCCCTGCTGCAAATCAAGGCCGAGGATCTGGTGCAGATCAAGTTTGCCGACTCCGACGAGCTGCGGGTGGGTGACTATGCGCTGGCCATCGGCAACCCGTTTGGTCTGGGCCAGACCGTCACCTCCGGTATTGTCAGTGCGCTGGGTCGCAGCGGCCTCAACATCGAGAATCTGGAGAACTTCATCCAGACCGATGCGGCCATCAACTCCGGTAACTCCGGCGGCGCCCTGCTCAACCTGCGTGGCGAGCTGATCGGTATCAACACCGCGATTCTGGGCCCGAACGGCGGCAACATTGGCATCGGCTTTGCCATCCCCTCCAACATGGTGCGGGATCTGACCGAGCAGATCGTCAAGTACGGTGAAGTGCGTCGCGGCCAGCTGGGTATTACCGGCACCGAGCTCACCTCCGACATCGCCAAAACCTTCGGTTACAACAAGAAGGATGGCGCCTTCGTCAATCAGGTCATGCCGGATTCGGCGGCCGACAAGGCGGGCATCAAGGCCGGCGATATCATCGTCAGCATCGATGGCAAACCGGTTCGCTCCTTCGGCGAGCTGCGTGCCAAGATCGCTACCATGGGCGCTGGCAAGCAGGTCGAGCTTGGACTGATCCGCGATGGCAAGTCACAAACTGCCAAAGTAACCCTGAAGCAGGCCGATGACAGCGAAGTACGCGCCAGCGCGCTGCATCCGGCACTGGAAGGGGCCAAGCTGAGCACCACTACCGACCCGGTCTCCGGTGTTGCGGTGGCCGACATTGATCCTCGCTCTCCGGCAGCCGCTTCCGGCCTGCAGAAGGGTGACATCATCATCGGAGTCAACCGCCTGCGCATCAACACCCTGGGCGAGCTGACCAAGGCGCTCAAGAACAAACCTGACGTGCTGGCGCTCAACATCCAGCGTGGCGACTCCTCGCTCTATCTGGTGATCCGCTAACACCCGGGTTGTTCGCCACTCCCTCCATCACCCGCGGCCTTCACCGCGGGTGATTTTTATCCATCGATAGTGTTATTCTCTGCGCGCAGCCTGTACGGATGAGAATGACATGAAAATCCCCCCTTTAGTCAGTTACTTGGGCAAGTCTGTCGGTTTTGGATTGACCGTCGCGGCGCTGCTGTTGCTGCTGTTTCCCCATTTTCGCGGTGGTGCCCAACTGCCCGGCATCATCACCAATGCCCGTGAACTGAGTTTCTCCTATGCCGCCCATCGGGCAGGCCCTGCCGTCGTCAACATCTATACCCGCAGCTTTGCCCCCAATCAGGGCAATCAGGGGGAACTGCGCCCGCAAGGGCTGGGTTCCGGCGTCATCATGAATCAGCGCGGCTATGTGCTGACCAACTACCATGTCATCGCCGATGCCGACCAGATCATCGTAGCGTTGCAGGATGGTCGCGTCTTCAGTGCCGAGCTGGTCGGAACCGATCAGCTCACCGACCTCGCCGTGCTCTATATCGAGTCAGACAACCTGCCGGTGATCCCGCAGGATCCGGAACGACTGCCAGAAGTGGGGGATGTGGTGCTCGCCATCGGCAACCCCTACAACGTCGGCCAGACCATCACCCAGGGCATCATCAGTGCGACCGGCCGTACCGGCCTCTCCAGCATGGGACCCGACAGCAATGGCCGCCAGGATCTGCTGCAGACCGATGCCGCCATCAACGAGGGCAACTCGGGTGGCGCGCTGGTAAACGGCCGTGGCGATCTGGTGGGTATCAACACCGCCACCTATCACCTCAACGGCAATCAGGAGAGCTACGGCATCAGCTTCGCCATCCCCTACCGGCTGGCAAAACGGATCATGGATGAGCTGATCGCCAACGGACGGGTGATCCGCGGCTACCTCGGGATCTCCAGTGTCGAGATCAACCCCATAGTCGCGCGGATGATGAACCTCGGCGACCTTCGTGGTCTGGTGGTGGAAAGTCTGGATCCCAACGGACCGGCAGCCAAAGGCGGCCTGCAGCGAGGGGATGTGCTGCTCAAGATCAACGGAGAGGCCATCAGTGGCGTACGCAGCGCCATGGACAAGATTGTCGAGAGCCGCCCCGGCACCAAGCTGACCATCTCGGTATTCCGCTCCGGCAAGCCGCTGGAAGTGGTGGTCACTATAGAGGAAGACCTGCGCTATCAGCAGAGAACGGCCAGCTCGAGCGCCGCATCGGCCAGCTAGTGTCACTCCTTGTTATGAGAAGGGCGGGAAACCGCCCTTTTCCATATCTGTCCCCTCGGCTACGTCTCTTATCGTGAGATGACTCACAGTTTCCCGCAACGTTTGCCCTGCCCCCGCCCCCCGATTAGTGCGCTACCGATCACACAAAACCAGCTTCAATAAGCACTCTTTTTGCCTTTTCAGTATCCAAACGCTCACTTTGGGGCCATTTCCTCAGGAATTTCCGCTTCGAATCGGAAAAACACTGCCTCCTCCACATCGACGCGCAGGCTTAGGGTAACGCCATACCTTCTGCCAGCCTTGGAGAGCAGACATTGCAAACAGAGACTCACGACCAGACCCTGACCCCGAACAGCCCGGAGTTGCTGCGCCAGACCGATCATATCCTCGCGCGCATTTATCCCCTGCTGGCCGAACAGGGCATCATCCCCAACGAGGTGCAACGGCAGATGCTGGCCTCCCATGTCAAAGCCATGGTGTGGCGCTCCCACAGCGGTGAGCCCCTGCCAGAAGTTGACCTCAGCCTGTTTGAAGAGATCTCCCCCCTCTCACTGCGTCTCGCCGAACAGGTCGTCAGCTGGCTGGATCAGCTTGCTTATGAGGAGGCACACCTCTTGTCCGTCCATTTTGAAGTCGCCAAAGAAAACGAACTCAGCTCGGTGCAGAACCCGTAACTCAAGGAGAAATCGATATGACAGCCATCAAACTCGTGATTGGAGACCGTCTCGGCAAGGGTCAGAAAGTGGGCGCAGGCGCGGAAGCTGCCGGGGCCAACGTGACCATCATCCCCGGCATGGCCGCTGACATGAAGCTCGGCGACGTGATGAACAAGGAGCAGGCGGATCTCGGCATCTCCTTCTGCGGCAGCGGCGGTGCCGGGGCGATCACCGCCCAGACCAAATACGGCTACAAGTGCCGCTACGGCATGCGCTCTGTTGAAGAGGGCGTCACCGCCATCAACGAAGGGTGCGTGGTGCTGGGCTTCGGTTTCATGGACAAGGAAGAGCTGGGCCAGAAGCTGGTCGAAGCCTTCGCCAAGAAGCACGGACGCGCCTGATGAAAGAGAACTTCACCACCCAGGTCATCGTCAACGGCAAGGGGACGACCCGCCAGCAGGCGTTTGCCTCCGCCCTCAGCCAGGTGCAACCCACACTGCTCAAGGACAACCAGCAGGTACTGCTGCGTATTGAGCCGGTCGATGTACACGTGCTCAAAGCCGAGGAGTCGGTCCGGGTGGAGAAGTTCCTGTTCTTCTTCCTGCCGCGCCAGCGCCGCGAATACCGCGTCCAGCTGGAGATCAAGGTTCAGGTCACCAGTCTGGATGTCGCCAAGGTGACATTCACCCAGGTGTGATGCCTGCGCAGGCACAACCCCACAAGAAGGATACGTTGGATGTTTCTAATCATTTTTATCAAGTCACTCATCATTGGCGGCCTGGTTGGCGTCGGGGTGGGGGCCGGCGCGGCGCGGATGTTCCACGCCCCGACCGTACAGGGCATGGGTGCCTTCCGCACCCTGGGCGAACTTAACTCCTGCGAAGGGGATCCCGCTTCCCACTTCTCGTTTGGTCTGGGCTTCTTCTTCAACGCCTGGGCCTCGACCGTGGCGGCAGGCGCCTTCACCCAGGATGTGGATCACCGCATCATCCCGCACTGGGCCACGGCGGCACTGCTGTTCAAAAATCGGGATCTCGCCACCACTCTGCACGACCCGAAAAAGATGGCCATCGCTGGCGGCATCATAGGTGCCATCGTGGTTGCCTTCCTCAACAGCACGGCAGCTGCCGTCCCGGCCGCCCTGCAGGTCACTGCGGTCAAGGTGCTGGTACCGGCCGCCAACCTGCTGGTCAACACCGTCATGCCGGTGATCTTCTGGCTGGCCGCCATCGAAGCGGGCAAGAAATCCGGTTTCTGGGCCACAATCTTCGGCGGTCTGGCACAGCTCATCATGGGCAACGCGGTACCGGGCCTGGTGCTCGGCATCCTGATAGGCAAGGGGGTGGAAGAGAGCGGCTGGAACCATGTCACCAAGGTGATGATGGCTGCCATCGTCCTGCTGTTCGTGCTGAGCGGCTTCTTCCGCGGTTTCGATATGAAACTGATTGAATCCTTCCATATGGGTGTCCCCCTGTGGTTGGAAAGTGTCCATAACCTGCTGAGCGGCAAATAAGGGGTCACACCATGGATGAGAAACTGAAAAACAACTTCTGGTACGCCGACTGGTCCTTCCCCATCTTCGTCGGCCTGCTCTCGGCCGGGGTCTTTGCCGGTACCCACACGTTCTATCTGTACGGGGTTGGTGCCTTCAACGAGGTAGCCTTCGTCGCCATGCTGAAAGCCGGCATGGACACGGGAGCCTACGGCGCGGTAGCCGCGTTCGGTGCCAGCTTCCTGTTCGCCCGCATCATCGAGGGATCCCTGGTGGGGATCCTGGATATCGGCGGCGCTATCCAGACCGGGGTCGGACTGGGCGTTCCCGCCCTGCTGTTGGGGGCCGGCATCGTCTATCCGGTGGAGAACTTCGGTGCCTCGCTGGCAACCGGCATGGGGATTGGTCTGGCCATCGGCTACGTCATCATTCTGGCGCGCAAGTTCACCATCAACCAGAGCAACTCCACTTACGGTGCTGACGTGATGATGGGCGCTGGCAACAGCTCTGGCCGCTTCCTCGGCCCCCTCATCATCCTCTCCGCCATGGGCGCCTCCATCCCCATCGGTATCGGTTCCCTGCTGGGTGCGCTGCTGTTCTACGTGTGGGGCAAGCCCATCACCGGCGGTGCCATTCTGGGAGCCATGCTGCTGGGTACCTTCTTCCCGGTCGCCCTTGTGTAAGAACCAGCCGCCCTGCGGGGCGGCTCGCCAGAGGTTATCAGCATGTACGACATGATCATCAGAGCCGGGCGCCAGGGAGATGGCCAGCTCGTCGATATTGCCATCAGGGAGGGCAAAATCGCCGCCATCGGCTCCCTGCCGGAGATGGCAACGGCGCGGCAGATCCTGGATCTCGGCGGCCGGGTGCATGTGAGCGCTGGCTGGATCGACGGCCACACCCACTGCTACCCCGCCTCCCCCATCTATCACGATGAGCCGGACAAGGTGGGCGTAGAGTCCGGCGTCACCACCGTCATCGACGCCGGCAGCACCGGAGCCGACGATGTGGATGACTTCCAGCAGATCGCTGCGGTCTGCAAGACCCGGGTGCATGCCCTGCTCAACATCTCCCGCATCGGTCTGCTGCGCCAGAACGAGCTGGCGGATAGCCGGGACCTCGATATGGATCTCGCCTCGGCAGCCATTCGTCGCCACCCCGACTTTATCGTCGGCATCAAGGCGCGGATGAGCGGTAGCGTGGTAGGTGAGAACGGCCTGCAACCACTGCGCATGGCCAAGGCGCTGCAACAGACCCACGGCCAGCTACCGCTGATGGTGCACGTGGGCAACACGCCGCCGGATCTGGACGAGATAGTTGCCCTGCTGGGGGATGGCGATCTGCTGACCCACTGCTTCAATGGCAAACCGAACCGCATTCTGACCCCGGCTGGCGAGCTGCGTCAGGCGGTGCGCGAGGCAATGAAACGGGGCCTGTTGCTCGACATTGGCCACGGCGGCGCCAGCTTCAGCTTCGAGGTGGCGGAGCTGGCTATCCGGCAGGGGATCCTGCCCCGCACCATCAGCTCCGACATCTACTGCAAGAACCGCATCAAGGGGCCGGTCTACAGTCTGGCTCACGTGATGTCGAAGTTTCTCGCCATCGGCATGACGCTGGAGCAGGTGATTGCCTGCGTCACCCATCAGGCCGCCGATGCCCTGCGCCTGTCCGGCAAGGGGCGGCTCAAGGTAGGCGCCGATGCCGATCTGACCCTGTTCGAGGTCACCAGCGGCCCGACCCTGTTTATGGATAACGAAGCCCAGTCCCGCAGCGGTGACCAACAACTGCAGCCTCTCGCCGCCCTGGTCGGTGGCGAACTGGTTCTGACTCACTATGGGAAATCACACCATGCCTTCTGTTTATGAGAAATATCAGCTCAAACCTGTGATCAACGCCTCCGGGCGCATGACCATTCTCGGCGTCTCCACCCCCGAGCAGGAGGTGGTCGATGCGGTCAATTTTGGCCTGGGTCACTACTTCGAGGTCAAGGATCTGGTCAACAAGACCGGCGCCTATCTGGCTGGTTTACTGGATGTGGAAGATGCGGTGGTGGTCTCCTGTGCCAGCGCCGGCATCGCCCAGTCAGTCGCCGCCATGATAGTGCGCGGCGATCCCTACCGCCTCGAGCAACTGCATGCCCACCCTCATGACGTGCCGAGTGAAATCGTGCTGCCCAAGGGGCACAACGTCAACTTTGGCGCCCCCGTCGGTACCATGGTCAATCTGGGTGGCGGCAAGGTAGTGGAAGCCGGTTACGCCAACGAGTGCTCCCCCGCCCAACTGGCCGCTGCCATCAATGCCAACACCGCTGCGATCCTCTATATCAAGTCCCACCACTGCGTGCAGAAGAGCATTCTGTCGGTGGCCGAGGCCGCCGAGGTCGCCAAGACCCACGGGCTCCCGCTCATCGTCGATGCGGCTGCCGAAGAGGATCTGCGCCTCTACTACAACCAGGGGGCGGACCTGGTCATCTACAGCGGAGCCAAGGCCATTGAAGGGCCCACCAGCGGGCTGGTGCTCGGCAAGCGTCAGTACGTGGAGTGGGTCAAACAGCAGGCCAATGGCATCGGTCGCGCCATGAAGGTGGGCAAGGAGGGTATCCTCGGCCTGACCCACGCCATCGAGCGCTATCTGGCCAAAGAGAAAGAGAGCGGAGCCGCCATGGTCGCCAAGATGAGCCCCTTTATCGAGCGCCTCAACCAGCTGCCCGGCGTCACCGCCAAGGTGGTATGGGACAGCGCAGGACGCGACATTGCCCGCACCGATATCGCTTTTGACCACCAAAAGATCGGCATGACCACAGTGCAGGTCGTCAGCCGTCTGCAACAGGGTACACCTGCCATCTACTGCCGCGGCTACAAGGCCAACGAGGGGCACATCGAGATCGATGTGCGCAGCGTCACCGTGCCCCAGCTCGACCAAATCCACTCCGCCATTGCCAACCTCGTTCAGGAGAATCGCTGATGTCCCTTACCCCCAACTACTACCGTGATCGGGTCTGTCTCAACGTGCTGGCAGGTTCCAAAGATAATGCCGTCGCGGTATACGACGCAGCCGAAGGCCACGTGCTGGTCGGTGTGCTCTCCAAAAACTACCCGGATATTCCCTCCGCAGTTGCCGATATGAAGGAGTACGCCAAGCTTATCGACAACGCCCTCTCCATCGGGCTGGGCGCCGGCGATCCGCGCCAATCCGCCATGGTGGCCGAACTGGCCTGCCAGCTGCAGCCCCAGCACGTCAACCAGGTGTTCACTGGTGTCGGCGCCAGCCGGGCGCTGCTCGGCCAGTCACAAACGTTGGTGAATGGGCTGATCTCCCCTACCGGCAGGCCGGGCATGGTGAAGATCTCCACCGGTCCACTCAGCGCCGGGCAGCCGGATGGCATAGTGCCCATCGATACCGCCATTGCCTTGCTCAAGGACATGGGCGGCAGCTCGGTCAAGTTCTTCCCCATGGGTGGGCTGGCCTGTCGCGACGAGTATCAGGCAGTGGCCGAGGCTTGTGCCCGCCACGGCTTCTGGCTGGAGCCCACCGGCGGCATCGATCTGGAGAACTTCGAGGAGATAGTGCGGATTGCGCTGGATGCCGGGGTCGAAAAGGTTATCCCCCACGTCTACAGCTCCATCATCGACAGCGCGAGCGGGCACACTCGCCCCGAGGATGTTCGCACTCTGCTGGCCATAGTGAAACGACTGTTGGCCTGATGGCAGCCACGGGCACCGGTTTAATCACTGACCGGTGCCTGGCTTGTTGATGACCCACTTGTTAACATCGACCCTTTATCTCGCAACAGGAGTCTTGCATACCCCCTATGATCAAGCTGCCACACCCCAGGCTCCATCAACTGCTGATCCAGCTCCACGCCGAACCACTGCCACAGGAGGAGCTGGCTCGCCGCCTCAATGTCTCCACTCGCACGGTGCGCACCGATGTGGCGACCCTCAACGAACTGATTGCCACGCACGGCGCTCACCTGATCCACCAGCGTGGCAGCGGCTACCAGCTCAAGATCTACAATCAGGGACTGTTCGACGCCCTGCTGGCTGCCCAGGGTCAGGATAGCGGCCTGCCACGCACCAGCCGGGAGCGGGTGCTGCACCTGCAGATCCTGCTATTGACGGCAGAGCAGGGGATCAAGCTCGATGAGCTGGCTGATACCTGGTATCTGAGCCGGGCGGCACTGCAGGGGGATATGGCGGAAGTCCGTGAGCAACTCAGCCACTTCAGGCTCAGCGTCGAGAGCAAACCCCGCCTGGGGATGCGCATTCAGGGGGAGGAGACGGCGATCCGTGCCTGTTTGACCCAACTGCTCTATCAGGAGTTGCTGCACAACAACCAGTTGCAAACCCTGTTGCCCAACCTTTGCCCCAGCAAGACGATGGAGGTAGTGGGCAATCACATCCATGCCCAGCTTGCCCGACATCAGCTGCGTCTCGCTGACGAGAGCTTGCAGCAGCTCGCCATCTACTGCGCCGTTGCCCTGCTGCGTCAGGCATCCGGTCACGAGTTGCGCCACTTCGCCAGCGAGGATCTGACTCTGCCGCTGCTGGCAGTATCTCGCGATATTTATGCGGTATTGCCAACCCTGACGCCCCCCGTAGAGGACGAGATCGCCGGTCTCGCCATCCAGATCCAGGCGCGCCTGATTGCCGATACTCCCCAGCTCAGCCCGGCGATGGCCGCCGAGAGCGAACAGCTGGTGGAGCATCTGCTGACCTACATTCATCAACACTACCCTTACGACCTGCGAGGCGACCAACAGCTGCGGGCCGACCTGCAAACCCATATCAGCGCCATGCTGCTACGGGTCAAATACCAGATTGGCAACCACAACCCACTGGCCGATCACATCAAGCAGTACTACCCCCTCGCCTACGACATCACGCTGGCGGCCATTTCGGAGTGGATCAAGCAGACCCCCTACCGACTGACCCACCACGAGATCGGCTATCTGGTGATCCATATCGGGGTCGGGCTGGAGCGCCATTACGACATAGGCTATACCCGCCGCCCGCAGGCGCTATTGCTTTGCGATGCGGGCAACGCCACCTTCCGGGTGCTGGAAGCACGCATCAAGCGGGAGTATCCCCAGTTGCAGCTGACCACGCTGGAGTCGGTGCGGGATTACGAAGGTCTGGCGCAGATCGCGCAGGACTTTGTCATCAGTACCGTCAAGGTGAACGAAAAAAACGCCCCCGTGGTACTCGTTGCCCCCTTCCCGACCCAATACCAGCTGGAGCAGCTTGGCAAGCTGGTGCTGATCGACCGCACCCGCCCCTACATGCTCGACAAATATTTCGATGCCGACCACTTCATGGTGGTAAAAGAACCCCTTACCCAGGCCGAACTGTTTACCCGTATCTGTGATCAGCTGGAGGCGGAAGACCTGGTGGAGAGCGGCTTCAGAGCCTCACTGCAGGAGCGGGAGCGGATCGTCTCCACCATGTTGGGAGAAGGGATCGCCCTGCCCCACTCCCTCGGTCTGCTGGCGCGCCGCACTCTGGTTTACACCGTGCTGGCACCGCAGGGGATCGACTGGGGCAACGGGGAAATCGCGACGCTCATCTTCGTGCTGGCCATCAGCAAGGCCGACTACGAGGAGGCGATGGGTCTCTACGACCTGTTTCTGGCACTGATGAACGAAAAAGCCAGCAGGAATCTGCTGGCTTGTCGGGATTTTGCCAGCTTCAAAGCGCTGGCGCGTACCGGTTCATAACATATAACGAGGAGTGACTACTCCTCATTGAAGCCGGAGGTGAACAGCTCCACCACGGCGGCCAGGGCCTCCACCTCTTCGGGCCCTTCAACCTGTACTTCCACCTGCCGCCCTTGCGCCGAATCCAGCATCAGCAGGCCGATGATGCTGTCAGCATCGGCCTCCACACCATCTTCATTGCGCAGCAGCACGTGAGCATCGAAACCCTGCACCAGCTCGAACAGCATCATGGCTGGTCTGGCATGAATACCCAGTTTGTTTTTCACTTCAACCGAGGCGGAAACAGTCATCGGGTCGTCCTATTGGTCCGTCAGGATTGGGAGGCACTCTTGTCGAGAGTGCGGTGGCGGATCTGCACGTTCTTGCCAAGCAAACGGAATGCACTGGCCAGCCGTTCTGCAATAAAGACCGAGCGGTGCTGACCGCCGGTGCAACCGATGCCGACCGTGAGGTAGCTGCGATTGTTGCGCTCCAGATGGGGCAACCAGGTCGCCAGCATGTTTTCGATCTGCTGGGTAAACAGCATCACGTCAGCCTGCGCCGAGAGGTAGTTGGCGACCGGCTCATCCTTGCCGGTGAAGGGCTTGAGCTCGGGGATCCAGTGCGGGTTGGGCAGGAAGCGGGCATCGAACACGAAGTCGGCATCCTTGGGAATGCCATATTTGAAACCGAACGACTCGAACACCAGCACCAGCTCGTTCTCTTTCTTGCCGAGTACCCGGGTCTTGATGAGCTCGCTCAGGTCATGAATGCTGAGGGTGGTGGTGTCGATGCGCAGGTCAGCGGTCGAGGAGATGGGCGCCAGCAGGTGGGTCTCCTCCCGAATCGCCTCATCCAGCGACAGCTTGTTGCGTGAGAGGGGGTGCAAACGGCGGCTCTCGCCATAGCGCTTGAGCAGGGTGCCGTTGTCGGCGTCGAAGAAGAAGCTGGAGAACTCAACCCGCCCCTCATTGCGCACCTGAGCCAGCAAATTTTCCAGTTTCTCCGGATCGCTCGGCAGGTTGCGCACATCAATACTGACCGCCAGCTTGTCGTACTGGCTCTCCACCGAGACAATCAGCTGGGGCAACAGATTGACCGGCAGGTTGTCCACACAGTAGTAACCCAGATCTTCCAGCACTCGCAGGGCTACCGTTTTACCGGAGCCCGAACGTCCACTTACCACGATTAACTGCATCTTGTTCCCTCACGCCAAAACGGGTGTCTCATCCTTGGCCTGCTGTCAGGCCGAGGTCATGATCTGATAGAGCTCTTCGTCGCTGGTTGCCTGACGCAACTGGCGGCAAACCGCCTTGTCACCCAGCTTGGAAGCCATCAGAGAAAGGGTCTTGAGATGCTGCTTGCACTCGCTTTCCGGCACCAGCAAGGCAAACAGCAGGTCAACCGGTTGATTGTCGATGGAGTCGAAAGGAATAGGGTCGGCAAAGGTCATCAGGATCGCGGTTGGCGGGAACTCATCGTCAATGCGACCGTGGGGGATCGCAATACCGGCACCGATCCCGGTACTACCCATTTTTTCGCGGGCCAGCAAGCATTCAAACAGCGCCTGACGGGAGGTGCCAAGGCGTTCGGCGGCCAGCTCGCTGATGATTTCGAGGGCGCGTTTCTTGCTGGTACAAGGGACTGCACTCTTGGTGCAGTCCCGACTCAGTATGTGTTCAAGTTGCATGGTTATTTTTTATTTAACTTATCTTTGTGCTTGATGATCTGCCTGTCCAGCTTGTCGAGCAAGGTGTCTATCGCAGCATACATATCGGCATGTTCAGAGTTGGCGAACACTTCGCCACCGCTGACGTGCAATTTGGCTTCCGCTATCTGGTTCAGTTTTTCCACGCTAAGCACCACATGAACATTGTTGATGTGGTCGAAGTGACGCTCGAGTTTGGCAAATTTGTTATTCACATAATCACGCAGAGCTTCGGTGATCTCGACATGGTGTCCGGTCAGGTTAATTTGCATAACATCATCCTTTTGTTTGCCTAAACCAGGCGTTTGCGCTGATTGGAAGGTGGGATAAACAAGGATTCGCGATACTTAGCGATCGTGCGTCTCGCCACCATAATACCCTGTTCGGCCAGCAAATCCGCGATCTTGCTATCACTTAACGGCTTGGCAGGATTCTCTGCCGTGACCAGCTTCTTGATGAGCGCGCGAATTGCGGTCGATGAGCACTCTCCTCCTCCTTCGGTGTTCACATGGCTGGAGAAAAAAAACTTCAATTCGAAGATACCACGGGGGGTATGCATGTACTTCTGGGTCGTCACCCGGGAGATGGTCGACTCATGCATCTCTACCGCTTCGGCGATGTCATTGAGCACCATCGGCTTCATCGCCTCTTCACCATACTCGAAAAAGCCCTGTTGCTGCTCGACAATGCAACTGGCCACTTTCAGCAGGGTGTCATTGCGACTTTCCAGGCTCTTGATGAACCACTTGGCTTCCTGCAAATGGGAGCGGATAAACTGGGTGTCGGTGCTGCTGCGGGCGTTGCGGGCCATGGCGGCATAGGTCTCGTTGACCCGGATGCGGGGGGCGGAGTCGGGATTGAGCTCGACCACCCACTTGCTACCCTTCTTGACCACGGAGACGTCGGGGATCACGTACTGGGAGTCGCTCTGGATGATGCCGTTGCCGGGACGCGGCTCCAGCAGCTGGATCAGATCCAGCACCTCCTTGAGGTCGCTCTCTTTGAGTTTTGTCTTGCGAGCGAGGGTGCGGTAATCCCGGTTGCCGAGCAGCTCCATGTGCTCGAGGATCACCTCTTTGGCCTCGTTGAGCCAGGGGGTCTGCGGGTCATACTGATCCAGCTGGATCAGCAAACACTCCTGCACAGAACGGGCAGCAATGCCGACCGGATCGAAGTGCTGCACCCGCTTGAGTACCGCCTCGACCTCATCGAGTTCCACCTCTACGTCATCGCTGGTGACGGCAGCCTGGATATCCTCCAGCGCAACGGTCAGATAACCGGATTCGTCGATGGCATCGATGATGGCGAGCGCGATGGCAGCATCCACATCGCTGAACGGTGTGAGCCGCATCTGCCACAGCAGATAATCCTGCAGGTTTTCGGTAGTTTCACCCTGATAGACGCTATCTTCCCCATCATGGATGGGGCCCGCGCTCTGGGCGGTGCCGGCAGAGTAAACCTCGTCCCAGGTGGTATCCACCGGCAACTCGTCCGGCATCTGCTCCTGGGCCATGGCATCGCTGGAATCCAGCTGGCTGGCATCGACCGGCGCTTCCGGACTGGTCTCTTGCGCCTCGCTCTCTTCCTGCTCCAGCAGAGGGTTGTTTTCGAGCGCTTGCTGAATTTCCTGCTGAAGTTCCAGAGTGGAGAGCTGGAGCAGACGAATCGCTTGTTGTAATTGCGGCGTCATGGTCAGGGACTGACCGAGACGCAACTGTAATGTCGGCTTCATCTACGTCGGGATATCCTTATGTTCAGCGAGGCACTCGTCAAAGGAAATGAAGGCATGCCCCCTTACTATAGACTGAATTGATCGCCCAAATAGACGCGCTTGACCTGCTCATCGGCAAGGATGTCAGCCGGTGCACCTTCGGCAATCATCTTGCCGTGGCTGACGATATAGGCCTTCTCACATACGTCCAGAGTCTCTCTGACGTTGTGGTCGGTAATCAAGACGCCAAGGCCTCTATCTTTCAGATGCTGAATGATCTTCTTGATGTCTATCACAGAAATCGGGTCAACCCCTGCAAAGGGTTCATCCAGCAGAATAAAACGCGGCTCGGCCGCCAGCGCACGGGCGATCTCGACCCGACGGCGCTCACCGCCGGAGAGGCTCTGCCCCAGGTTGTCGCGAATGTGGGTGATGTTGAACTCTTCCAGCAGTTGCTGAACCTTGTCCTCACGCTCCTCACGGCTCAACCCCTTGCGGGTCTGCATCACGCCCATCAGGTTGTCGAACACCGACAGGCGACGGAAGATGGAGGCCTCCTGCGGCAGGTAACCGATGCCGTTGCGGGCCCGCACATGCATGGGCTGCAAGCTGATGTCCTGATCGTCGATGGTGATGAGACCGGCATCGCGCTGTACCAGCCCCACGATCATGTAGAAGGAGGTGGTCTTGCCCGCCCCGTTGGGGCCGAGCAGGCCGACAATCTGGCCGGTGCCCACTTCAAGGCTGACGTCACTCACCACCATGCGGCGCTTGTAGCTCTTCTGCAGGCCCACTGCTTTCAACACTGCCATGGCTTATTTTCCCTGCTTCTTCTGGTCGGCGGGCTTGTCGAAATTCTCTACCTGATCCGGCAGGAACACGGTTTTGACCCGCTGGCTCGGGCTCTTGCTCTCGGCAATCATCTTCTGTTTGACGATGTCGTAGCGGATCAGATCGCCATTGACCTGGCTATCTTCCTGCTTGAGCTGACCGTTGCCGGTGATGGTCACCAGACGGTTCTTCAGCTCGTAGCGGATGGTATTGCCGTGGGCATTGACCGGCTTGCCGTTATCCAGGATCTGGAAGAAGGTGGCGGGTTTGCCGTAGGCAGTCATCACCTCGGCCCCTTTCTCACCGGAACGGGTCACTACCACCTTGTCAGCTTTGATCCGGATGGTGCCCTGATTGATGGTCACATCCTCTTCGAAGGTGATGCGGTTGTCCTGCATCTCGGCCACCTGTTTGACGGCATCGACGTAAACCTTCTCGGCAAAGTCGGACTCTTTGGCAGTCACCGCACCACACAACAACAGGGCTGCGAGGGCCAGATTAGCGTTTTTCATTGAAATAGATGGCATGGCCTTGATCCAGTAACTCAAAATATTTGCGGTCCAGATGGCCCTTGAGGCCAACCCCTTGGGTCTGGAAATCCCGACCCAGAATGTTCACTTCCCGGTTGCTGCGCACATCCTGTGTCACCAGATCCAGCTCCAGATAGGATGTATCCAGTGTGGAGATGAAAGAGGTAGGTAGCAGACCATCCAGATGCACCTTGTCCCGCAGGATGACGTTGTCGCCGGTGTTGAGCACGCCGGTTTCAGCGGTCACCTTCCACTCTGCGGCACCCTGATCGTCATACATGTAGACCACCGGCTTGTCGAAGGTGGCCTGCTCGAGGATTTGATAATACTCGGCGTAGGTCGACTCCAGCCGCTCGGTGCGCTTGCCGTTGATATCAAAACGGGTGGTCACCAGATCTTTGGCGACAAAATCCGGCTGATAGTTTTCGATTTTGACGGCGCTCTCAGGCACCAGCTCAACCTTGCCCAACTGCCAGGCAACCAGCGCGACCAGAAACAGCAGGGCAAACAACAGGGTCTGTCTGCTCATACCGAGGCCTCGGGCTGATAATCGCCGTGGCCCTGCGCCTGCAAAATGAGGTCACACACCTCGCGCACCGCGCCCATGCCACCGCCAAGCCGGGTCACCATATCGGCACGACTCAGCACCAGCGGATGGGCATCGGCCACCGCGATACCCAGGCCGCAAGCGGCCATCACCGGCAGATCGATGGTGTCATCGCCCATATAGGCGGCCTGTTCAGCAGTCAGCCCCAGCTTGGCCAGCAGCGCTTCGAAGTGAGGCAGCTTTTTATCAGCCCCCTGCACCACATGAGCCACCCCCAGGCTTTTCATCCGATCGCTGACGATACGGGAATTGCGCCCGGTGATGATGGCGATCTCGATCCCGGCATTGAGCAACGCTCGCATGCCCGCACCATCGCGGGTACAGAAGGTTTTCAGCTCTTCGCCGTTGTTTCCCATGTAGATGAGGCCGTTGGAGAGCACCCCGTCCACATCGCACACCAGCAGGCGGATTTGCGCCGCCTTCTCAAACTGGCTGCGCGTCACCGGACCATAGAGGGTCGGTACGTTTTGCATCAAATTACTCCGGCTTTCAGCAGGTCGTGCATGTTGAAGGCGCCGAGCGGGCGTTTCTCTTCATCCACGACCAGTAATCCGTTGATTTTTCTCGTTTCCATCAGCTTGACGGCTTCTGCAGCCATCATCTCTGGACCTACGGTAACACAGTTGGCCGTCATTACGCGGCTGATGGGGGTGTGATGGATATCGATCTGCTGGTCAAGAATGCGGCGCAGGTCGCCATCGGTAAAGAGCCCGGCCAGCAGGCCATTGCCATCGACCACTGCCGTCATACCGAGCCCCTTGCGGCTCACTTCCAGCAGCGCCTGGCTGATGGTGGCATCTATCCCTACCCGGGGCAACAGATCGCCACTGTGCATCAGGTCGCCGACCCGCAGCAACAGACGCTTGCCAAGGGAACCGCCCGGGTGAGAGAGGGCGAAGTCATCGGCGGTAAAACCGCGCGCTTCCAGCAGGGCGACCGCCAGGGCATCACCCATCACCAGGGTTGCCGTGGTGCTGGAAGTGGGTGCCAGACCCAGCGGGCAGGCCTCTTTCTCCACCTTGATGCACAGATGCACGTTGGCCTCTTTGGCCATGGTGGAGGCCGGATTACCGGTCATGCAGATGAGCGGAATGCCGCGGCGCTTGAGCACAGGCAGCAGAGCCAGGATTTCGTCGCTCTCACCGGAGTTGGAGATGGCGATAATAAGGTCGCCGCTGGAGATCATCCCCAGATCGCCGTGACTCGCTTCTCCCGGGTGGAGGAAGAAGGCCGGTGTGCCGGTGCTGGCGAGGGTGGCGGCGATCTTGCTGCCGATATGGCCCGATTTGCCCATGCCGGTGACCACTATCTTGCCACCGCAGCGCAGCACCATTTCGCACGCCTTGTCGAAGGCGTCGTTCAGATACTGATAGAGTCCATCAATGGCTTGCTTTTCTGTGTCCAGCACCGCGCGGGCACTGCGACGAAAATCGAACAGTTCAGACACTTTCTCAGGCTTTACAGACATAAAGACACAGCTCCGGGCCGAAATTAGCTGCGGGATTATAAAAAAGTCTGCCCGGATAAGCGAATCGGATGGCAAGTCCTGCTCTCAATGACGCACTTTGTTACAGAAAACTGTCGTGCAAATGGGCTTGCAGCCTGTTCAATAGTTGTTCCTTGCTGTTGCTTAGACCTAGACTACCCCATAAAATTCGCACCTCATTTACACCGGATGGACAATTGTTTGAACAATGACCTGATCACCATCTCCGACCTGACCTTCAGTCACGGAGATCGGCTGTTGTATGACGGGATCAACCTGACCATTCCTCGTGGCAAGGTAACCGCCGTCATGGGCCCGAGCGGCATCGGTAAAACCACCCTGCTGCGGCTGATCGGTGGCCAGCTCAAGCCGGAGTCCGGTCACATTCTGTTTGACGGAGAAGATATCCCCACCCTCTCCCGTTCGCGCCTCTATGAAGTGCGCAAACGGATGAGCATGCTGTTCCAGAGCGGCGCCCTGTTTACCGGCATGACGGTCTACGACAACGTGGCCTTCCCGCTGCGGGAACACTCCGGCCTGCCGGAGGAGCTGATCCACACCATCGTCATGATGAAGCTGCAGGCGGTGGGCTTGCGCGGCGCAGCGAAACTGATGCCCTCCGAGCTCTCCGGCGGCATGGCGCGCCGGGCAGCGCTGGCTCGGGCAATTGCGCTCGATCCTGACCTCATCATGTATGACGAGCCGTTCGTCGGGCAGGACCCCATCACCATGGCGGTGCTGGTCAAGCTGATCAAGGAGCTGAACGATGCCCTCGGCATCACCTCCGTCATCGTCACCCACGATGTGAAAGAGGTGCTGAGCATCGCCGATTACGCCTACATCATCGCCAATCGCAAGGTGGTGGCACACGGCACACCGGATCAGCTACGCGAGGAGCACAATCCCGAAGTCGAGCAGTTCCTCAAAGGATTGCCCGATGGTCCTGTTCCGTTTCATTTTCCGGCAGGCGATCTGCTACAGGATCTCTGATGTTGATAAGTCAAATAAGCAAGCTGGGGCGGGTTGGAGTGCGGTTTATCAGCTCCGTCGGTCGCGCCACCATCATGTTGTTCCATGCGCTGGCGGGCAAACCCGAGCCGCGCAAGCACTTCCCGCTGCTTGTCCAGCAGCTCTATGTGGTGGGTGTGCAGTCGGTGGCCATCATTCTGGTCTCCGGCCTGTTCATCGGCATGGTGCTCTCGCTGCAGGGTTACAACGTATTGAAGGATTTTGGCGCCGAGCAGAGCCTGGGGCCGCTGGTCTCCCTCTCTCTGCTGCGGGAGCTGGGCCCTGTGGTCACGGCACTGCTGTTTGCCGGCCGAGCCGGTTCGGCCCTGACCGCTGAAATTGGCCTGATGAAGGCCACCGAACAGCTTTCAAGCCTAGAGATGATGGCGGTCGACCCACTGCGCCGGGTAGTTGCCCCCCGTTTCTGGGCTGGCGTCATCAGCATGCCGCTGCTGGCCTTTATGTTCAGCCTGATCGGTATCTTCGGCGGCAAGCTGGTCGGTGTGGACTGGCTCGGCGTGGACGAAGGGGGCTTCTGGTCTGCCATGCAGGCCTCCGTCGACTGGCATGAAGACATCATGCAGGGCGCCATCAAGAGCCTGATTTTCGCCCTAGTGGTCACCTGGATTGCGCTCTTTAACGGCTATGATGCCAAGCCGACCTCGGCCGGGATCAGTCAGGCCACGACCCGAACTGTGGTCCACTCATCCCTCGCCGTGCTCGGCCTGGATTTTATACTCACTGCAGTCATGTTTGGATAAGGTAAAGATGAAGTTCAGCAAAGTAGAATTCCTGGTCGGCACCTTCATGCTGGCTGGCATCGGTGCCATTCTGGCACTGGCCCTGCAAGTGGCCGGTTTGAGCTTCAAACCGGAAGGAGAAACCTATACCCTGCGCGCGCATTTCGATAATATCGGCGGCCTGAAAGTCCGTTCGCCGGTCAAGGTCGGCGGCGTGGTGGTCGGTCGGGTCAGCGACATCGTACTGGACCCGAAAACCCAGGTGCCCGAAGTGACCCTGATGATGCAAAAGAGCGCTGGCGAGTTCGCCGATACCAGCTCCCTCTCCATCCTCACTTCCGGTCTGCTCGGCGAGCAGTACATCGGTCTGGCCCCCGGCTTCAGCGATGAGGAGATGGGCACCGAGATGCTCAAGGATGGCGACCTGATTGAAGACACCAAATCCGCCATCGTGCTGGAAGATCTGATTGGCAAGTTCCTCTACAGCCAATCCTCCGACAGCAAATCAGACAGCAAGAAGGAGTAACCATGTTCAAGAAAATCGCCCTGCTGCTGGGTCTGATGACCAGCATGCTCTTTTCCCTGTCTGCCCAGGCCGCAGTCGATGCCACCGATCCCAACGCGCTGGTGGATCAGGCTGCCAAGCAGACCTTTGCCCGCCTGAAAGCCGATCAGGCCCAAGTGAAGAGCAATCCGGATCACCTGCGGGTGATCATCCGCGAAGAGCTGCTGCCCTATGTGGACAACCGCTTCGCCGCCTACAAGGTGCTTGGCAACCAGATTAAAGAGACTACCGAAGCGCAGCGCAATGCCTTCGTCGAGGTGTTCACCGAGTACATGGTGAGCTCCTACGCCGATGCGCTGGCCCATTTTGACAAGCAGACCGTCAAGGTCGAGCCGGGCAAAGCTCCCAGCGGCAACATCACCGCCGTCAACGTCAGCGTGAAAGAGGCCGGCAAGCCGGACATCTTCCTCGAGTTCAAACTGCGCAAGAACAACAAGACCGGCGAGTGGAAAGCCTTCGACATGGTGGCCGAGGGGATCAGCCTGCTCTCCGCCAAACAGAGCGAGCTGGGCGGCCTCATTCGCCAGAATGGCATCGATGCGGTGATCGCCCAGTTGCGCGAACACAACGCCAAGCCGCTGGTACTCAAACCATGACCCTCAGCGGTGATCTGCAGGCGCCACAGGTCAATGACCTGTGGCAACGCCGCGCCGAATGGTGGCAGGACGACCAGCTCGAGCTCGGCGGCGTCACCACCCTCGACTCTGCCGGACTGGCCCTGCTGGTCAAATGGGCCAAAGCCGTATTAGCGCGAGGCGCCACACCGCAGCTGGTGGGCGCCTCCAGTGATTTCTATACCCTGGCCAACCTCTACGGGGTGGCCGGGCTGTTTCAGTCAACCCCGCTCACAACTGAGGACGCATAATGCAAGTCTCTGAAATTGAAGCGATACTCCTTGAGGCTCTGCCATTGTCCGAAGTCCATGTCAAAGGGGACGGTAGTCACTACCAAGTGATCGCCGTCGGTGACATGTTTGACGGCATGAGCCGGGTCAAGAAGCAGCAGGCCATCTATGCCCCGCTGATGGACAAGATCGCCAGCAACGCCATTCACGCCCTCTCCATCAAGGCGTTCACCGACGCCGAGTGGAAACGCGAACGTAAATTCCTATTGCCCTCCTGATTTGGTAACGAAGTAAAAATGGACAAATTCAAAATCGATGGTCGTTGTACTCTCAACGGCGAAGTGACCATCTCCGGCGCCAAAAACGCTGCCCTGCCGATCCTGTTCGCGACCCTGCTCTGTGATGAAGAGGTACACCTCTCCAACGTGCCGCGCCTGAAAGATGTGGGCACCACCATCAAGCTGCTGGAGATGCTGGGCGCGACCACCAAGGTCAACGGCAACGTCACCGTGCTGACCGGTGCGGTGAACAACCACGTCGCCCCCTACGAGCTGGTGAAGACCATGCGCGCCTCCATTCTGGCGCTGGGCCCGCTGGCTGCCCGTTTCGGCGCCGCTGATGTCTCCCTGCCCGGCGGTTGCGCCATCGGTGCCCGTCCGGTCAACCTGCACGTCCACGGCCTGGAGCTGATGGGCGCCAAGATCACCATCGAAGATGGTTACATCAAGGCCCGTGTCGATGGCCGCCTGAAAGGCGCCCACATCCTGATGGATATGGTCTCCGTGACCGGTACCGAAAACCTGATGATGGCCGCCACTCTGGCTGAAGGCCGCACCGTGATCGAAAACGCTGCGCGCGAGCCGGAAGTGGTCGATCTGGCCAACTTCCTCAATACCCTGGGTGCCAAGATTCAAGGCGCGGGCACCGACACCCTGACCATCGACGGTGTCGAGCGTCTGCACGGCGGCAACTACAGTGTGCAGCCTGACCGCATCGAAACCGGTACTTTCCTGGTGGGTGCAGCGGTCACCGGCGGCAAGATCACCTGCCGCAAGACCGACCCGACCCTGCTGGAAGCGGTACTGGTCAAGCTGGAAGAGGCTGGCGCCCTGATTGAGAAGGGTGAAGACTGGATCACCCTCGACATGACTGGCCGCACCCTCAAGCCGGTCACCATCAAGACTGCCCCCTACCCGGCCTTCCCGACCGACATGCAGGCACAGTTCACTGTGCTGAACGCCGTCGCCAAAGGCACCGGCATGGTCACCGAGACCATCTTCGAGAACCGCTTCATGCACGTTCCCGAACTGGTACGGATGGGTGCAGACATCGAACTGCAGGGCAATGTGGCCATCTGCCGTGACACCGAGCAACTCAAGGGTGCCCAGGTGATGGCGACCGATCTGCGCGCCTCCGCCAGTCTGGTACTGGCCGGCTTCGTAGCCGAAGGTTCCACCATCGTCGACCGTATCTATCACATCGACCGTGGCTACGAAGACATCGAGCAGAAGCTGCAGGGTCTGGGTGGCCGCATCAAGCGCATCAAGGGCTGATAGCCCCCTGATCGCTGGCCGATAAAAAGGCCCCCTCGCGTTGGCGAGGGGGCCTTTTTCATGGTTTCGGTTCTGTTGAAACCGGGATCAGTGACCCGCCAGCTTCATATTCTCTACCAGCACCGAGCCGGTCTTGAGACTGGAGCGCTCATCCTCGTCACGACCTACCGCCACGATATGGCTGAACATCTCGGCCAGATTGCCGGCGATGGTGATCTCCTCGACCGGATAGGCTATCTCGCCATTCTCGACCCAGAAACCAGCAGCACCGCGGGAGTAGTCACCATTGACGATATTGACCCCCTGCCCCATCAACTCGGTCACCAGCAGACCAGTGCCCATCTCTTTCAGCATGCCCTGAAAATCCTGGCCAGTATTGGAGACCTGCCAGTTGTGGATGCCACCGGCATGACCCGTAGTAGTCAGCCCCAGCTTGCGAGCGGAGTAGGAGGTAAGCAGCCAGCTCATCAGCTCGCCGTTACGGATGATATCCATGTCACGGGTACGCACCCCTTCGCCATCGAACGGGGTACTGGCAAGCCCGCCCAGCAGGTGGGGGAACTCCTGAATGGTGAGCCACTCGGGCAGGATCTGCTTGCCCAATTTGTCGAGCAGGAAGCTCGACTTGCGATAGAGGTTGCCGCCGCTGATGGCCATCACCAGATGGCCCCACAGACCGGAGGCAGTGTCTGGGTGGAACAGCACCGGCGCATGACGGGTAGAGATCTTGCGGGCGCCGAGGCGGGAGACGGTACGCTCAACGGCTTCGTCGGCAATGCGCTGCGGGCTCCAGAGCCCGTCGAGGGTACGGCTGGAGGAGTAGCCGTAATCACGCTGCATGTCGCCATCCTGCTCGCCGATCAGCACGCAGCTCAGAGAGTTGCGCGACGCCGCGTAGCCTTTGACGAAGCCGTGGCTGTTGCCATAGACCTTGATGCCAAGATGGCTGGAGAAACCGGCGCCGTCGGAGTGCTTGATACGGGCATCGCGACCAAGCGCCAGCCGCTCGCACTCGATGGCCAGCTCGATGCCGCGCTGGGGATCCAGTTCGATTTGGTGGCACAGTTGTAGATCGGGGGCATCCCAGGCCAGCAGCTCGGCGTCCGCCAGACCGGCGCAATCATCGGCCGAGGTGTGGCGGGCAATCTCGATGGCCGCTTCAACGGCGGCACGAATGGCGGGTTTGCCCAGATCGGTGGTCGAGGAAGATCCCTTGCAACCATCGCGATAGACGGCGATACCGAGGGCGCCATCCTTATTGAATTCAATGCTTTCTAGTTCACAACCCCGGGTGTTCACCGACAACCCGGTCTGCTTGCTGATGGAGACTTCGGCCAGCGAGGCGCCCAGTCCTTTGGCTATCTCCAGGGCTTCGGCAACCACGGCCTCGAGATGGGCTTGATCCTGGCGGATTTGGTCTTGCTGATCCATAACTCACATCTGTATGAAAGAAGGAAAGGGGGTAAGCATATCAGACCCCTGCGCCCAGCGGGAGAAGCTGGTAACATATCCGCCAAACGTGAATGACAGGAATCAAGAGACCGATGAGTCAATATCAAGACGACAACGAGTTCGAAGACTGGGGCCCCAGCAAGAGCCAGCTCAAGCGCGATGCCGAAGCATTGCAGAAAATGGGGGAAGAGATCGTCTCCCTCAGCCACAGCGAGCTGGAAAAAATCCCGTTGGATGAAGAGCTTGCAGAAGCTGTCGAGCTGGGTCGCAAACTCAAGCCGAAGAAGGATGAGTCCTTCCGTCGCCATCTGCAGTTCATCGGCCGCCTGATGCGCAGCCGCGATATCAAGCCGATTGCCGAAGCGCTCTCTATCATCAAGAACCGTCACTCCACCGTGAATGCCCGCCTGCATCGGCTGGAGCAGTGGCGAGAGCGCCTGATCACCGAAGGTGACAGCGCCCTCAACGAGCTGATGTCCCAGTTCCACGAGCTGGATCGCCAGAAGCTGCGCCAGCTGATCCGCTCTGCCAACAAGGAGCGGGAGCTGAACAAGCCGCCGGTCGCCTACCGCGAGATGTACCAGTATCTGCGCGGCGAGATCGAAGACCTGCTGTGATCCCCGAAACACGCCTCCCCTCGGGGAGGCGTGTTTCTATTGATGCCTTTTCCTCTCCACATCCCCCCGCCATCCCTGCGCGTTTAATATATCCACCATTTTGCTACCCCAGCCATAACGGCCCATCTCAACAACCCCGTTAAATCGCCGCTTCAGAGCAGACCAAAACAGACATGTTAACAATTTGGTATCATTTTGTTTGACATATTGAACGGCCTTGGCAGACTGAAGAGAGGATCCATGCCGTCGCTGCCCAGGCTGACCAACGATTCTGCCACCCGGCCCGACGCGGGATCCCATGACCATGCCTTGAGGCATGCCCTTGCCCTGCCGGTTTGCAAGGGCCTGCCCAAGGCGCAGGATGAGACTTCAACGCCAAGGATAATCAAGGTGCCCTATGCCAAATCCCCTGCCTCCCGCTCCCCGTAAACCTGTCGTACTGATGACCATGGGCGCCCAGCCCCGCAACGGCCACGCCTATCAGGTGATGACCCACAAATACATCATGCCGCTGGTGGAGATAAGCGGCTGCGTCCCGCTGCTGGTGCCCACCTGCTGCGGCACCACCGATCTGGAGCAGTATCTGGATCTCGCCGATGGGGTCTATCTGAGCGGCGCCGGCTCCAATATCGATCCGGCCCTCTACGGTCAGGAGAACCTCACGCCAGAAAAACAGCAAGACAGGGATCGCGACCTGTTCGATCTGCCCCTCATCAAGGGGGCGCTCGCCCGTGGCTTGCCGATCCTCGGTATCTGCCGCGGAATGCAGGAGATCAACGTGGCGCTGGGGGGAGACATCCATCAGAAGGTCTACAGCGAGCCGGGTTATGACGATCACCGGGAGGATGCCGACGATCCGGTCGACGAGCAGTATGGGCCGAGCCATCAGATCAAACTGCTGCCCGGCAGCTGGTTTGCCGAACTGATGGGGGAAGAACAGATTCCGGTCAACTCCCTGCATGGACAGGGCATCAACCGGTTGGGGAAGGGTCTGGAGCCGTTGGCCCACGCCGAAGATGGGCTGATAGAGGCACTTCATGCTCCCGCACTGTCACCCTTTTTGCTGGCAGTGCAGTGGCATCCGGAGTGGAAAGCCAATGAAAACCCCCACTCCATCAAGATCTTTCAAGCCTTTGGCGATGCCTGCCGCCAACGCAGTGCATTGATGGCAGCGAGGTAATCCCTCATCGATTCAGTCGCCAAACCCGCGCGCCTTGAGCTTGGGCAGTCCGCCCCGCTCGGGGCGCAGGGTACGGCAGATATCCATCCCCTTGAGCCCGCGCTGGATATGGTCAGGCGAATGGCCAAACACCATACCGTTGCTGCGGTAGAGGTTGTTGTCGTCCAGCTCGAACTTCTCGCCGCCGATCAGCAACTGCTCGCGGCCATTGACCGTGTCACCCCGCTTGATGGGCACCTTCATATCACTCAGCACCTCGCCGGTGGCGCACCCCTCGCGCCAGCGTGCCTCGCTGGAGAAGGGGGTAATGGCTATTTCACGCCAGGAACCATCCCGGAATTCGACCCGATACTTCTCGGCCAGCAGATCGCAGCCAGCCAATGGCAACAGGGCCATCAAACAGATGATTTTCTTTGAAAATTTCACTCAATCGCACTCCTTTACCCGGTTCTGCACAGGATAAATAAATTGCCGCCCCAACGCACCATTTCCCCGCGCCGCAGCAGCTATGCTGGAAATAAAACCACAATAAGGTGCTGCTATGGCTGGCGAAAACCTCACCGCGCTACCGACGCTGATCTGGATTGGCGAACACCCGTTCTGGACCCTGCTCACCCTCTCCCTGATGCTGATCCACTTCTGGCGCCGTCCGGGACAGCGACGGGAGCTGCTCTCCGAGCTCAGTTTCGTGATGATAAGCGCGGTGGTGATCCTGCTGATCCAGCTGGAAGGGGGCTGGTTCAAACTGCCGCTGCCCCATCAATTGCTGATCGAGATTTCAACCCTGCTGGCCGGCCTGATACTGGTCAAGATATGGGGGATCCTGCTGTTCGAGTTTCTGCTCCCCCTCTGCCATGTGCGGATCCCGCGGATCATCGCCGATATCGTCATCACCATCGGCTATATCGGCTGGGGTCTGTTTCGCCTCTACGCCTCCGGCATGGCGCTCGGGGAGATAGTCACCACCTCGGCGGTCATCACCGCGGTCATCGCCTTCGCCATGCAGGACACCCTTGGCAACCTGTTGGCCGGGGTCTCCATTCAGCTCGACAACTCCATCGCCATCGGTGACTGGCTGCAAGTCGACACCACCCAGGGCCGGGTAGTGGAGATCAACTGGCGTGCTACCACCATCGAGACCCGCAACTGGGAAACTGTGGTTATCCCCAACAGCCATCTGCTCAAACAGCGCTTCACCGTGCTCGGGCGTCGCCGTGGCGAGCCGCTGCAGTGGCGGCGCTGGGTCTGGTTCGATCTGACCCTGGATACCCTGCCGACCCAGATCATCGCCCTGATCGAGAAATCCCTGCGAGAGACCAAGCTCCCCTGCGTCGCCAAGCATCCGCAACCGGACTGCCTGCTGATGAACGTCGAAGGAGGGATTGCCCGCTATGCAGTGCGCTACTGGCTCACTGACCTGGCTCGCGACGATCCGACCGACTCCATGGTGCGCAGCCTTATCGATGCCGCCCTGCGCCGCAACGATCGCCGCCTCACCCCGCCGATCTTCAACGTCTTTATGGCCAAGGAGAAGCAGCATCTGGATGCCCGCCACAAGCGCCACACCGCCGAACGAACCGATACCCTGCGCAAGCTGCCGCTGTTTGCCATGTTGCAGGAGAACGAGCTGCTCCAGCTGGCCGATCAGGTGAAGTTCGCCCCCTTCGTCAGCGGCGACATCATGCTGGAGCAGGGGGATGTCTCCAGCTGGCTGTTCGTGCTGGTCAAAGGGGAGGCCGAGATGGTGGTCAATGTCGAAGGGCGAGAGCTGAAGCTTGGTACGCTCAACGCGGGGGACTTTTTTGGCGAACTGAGCCTGCTCACCGGCGAGCCCAGCTCCTTCACGGTACGGGCGGTGGCCACCGTCGAAACCTATCGCATCAATCAGGCAATGTTTCAGGAGCTGGTGATGCAGCGCGAGGCGCTGGTCGAGCCCCTCTACCGGGTGCTGAGCGACCGCCAGCAGGAGCAGCGGGCGCTGCTGGAGCGGGAGGCGGAAGCCATGAAACAGCCACCACAACAGCTTGATCTGCTTGATAAACTGATGAAGCTGTTCGGGGGCAGATGACGTAGCATGGCATCTTGTTGAGGACGTGAAGAGAGAACAGCAGCCATGTTACTGACAACCCTGGCCCTTGCCACCAGCCTGCAATTTTATTGTCCCGCCACCATCGAGAGTCGCCAACAGCTGCTGACCCCGCAGCAGGGCTGGCAGGCGTTCACCCGCAATGACGATGGCAAACCGGACGAAACCCTCAGCCACCGACTCGATAATCTGGCCCTGTTCGACGGAGATCCTGCCGAGCTGGCCCAACTCAAACCGGATAATGGCGACAGCGACGAAATCCACTACTGGAGCCAGCTCGATGGCAGCCTGCGCCCGCTCTATCTGGTCTGCCGCTATCAGAACAGCGCCATCACCCTGCAGCAGGCGCTGCCCGTCGGCATCAGCTACTGCCGCGTCAACCAGCGCGACCGCTACACCCTGCTCGGGCTGATTTGCCGCAAATAGCGGTCGTGACCCCTTGCCATATATCGCTATTCGCTGACAGCCATTACCGCCTGAGCCGGGCCACCCGCCAGCGCCATCAGAGCAGCAGCTCGGCCAGCTCCTCCAGTGCCGTCAGCTCCACGTCCGGCAACAGTTGCAGCTGTTGCCACGGTTGCTGCCGCTCGTTGAGCCAGGCGGCGCGAAAGCCGTGCCAGCGGGCACCCAGTACATCGGTCTCGGGATGATCCCCCACATGGAGGATCCGCTCTGCTGGCAGCTTGAGGGCACTGCGGGTCTGCTCAAACATATCCGGCGCCGGTTTCATTCTGGCGCCCGCCCCCGCCTTGCAGACCAGCGTGAAGTAGCGATCCAGCCCAGCCTGAACCAGATCCAGATTGCCGTTGGTGATGACCACCAGCGGGTAGCGTTCGGCTAGTCTGGCCAGCAGCTGATGAGTGGACTCGCTCACCTCGATCTTCGAGCGCTCTGCCAGAAACGCAGCAAACACCTGCTCCGCCTCGCGGCTGGCCTGCTGGTCGGCCATCCCCCCCTCGACCATGGCGGCGTGGATGGTCTGCTGGCGCGCCAGACTGACATCGTGGCGCAGCTCGGGCCTGGCCAGCAACACGGTGCGTTTTAGCTCCAGCCAGCGCGGCTTGTCGAGCATGGCGGTGGCCAGATATTCGCTGCGCAGATGGCTCAGCATCCACTGCTCGGCGCGCACGATGGCGGGGCCGTTGTCATAGAGGGTGTCATCGAGGTCAAACGAGATGGCAGCAACCGGCTGCCAGCGGCGATAGAAGTGCATGGACTCTCCTCTGCAACGGGGCTCAGGGCCCGTTATTCATCGTCCTGCGCATCCGGGTCACGCTTGGCCCTGGGGTGGGCGCTGTCGTAAACCTTGGCCAGATGCTGGAAGTCGAGGTGGGTATAGATCTGGGTGGTAGAGAGGTCGGCATGTCCCAGCAACTCCTGCACCGCCCGCAGATCGCCGGAGGACTCCAGCATATGGGTGGCGAAGCTGTGGCGCAGCTTGTGGGGATGGACGTGGGCGTTGAGCGCCTGCTTGTTGCCCCAGCCATCGAGGCGGGCCTGCACCGAGCGGGCCGACAGCCGCTGCTTGCGGCTGGAGACAAACAGCGCCTCGCTCTCGTCCCCGGCCAGCAGCGGGCGCACCTTGAGCCACTTCTGCAGCCACTCGACCGCCATCCGGCCGATGGGCAGCACCCGCTCCCGCGAGCCCTTGCCGGTCACCTTGAGCTGGCGGTCGTCGAGCTTCAGATCCACCAGATTGATCCCCACCAGCTCAGCCAGACGCAGCCCTGAAGAGTACATCAACTCCATGATGGCGCGATCCCGCACCGCCAGCGGATCCTGCTCGTCGGTGATGTTGAGCAGCTGGTGCATCTCGTCCACATCGAGGTTTTTCGGCAGCGGCCGCCCCTGTTTGGGGGTGACGATGCCACGGGCCGGATTGGCGGTCAGCCGCCCCTGCCGCACCTGCCAGTCGAAAAAGCTGCGCAGGGCAGAAACCTTGGTGGAAAGGGAACGAGGAGCAAGGCCCGCCTTGTGCATCCGGGTCACCAGAGTGCGTACCTGACTCGCCTCGAGCCGACCCCAATCAGTGAGCCCGAGGGCCACCAGCTCGGCGGTCATCGCCTCCAGATGGGCTTGATAGTTATTGCGGGTATGAGGGCTGAGCTGACGCTCGACCCTCAAGTATTCGATAAAGGCCGCCAGCTCGTCCGCCAGTGCCGCAGGCAGTGGCGGTGCGACGACGGGAGCTTTGGCGGGTGCCCTGGCCGGTGTTCTAGCCATGAGTCAACTCGGGCAGACGCAGTTGCAGCAGGCGCCCCAGTTGGCCCAGCAGCAGGGTGTCGTTATGGGGAGTAAAGTGGCCGGGATCCGAGCTGGCGAAGGCCAGCACACCGAGATCGCCGAGCCGCATCAGGGCCACCGAGTTGACCAGCACATCGTGGCCAAACAGTGCCTGCTTCTCACTCTGGCTCAGGCGGCCAAAGTAGTAATCCTGCCCCGGCAGACGCTGACCCAGCAGGGATTCGAGCTGCTTGCCCTGTGCCAGAAAACGCTGCTCGGGCCCGCTCAGGGCAAACTTCTTGGGATTGAGCCAGAGCCGCAGCCCGGTCAGGCGCAGCCGCTGGACAAAGGCCTTGCCCATCACGGCACTCACCTCGAACAGGGTCTGGCAACCGTACAGCTCGCCATAGAGATCGGCATAGACCCGGAAGATCCGTTCGTTCTCGCTGGCGATCCCCATCAATTCGGTGATCTCCTGCTCCAGCTGTTCGATCCGCTCGCGCTGGCGCTCCAGCTGGCGCTCGACCAGCGAGACCGACCCTTTGCGTTCATGGGGAATGTGAATCCGGTCCAGCACGGCGGCATGGCGTTGGAAAAACTCGGGATAACGGGCCAGGTACTCCAGCACAGTGGCTTCATCCACCGATTGCTCCTGCCGTTTGAGTTCGCTCATAAATTGGTTGATCCATCAGAGAAATGGGGCTCGCTGCCCCGACATCTTGGGCAAAGGGGGGCCAACGCCCCCCGTACCTGAACCTTTATCGGCTAAACCTCTATCTGGCCGTCAAACACATGCTCGGCGGGACCTGTCATATAGACCGGCTGGCCCGGTCCCTTCCAGGCGATGGTCAGCTTGCCGCCCGGCAAGCTGACGGTGACCCGCTCCTTGAGCTTGCCCTGACTGATGCCAATCACCGCCGCCGCACAGGCCCCGGTACCGCAGGCCAGGGTCTCGCCACAGCCCCGCTCGAATACACGCAGTTTGATCTCGGTGGCATTGACCATCTCCATGAAACCGACGTTGACCCGCTCAGGGAAACGCTCGTGGCGCTCCATGATGGCACCGAGCGTCTCGACCGGTGCATCGGCGACCGAAGGCACCTCGATGACGCAGTGGGGATTGCCCATGGAGACCACGCCACACATCACGGTATGCTCCTGTGCCCGCAACAGATAGGTTTTCTCTGCCTTCTGGGCCCGGAACGGGATCTTGCCCGGCTCAAACTGGGGAACCCCCATGTTGACCGTGACCTGGTTCTCCCCCTCCAGCTGCAACACGATGCGACCCCGGGCGGTACTGACCGCGATGCGATCCCGGTTGATCAGCCCCTTGAGACGCACGAAACGGGCAAAACAGCGGGCACCGTTGCCACACTGCTCCACCTCGCTGCCATCGGCATTGAAAATGCGATAGTGAAAGTCGAGTTCAGGGTCATAGGGCGGCTCCACCAGCAGCAGCTGGTCAAAGCCGATCCCGAAGTGGCGATCTGCCAGCTTCTTGATGACGTCATTGCTGAAAAATACCTTCTGGGTGACGCCATCCACCACCATGAAGTCGTTGCCCAAGCCATGCATCTTGGAAAAATCTATCAACATCGTGCATTCCTGTGCTGTTAGGGCTGTAAATACTCACCATCAACCACTATGAAGTCATTGGCCACAGCCCCATGCATCCTGGAACAATCTGTACACATCGCGTACTCCTGTGCTGTCAGGGCTGTAAAATTCTGTCATCTCTATCTACTGCATCAGGGCAGCAGGTGCTCACCGCGCCAGAGATCGGCCAACTGCTCACGCTCGCGGATCAGGTGCGCCTCGGCACCATCCACCAGCACTTCGGCAGCGCGCGGACGGGTGTTGTAGTTGGATGACATGGTAAAGCCGTAGGCACCGGCCGAGCGCACTGCCAGCAGGGAACCCTCGGCAATAGCCAGGGTGCGCTCCTTGCCGAGGAAGTCGCCGGTCTCGCACACCGGGCCCACCACGTCATAGAGCGCGGGAGCATGACCGGCACGGCTATCCACCTCGATGATGTTCATCCAGGCGCCGTAGAGCGAGGGGCGCAACATGTCGTTCATGCCGGCATCGATCAGCGCGAAGTTGCGGGTTTCGCCCGGTTTCAGGTACTCGACCCGGGTCAGCAGCACGCCGGCATTGGCGACGATGGCACGGCCCGGCTCGAACAGCAGGGTCAGATCCCGGCCCGCCAGCTTCTGCTTCAGCGCTTCGGCATACTCGGTCGGATGGGGTGGCTGCTCGGAACCGTAGTTGACCCCCAGACCGCCCCCCACGTCCAGATGATGGATATGAATCCCTTCTGCAGCCAGACCGTCGATCAGCCGCAGCAACTTGTCAGCCGCCTCCATAAAGGGATTCAATTCAGTGAGTTGCGAGCCGATATGGCAATCCACCCCGACGATCTCGATGTTCGCCATCGCGGCCGCCTTGCGATAGATGGCTGGCGCCAGCTCGATGGGAATGCCGAACTTGTTCTGCTTGAGGCCGGTGGAGATATAGGGGTGAGTACCGGCATCGATATCCGGATTGACCCGCACCGAGACGCGAGCCTTCTTGCCCATGCTGCCCGCCACCCGATTGAGGCGCTCCAGCTCGGCTTCCGACTCCAGATTGAAGCAGAGGATCTCTTTATCCAGCGCAAGGCGCATCTCCGCTTCACTCTTGGCCACCCCGGAGAAGACCACCTTGGCCGGATCACCGCCCGCCGCCAGTACACGCGACAGCTCGCCACCGGAGACGATGTCAAACCCCGAGCCCAGACGGGCCAGCAGGTTGAGCAGCGCCAGGTTGGAGTTGGCCTTCACCGCGTAGCAGATCAGATGGGGAATATCGCCAGCGGCCTTGTCGAAAGCATGCCAGTGGCGCTCGAGGGTCGCACGGGAGTAGACGTAAAGCGGGGTACCGTACTGCTCGGCAAGCTGTTGCAGCGAGGTTTGCTCGGCCTGAAGCTGGCCGGCGGCGTCGTAGTTAAAGTGATCCAAGGGGGCGGTTCCTTCCTAGAATGGGTGCGGCATTAGTGCGGCGCGGCCTCGGTGGCAGCCTCAGTGGTCGCAGGCGGTGCTGCTTGCGGTGTACTCTGGCTCTGTGGCTGCTCGGGGGGCGGCATATAGAGCGGCCCCTTCAGACCGCACGCGGCCAACCCGAGGGACAGAAGAGTGGCAAGCAGACACTTGGTGAACTGGGTGATCATAATGGTTCGCTGCGAAAAAATTTTTGGCCCTCTATAATCGCACTCACATTGTTAAAAGCAACAGGATAAACCGATGAAGGATCACGAGTATCACGCCCTGACCGACGCCTTTTTCCAATATGTGGAAGACACGCTCGACGAGGGGTATCCGGATATCGACTGCGAACGCAACGGCGGCGTATTGACCCTCTCTTTCGAGAACAAGACCAAGGTCATCATCAACAAGCAGGAGCCACTGCACCAGATTTGGGTCGCCACCCGCGAGAACGGCTTCCACTTCGAACTGCAAGGGGAAAACTGGATCGACAACCGCTTCGGCCACGAGCTCAAGGCGCTGCTGAGCCAATCCTGCACCGCCCAGGCGGGCGAAGAGGTGGTGTTCCCATGATTGACCTGCACCCGCAGGGTGCCCGTCATGCGGTGATCTGGCTGCATGGGCTGGGTGATTCCGGCACCGGCCTCACCCCGTTGGTGGACGCGCTGGATCTGCCTGCTGACTTACCGGTGCGTCACCTGCTGCCGGATGCCCCCGAGCGCCCCATCACTATCAACATGGGCTACAAGATGCGCGGCTGGTACGACATCAAGAGCTTCGAGGATCCCGCCGAGCGGGCCGTGGAGTCCCATGTGCGTGAATCAGCCGACCAGATTGCCGCATTGCTCGATCAGCTGGTGGCCGACGGGTTTGCCCCCGAGCATATCGTGCTGGCGGGCTTCTCTCAGGGCGGCGTCATAGCCTCCTTCACCGCGCTGCGCTATCCAACGCCGCTGGCGGGCCTGCTCTGCATGTCCACCTATCTGGCCGCCCCCGACAAGCTGCTCGGCGAGATGAGCGAGTCCGCCCGCACCCTGCCCATCTGTTACATGCACGGCATCTACGACGATGTGGTGAGCCTGTCGCTGGGTTGGGATGCCAAGAACCGGCTGGAAAGCGCCGGACTAGTCCCCGAGTGGCACGAGTACCCGATGCGTCACGAGATCTGCCGTCCGCAGCTCGGCGACATTCGCAGCTGGCTGCTGGCTCGCCTCGGCGCCTGAGCAACCGCAAAAGCAAACGGCCTGCATCTGCAGGCCGTTTTTTATGACGATTCCAACTGGCGGGTCAGCCCACTTCCCGAGCGGGCGGCACCTGTTCGCGCAGAGTGCCCTGACTGCGATAGGGGATCACATCCAGCTCGCCATTCACTTGTACTATCTCGTAGTACTGGGGCAGGTTGAAGTTGATAAACTGCCCATCATCGCTGAACCGTTCGTGATTGGAGGTGTAGAAGCGGTTGACCCCCGCCACCAGCTCATCCTTGTTGCCGGCAAAGTGCTGGTAGATCTCCACCCGGTTCGCCTCATCGAGGATGTAGATGTTGGTGCCCGCATCCCGTGTATCGAAGAAGAACTGCACCAAGCCTTCGCTGGCATAGGCATCGACGATGCTCGGCAGATGCTGGCTGTGGGTCTTGTCGAGCCGCAGCGGCAGGTGATCCAGCTTGTTGTGGGAGATGTGACGGTAAAAATCGATGGCGTTCTCCAGCTTCTTCACCGACACCCCGCGCCGCTCGAAGAAGATGCCGTACTTCTCGCGGCCAAGGGCCATGGTCTTGACCAGCTGTTGCTTGTCGCGGGCAAGGCGCAGGTCGATACACTCCGCCACCAAAGTCTGGAAGCGGGAGCGCACCAGAGAACGGAAGTGCTGGCTGTAGCAGAACACCTCGATCATCTCGGGGGCGGCGGCATCCTGATGCATCTTGCCGAGGATGGTGGTGAGGGCATCGACCACGGCTTCATCCCCCTGGAAATGCAGGGTGCGGATCTCGCTCCAGGAGTTGCGATAGACCAGATCCACCGAGCCGACCAGACACTCCTGATTGCGGCCGAACGAGAAGACATCCACGGTGTTGGCGTCAAATTCGATCACCTGACCTACCCAGTGACTGGTCGGGTCCATCTCTAGGTTGAGGAAGATGGAGAGCTGACGGATCTCGCACGGCCGGCTGAGGGCCAGGTTGGTGGCCAGCGGGTACTTCTCGGGGAAGCAGCCGGAGAGATCGCGGCAGAACTGGTGCAGATTGTCGATGTGCAGATCCGAGCCCTGATTGAACAGGTGCACCCGCGACTGGGGGGTCAGCAGATCGTTGAAGTAGGCCCAGGAGACCAGCTTGCTGATGTAGCCGTTGAACTCCAGCGGCGCGCGGCCAATGATGTCCACCGGCTCCAGCGAATGTTTGTAGAGATACCAGCCAGCGCGGTTGAGGCGACCGTGAGGCACCTGCACGAAGCTGAGATCCGGCTCGCTGAGATCCGGCGCGATCTTGAGGTTGATGCGCTGCACCTTGCCCGGCAGACTCTCGAACGCAGCGTAGAGTTTGCGCGACAGAATGCCGATATCTTCCGGGTTGATCGACTCGCTGATGTTGTTGCGGCGAGCGAACTGGATCAGGTTGCGGTAGCTCTGCATCAGGGCTTCCAGCAGCTCGGCATGAGCGATCTTCACCTCTTCGATCTTCCATTCGTGGCGATGATCGAGTTGATAGAGCTTTTCCTGACTCCAGCCCCAGTAGGAGACCAGCTGGCTCATCTGCTCGCGACGCCACTCGGGGGAGTGATCATCCTTGGGATGGCTGAGACCGTCGCACACCTTGAGGTAGAAGCAGCGGCGCACCAGATCGAGCCGCGCCATGTCGCCGATGGACTTGAGGTAGTTGGTCACCTTGTCCAGCATCAGACAGTAGTTGTCGAGCCGGTAGTGCATCCCCTCGTTGTGCTGGAACCAGTCGCGACCAATCATCGACAGCAGGCGGGTGTTGGGATACTCGTGGGAGTAGGCTTCCATCAGCACCGACTTGAGCACCGCCTTGTAGGGAGAGTCGATCCCCTTGTAGAGCTGCCACAGGGCGGAGCCGAAATACTCTTCGGCCGGAATACGGTCAAAACTGCCTAGATCGAGCCAGTCGTCCTGCTTGAGCTTGCCGCTCTCGAACAGCTCGTTCACATACGCATCGTAGTGATCATCACACTCGGTGGGCACCAGATACCAGATCAAGCGTTTGCCCGCGATACGCATGGCACTGCGGTAGAACTCGTCGAGCAGCAGCAGGTGCTGGGCACTGCCGCAGCTCTCCCCCTGCATCTGGGCATCGTTGGTCTGGCGGAACTTGTCTTCCGGGATCAGGAAGAAGTTGAGATCGACCCCGCGCTGTTCGGCCCACTTGGAGAGTTGCTGGCATTTCAGCTCCAGCAGATCGAGCCGCTCCTGCGACAAACCGGCCACGTGGCAGACCCAAATATCGAGATCGGAGTGACAGCACTGACCGATGGAGGAGGTGCTGCCCATGGAGTAGAGCCCCTGAATGGCCCGATCATGGGTGGCAAGACCGCTCTGGCAGTTGGCGTTGCGACAGAGGTCATCGATGAAGGCTTGCTGCTCGGCGGTGGCGCTGAAGCTCCAGATGCCATGAGGGACATCACCGGAGACATAACCGGGCAGCAGGGGATGATTGAAGTGCAGCATGACAGGCAGCAGTTGGAATACCTGCTGCCCATAGCGACTCATGAGGCCTAACGCCCGTTGCGTCTTGAGACGGGTAATATCGTCATAACGCGCAACCAGCGTATCGATGTGTTCCTGCAATGCCCTGCCTATCACCTAAGTGAAAATGACGCACCAAAAGAGGGATACGTCAAAAAAGTGTGATCATGTTAACAATGCAAACAGCGGTGGTAAACAAGCCTTCAGCTAAACGCCAGATTATTTCTGGTATGACCACATCAAGTATCAGGGGAAATCATTAAATTTCAATACATTCAATGAATTAATCAACACCACTTGCTTAATGAAAATCATTTTCAGCATGCATTTTTGAGCTTGGCCCCGCTTTTGCCGGCTCCGCCATGAAAGCCCGGGCAAAGGGTGGTAATATCGATTTCCTTCTAAAAATGAAACAACTGATTGATATGGCAGCCCGAACCCTGAAAATTGCCACTCGCAAGAGCCCGCTGGCCCTGTGGCAGGCCAACTTTGTCAAAGACCGGCTCGAAGCCCTGCACCCGCAGTTGCAGGTCGAACTGGTGCCTATGAGCACTCAGGGTGACAAGATCCTCGATACCCCGCTGGCCAAAGTGGGCGGCAAGGGATTGTTCGTCAAGGAGCTGGAGACCGCCATGCTGGAAGGACGGGCCGATATCGCCGTTCACTCCATGAAAGATGTGCCGGTGGAGTTCCCCGAGGGGCTCGGCCTGCACACCATCTGCGAGCGGGAAGATCCCCGCGATGCCTTCGTTTCCAACCGTTTCAAGGCCATTGCCGAACTGCCGCAAGGGGCCGTTGTCGGCACCTCCAGCCTGCGCCGCCAGTGCCAGCTGCGCGCCGCCCGCCCGGATCTGGTGATCCGCGACCTGCGTGGCAACGTCAACACCCGCCTCGCCAAGCTGGATGCAGGTGAGTACGACGCCATCATCCTCGCCGCCGCCGGTCTGAAACGACTGGAGATGGCGCACCGCATCACCGCCTTTATCGAGCCGGAGCAGAGCCTGCCGGCCAACGGTCAGGGGGCTGTCGGCATCGAATGCCGCCTCGACGATACTGAGCTGCACGCTCTGCTAGCGCCGCTGGAGCACACCGAGACCCGCGCCCGGGTGCTGACCGAGCGCGCCATGAATCGCGCCCTGCAAGGGGGATGTCAGGTGCCTATCGGTGCCTACGCACTGGTCGAAGGCGAGCAGATCTGGCTGCGCGGTCTGGTGGGCAGTCCGGACGGCAGCCAGGTGATCCGCGACGAGATCCGCGGTCCGCTGGCCGATGGGGAGGCCCTCGGCGAGCAGTTGGCCCAGCGCCTGCTGGCCGCCGGTGCCGACGAGATCCTCGCCGAGGTCTACCGCGCATGACCCCGCTGGTGGTGCGTCCGGCCACTCAGGCCGCCGAGCAGGTGCAGTTGCTGCGCCAGCACGGCCATGCACCACTCTGCTGCCCGCTGCTGGAAACCGTGGCGGGCAGCGAACTCCCTCTCCTGCCCGACCTGCTGCGAAGTGCCGACGCGGTTATCGCCGTCAGCATCCATGCCGTTCATTTTGCACACGATTTTCTGTTGCAAACTGGTCAGACCTGGCCACATATTGAGTACTTTGCGGTGGGTCAGGCCAGCGCAGATGCGTTTGCCGCCATCGGCATCACGGCAAGCTGCCCGGATGACCCGCGCAGCGAAGGGCTGCTGGCCCTGCCCGCCCTGCAGCAGGTAGCAGGCAAACGGGTGCTGATCCTGCGCGGCAATGGCGGGCGGGATCTCATCGCCAGCACGCTGGCCTCACGCGGTGCTCTGGTGCACTATTGTGCGGCCTATGAGCGCCACTACCCCGAGCTAGACGGGGACAGATTGACCCACCACTGGCAGGCAGCGGGGCTGGACAGCCTGCTCATTACCAGTGGTGAACTGCTGCAACGGCTGCTGGAGCTGGTTCCCGACCACCAGCGGCCCTGGCTTTTTGACCGCCTGCTGGTGGTCCCCAGCCCGCGCGTGGCCGAGATGGCCCACTCCGCGGGCTTTATCCATATCACGATTGCCCAAGGTGCATCCAACCAGGCCATGACGGCCGCACTGGAACTGAGGAAGATGGAATGACAGAACAACAAGAATCCCAGGTCAAACCCCAGCCGACCGCTGCGGTCAATGGCAGCAAGAGCCGCTCCGGTGCCGTACTGGGAGGGGTTGCCATCCTGCTGGCCCTTGGCCTGACCGGCGGTCTCTATCTGCACGGTCACAAGAACGCCGTGGCCCAGCAGGCCGAACTGGCCCAGCTCAAGCAGCAGCTGGCGAGCGCCCTGAGCAAGATCGACCAGACCAGCAGCAAGGATGCCGAGCAGCTGGCCGCGCTGGATCAAACCCAGCAGCGGCTGCAGGGGGAGATGCAGGGTCTGCAGAACCGGGTACTGGATCTCAACGACAAACGTCCCAACGACTGGATGCTGGCCGAATCCGAGTATCTGGTACGGATGGCGGGCCGCAAACTGTGGCTGGAGCATGACCTCGTCTCCGCCATCACCTTGCTCGGCAATGCCGACGAGCGCATCGCCGCCCTCAACGACCCCAGCCTGATGCCGATCCGCAAGGCGCTGGCCGAAGATATCGCCAAGCTCAAGGGGATGCCGCGCATCGACCGCGAGGGGCTGACCCTCAAGCTGGCTGCGCTCTCCGACCAGATCGAGCTGCTGCCCCTCTCCACCGTCAGCATGCCGGAAGCCAAGGCCGAGCCGGATCAGGCGGTCAGCACCAATCCCGACGAGTGGGAGAGCAACCTGAAGAAAAACTGGGTCAAGTTCACCGAGAACTTCGTCACCATCCGCCGCCGCGATGGTGCAGTAGAGGCGCTGCTCTCGCCGCAACAGGAGATCTTCCTGCGTGAAAACCTCAAGACCAAGCTGTTGCAGGCCCAGCTCTCCGTCTATCGCGAGCAGCAGGCGCTCTTCGAAGACAGCCTGGACAAGGCCCAGCGCTGGCTGACCCAATATTTCGACACCGACAACAGCGCCACCCGCTACATGCAGGGCGAGATCGACAAGCTCAAGGGTGAGCAGATCCAGATCGACTATCCGGCCCAATTCAAGACCCAGGCGATGCTGGAGCAGGTGCTGACCGAACGCCTGCAACGCATTCTGGCCAGCAGCTGAGGAGGGCACCATGATCCGTATAATCATTCTGGTCGCCGTGATGGTCGCAGGGCTGATCTTTGGCCCGCAAGCCTCCGGTAACAAGGGCTATGTGCTGATTGCTCTTGGCAATTACACCATCGAATCCTCCGTCACCAGCGCTGTGATCCTGGCCGTGCTGTTCTACGGCGCCCTGCTGATCGTCGAGTGGCTGCTGGGTCGGGTATTCGGCCTGCGCCGCAAGACCCTCGGCTGGTACGGCTCGCGCCGCCGCCGCAAGGCCAATCAACAAACCGTCGCCGCCACCCTGGCAATGGCCGAAGGGCACTACAGTCAGGCTGAAAAGCTGATGATCAAGGGGGCCAGCAACAGCGACACCCCGCTGCTCAACTACCTGAGCGCCGCCAAGGCGGCACAGGCCCGTGGTGACGATGCACGCCGGGATCAATACCTGCAAAAAGCGCAGGAGGAGAATCCCAAAGCCGAGCTAGCGCTCACCCTGACCCAGACCCAGTTGCAGATCGAGCAGGGCCAGTACGATACCGCGCTGGCGATGCTGGAGTCAGTCTACGCCCTCAACCCGCGCCACCCCATGGTGCTGGATCAGCTGCGCCAGGTGCATCTGGCCCGTCAGGACTGGAGCGCCCTGTGCGACCTGATACCGGCACTGCACAAGGTGGGCAAGCTGACCCCGAAACAGGAAGAAGATCTGCTGCAACAGGCTTGGTCTGGTCGTCTGCAACAGGCTGCCGGCAGCCTCGAGACCCTCAAGGCGGTATGGCAGGATCTGCCGCGCAAGCTGCGCCTTGAGCCAGAACTGCTGGCCTGCTACGGCGATCTGCTGCGCCAGCTGGGTGCCGACGGCGAGGCTGCCACCCTGTGGCAGGAGGCGCTGCGCAAACAGCCGATGCCCCAGTTGCTGGCTCGTCTGCCCAAGCTGAAACTCGACAGCTACCAGCCGCTGCTGGCGCTGCTGCAAAAACAGCAGGGGCAACCGGAGGTGGACACCGCACTGGCCCAGCTCTATCTGCTGGCAGGCCAACTGGACGATGCCCAGAAGCTGCTGGAGCAGGAGGTGGAGCGGGCGCCGAGCGCCGCCGCCTACCACGCCCTCGGCCAGCTGATGGACAAACGCCGCCTTACCAACAAGGCCAACGAGTACTATCGTCAGGCACTGGAGCTGGCGGGGATCTGATCCCCGGCAAACAGAAACGCGAGAGGCCGCATGATGCGGCCTCTTTTTTTATCTCTTCGCCCTGCCCTCGTCAGGTGGTGAGCCGTTCCAGCTCGCCGATCAGCCAGATAGCCTCGGCGCGATGGCTGCCGCACACATCCATCATGGGGCGAAAACCGCCGCACACCGCTGGCCGCTCCGGTTGACCGAAGATCTTGCAGCCAAGGGTACTATCGAGCTGGATACAGGGGACGCCAGCCGGTTTGCCATCTGGCATACCGGGAATGGCACTGCTGATACTGGGGGCGATGCAACAGGCAGCGCAGCCGCTACGACACTCCATAGACTCCACTCCTTTGGGATGGTCTGAGCCACCATAGCCGAAGCGGCGGCACAAACGTAGCTGGCACACAACAAAAAGCCCGACCGCACGGGCGATCGGGCTTCAGACAACACAGCCGGTTCAGCGAGCCATCATCACAGGATGATGTCACGTACCACGCTGTCTTTGCGCTCCAGGTAATGGATCGACTTGATACGACGAATGGTACGGGATTTACCACGGATCAACAGAGTCTCGGTGGTCGCCATCACGCCATCGCTGGTGATGCCATCCAGCAGATCACCCTTGGTGATGCCGGTAGCGGAGAAGATGACGTTGTCATTCTTCGCCATGTCTTCCAGCTTGAGCACCTTGTTCACATCGATACCCAGCGCTTCGCAGCGGGCAATTTCCTGCTCGCCCAGTGCACGCACTTCCGGGCTGTCGCCCTTGACGCGGTGACGCGGCACCAAACGGGCTTGCATGTCGCCATCCAGCGCACGGATCACCGCCGCGGAGATCACCCCTTCCGGTGCGCCGCCGATGCCATACAGCATGTCGACTTCGCTGTCCGGCAGACAGGTGAGGATGGAGGCGGCAACGTCACCATCAGGAATGGCGAACACCCGCACGCCCAGACCCTGCATCTCCTTGATTGCCTTGTCATGACGCGGCTTGGCCAGGGTAATGACGGTCAGACGGGAGAGCGGCTTGCCCAGCGCCTTGGCCACGGACTTCAGGTTCAGCTCGAGAGCCTGATCCAGGTCGATGGCGCCTTTGGCCTTGGGCCCGACGATCAGCTTTTCCATGTACATATCAGGCGCTTTCAGGAAAGAACCCTTGTCGCCCACCGCCAGCACGGCCAGCGCGTTGGCCTGACCCATGGCAGTCATGCGGGTACCCTCGATGGGATCGACCGCGATATCCACCGCGTCGCCGTGTCCGGTACCGACCTTCTCGCCGATATAGAGCATCGGCGCTTCATCAATTTCACCTTCGCCGATCACAATCTCACCATCGATCTCGATCTGGTTGAGAATGTGGCGCATGGCCGCTACGGCCGCCCCATCAGCGATATTCTTGTCACCACGTCCGAGCCACTTGTAGCCAGCCAGTGCAGCCGCTTCCGTCACTCGGGAAAACTCGATTGCCAGTTCACGTCTCATCGCATATCCAACCTATGGAGCTCGAAAACGGGCGGCATTCTACCACAAGGGCAAACCTTTGCGCACAAAAGTAGCCGCTGCGAGCAAGAATGTAGCCAATTCATCCAATTGCAACCCAATTGCCATCGACTCTTCATCCAACTGTCACCCCGCTGTCATCCCTGCTGCCTAGCATGACCCCGTTTTCAAAACAAAAGCTTGCAACACCACAAGGGATTAAGATGAAAAAGCTGACTGTAGTGGCACTGGCTCTCACCGCAGCCTTCCAGGCTCAAGCCGTTGAAGTGTACAAAAATGACACCTCCATGCTGGATCTCTATGGCCGTATCTACGCTGGCCACTTCTTTGGTGACAAGAAGGAACTGGATGCCAGCGGCAAACCGAAAAGCGAATACAGCGACAAACAGGGTGCCAACCAGTTTGTCCGTTTCGGCGCCAAGGCCGAGACCCAGATCCAGAGCGGCCTGAAGGCTCTGGCTCAGTACGAAGTACAGATGTATATCAATGACAGCGAGAAGACCATCAGCGAGAACTCCGACAACCTGCGCACCCGTCTGGCGTTTGCCGGTGTCGGCGCTGACTGGGGCACCGTGACCTTCGGTCGCCAGAAAGGGGCCCCGGGTTTCCTGGCCGACTGGACTGATGTCTCCCTCTCCGACGGCTACGGCAACGAAGCGCTGGGCGCCAAGACCGATACCTTCGCCACCAACCGCGCCGGTTCCGTGCTGAAATACTCCGGCCTGTTCAATGGCTTCCAGCTCGACACCAGCTACAAGTTCGACGGTGGTGACACCGAAGAGACCACCAGCAAGGATAGCGACGCCGCCTACGGTGCTGCCGTGGCCTATACCTTCCCGTTCAACCTGTCACTGGGTACCGCCTACAACGTCGGTATCCGCGACAAGAGCGGTGAAGAAGATGCCAAGCTGTGGCTGATCTCCGCCAAGTTCGATAACAAGGCCGCCTACGCAGCCCTGAGCTATGCCGATGGCAGCGACTTCCTGGCGACCGGCACCGATCACACCGGTTGGGAAGCCGCGCTGGGCTACAACTTCGAGAACGGCTTCGGTCTGATGGCCCTGTGGAACAAACAGGAGCAGGACAAGGCTGGTATCAAGAAAGACAACGTGGATTACTACACCCTGGGTGCCCAGTACAAATTCAACAAGAACCTGCGGGTGATTGGCGAGTACCGTATCAACAATCTGGACAGCAAGGAGAGCGGTAAGCTCAACGTCAAGGATGACTTCCAGCTGGCTGCCCGCTACGACTTCTAATCGAGGTTTTGCGGATCCCCAAAGCGCGATGGCTTGCCATCGCGCTTTTTGCTGAGCGTCGCTCACGACCGGAGAAAGTAGCCTAGGCTCAACAGTAGATGTATCGCCGGAGAGATGATCATGGTCAGGCTGCTTTTCGTCCTGCTGTTGCTGCTAGCTCTTCCCGCTCACGCCCTCTCTATCGCCATGGTGCTGTGGCGCGGTGAAACCGCAGCCGAAGCGGGCTTTCGGGCAGAGCTGACCCGCCTTGGCTATCAGGCCACTATCACCACCTATAACGCCGATCAGGATCGTACTGCGCTGGCAACCATGCTGCGCCAGCAGATGCTGCCGAAACTGGCCGAATACGACTACATCTACACTTTTGGCACCACCGCCACCACCATGACCAAGAGTCTGGTGGCCAACCGCAAGCCTCTGATTTTCAATGTGGTTTCCGATCCGGTCGGGGCAGACATCCTCTCGGAAGACAAAGCCAAGAACAGCATGGTGGCCGGGGTGAGCAACATGGTGCCGATGGCACTGCAACTGGCCAACGCCAGCGAGCATCTGGCCACCGGCAAACGGCTGCTGCTACCCTTCAACCCCCGTGAGCAGAACACCCTGCTGGTGGCCGATATGCTGCTCAATGAAGCGAAGCGCTATCAGTGGCAGATGGTCACCTGGCGAATGGCCCCTGACCCGCGACGGCTGGACAACGAACTGAAGCGGCTGGAACAGGATGCCAAAAACGACATCGTCTTTCTGGCCGCAGACAGCTATCTGCTCTCCATCGCCCCTCGTTTGCTGAATGCACTCAACGCAGCGGCCATCCCTACCATCTGCAGTGCCGAGCTGTTCGTTGAACATGGCTGCAGCGTTGGCACCATCAGCAGCTACGAAGCGCTGGGCAAAATGGCCGCCGGGATCATCCATCGCCATCAGCAGGGAACAGAGTTGCAGGATATTCCGCTGCAGACCGATCCCCATCCCAAACTGGTGCTGGGGCAACTGGGTAACACCCTCAAGCAGGAGGCGAGCCCCGAAAAGCCGAAGCCTTGATAAAGATCTCGGCCAATCAGGCTCCGGGCGGGTATGCTGTTGACCCCCATCGCCCGAGAGCCCTTTCCCATGAGCACCACCGTCTTTTTTGCCGTTCTGCTGGCAGCCCTGCTTCACGCCAGCTGGAATGCGCTGGTCAAGATTGGCGAAGAGCGGCTGGTGGGGGTGTCACTGGTGGCGATCTTCTCAGGGCTTATCGCCGCTGTGGCGCTGCTGCCCATGGGGCTTCCCTCTGCTGCCGAGCTGCCCTGGCTCGGCCTCTCAGTCCTGCTCCATATCGGTTACTGCCTGTTTCTCAGCCATGCCTACAATCAGGGCGATTTTGGCCAGATCTATCCGCTGGCCCGTGGCAGTGCCCCGCTGCTCGCCATGGCGTTAAGTGCCCTGCTGCTGGGGGACTACCCCGGTTACGGCGGCATCATCGGCGCCTGCGTGCTGATCATGGGGGTCTTGCTGATGGCCTGGCGAGGCGGGCAGCAGCGCCTTGACAGCAAGGCAGTTCGGGCAGCACTGATCACGGCCATGTTCACGGCGACCTATACCCTCTCGGATGGAGCCGGCGCCCGCGCAGGGGGTGAACCGGTACGCTACACCCTCTGGCTCTTTGCCTGTACCGGGCTGGCGATGCTGCTGGTGTTGCTCGTCCACCAGAAACGCAACGCATGGCGCCAGATCCGTCGCCATGCGATGGCGGGAATGGCAGGAGGTGCCATGTCACTGCTCGCCTATGGGATTGTTATTTGGGCCATGACCCAAGCCCCCATTGGCGTGGTCGCGGCTCTGCGCGAAAGCAGTGTGCTGTTTGCCATGCTGCTCTCGGTCTGGCTGCTGAAAGAGCCGCTCGGGCGCATGCGGCTGACGGCGGCGGCCATTATCACTGGCGGCGTGCTGCTGACCCGGCTGGGAGGATAAGCCCTGTCGCCATTGGTGCAGATTTATCTGACAGGATGGCGTAATTCACTCCGCCAAATATGCCGAATACCAATAATGGAAATAAGTGTCGGCCCGGGCGTAAATGTTTACATCCGCAACGTATCAATTAACTGGCAGGTCTGTTTATTTCAACCACAGCTTCATTCGGGAAACTTACCTGCCCAGCAGCATTAATGATAAAATCGTTCACAGTTAATTTTCGGCAACGCTGACCAATACCGCGCATGGCACAGACCATGCCGCTCCGCCCATACATTCTGACCGCCTGACGGGTAAGCCAGCCCGGTCAGAGATGACCCGATCGCGCCCGCCACAGCAGGATGGCATGGCGCTACCGCGTTATTAATGGGCCCAGTTTCGTCTGTTTAATTTTTGATTATTTTAAATCCAGCACCATCAGGGAGTTTTTAATATGTCAGCAAAAAAGCTGAAGTTGGGCGCCTTTATATTGATGATATTAACATCGGTATTTGGCGTCACTAATATCGGGATCGGTTTTTACCGAATGGGATATGCCGCCATTCCGATGTTCGTCATTGGCGGTCTGTTTTTCTTCATCCCGTTCATTTTAATGATGATCGAATTCGGCACCGGCTTTCGCAAAGAGGCGGGCGGCATCTTTACCTGGATGCGCCACTCGGTCTCGACCCGTTACGCCTTTATCGGGCTGACCATGTGGTTCGCCTCCTACGTCATCTGGATGTTTGGCAAGGCGCTCTCTATGTGGGTGCCCCTCTCCTTCATGCTGTTTGGCCACGACATCACCGTCATCCCGGTCACCCTGGGTACCGGCATCGACTTTGGCCCCTTTATTCTGGGTGTGGTCGCCATCGCGCTGGTTGCCACCGTCACCAAGCTCATCACCCTGGGTAGCGCCCGCTTCGCCAAAGTGGCGGCCATCGGCGGTCTCTCCGTGGTGGCACTCAACGTGTTGCTGCTGGTTGGCGGCGTCTTCACCTTCACGGTGAGCGGCATGACCCTGCAGGAGCCCTTCGCCCAGGCATCGCTGACGGCCTCTCCCAATGCCGCTTTCAACGACATCACCCCCTTCCTCGGCTTTATGGTGTTCGCCATCTTCGCCTACGGCGGGGTCGAGGCGATGGCCGGGGTGGCTGACGAGCTGGAAGATCCCGAGCGTGACCTCAAGCGCGGCATCTTCCTCTCCGGCGCCTTCATCGTGCTCTGCTACATCATCGGCTTTCTGGCGGTCGGCTCCATCATGCGCTGGAGCGACTTCCCGGCCGAGGGGATCACCTCTCTCTCCGCCCTCTTCATCATCATGCTGGAGCTGGGGCGCCATCTTGGTGGCGAGTGGCTGGGACAGGTGTTCATGCGCTTTGCCGGATTGGGCATGTTCCTGAGCTATCTGGGTGCCTTTATCGCCCTCTCCTACGCACCGCTGCGCCAGTTCATCACCGGCACCCCGAGCTACTTCTGGCCGGAGCGTTTCCAGCGCGAGAACGAGAATGGCGTGCGGATTGAAGCCCTCAAGGTGCAAGCCTGGGTGGTCTGTCTGTTCATTGCCGCCAAGTCCATCTTTACCCTGATCAACCCGGAAGGGGCCGCCGCCCTCTATGAGCTGATCATCACCATGACCAACGTCGGCATGACCCTGCCCTACATGTTCCTCATCTACGCCTGGTATCGCTATCGCAACAACCCGGCGCTGGGCAAGGACCTGATCTTCTTCAAGAGCGCGGGCTCGGTACTGCTGGCCACCATCATCAGCCTGATCCTGGTCGCCTTCGGCAACGTCTTTACCGTGGTCGCCCCCTTTATCTCCGGCGATATCTCCACCGGCGTCTGGACAATCATTGGCCCGCTGCTCTTCGTGGTGATCGCCATGCGCTTCAAGATCAAGCAGGAAGATGCCCACTAACCGGCAGGCAATGCTCCATGCCAATCGGGACCGTTCTGGTCCCGATTTTTTTAGCGCTGGCTTCCGCTCACCATCACGGCCAGCCCATAGTTTCAATGCAAAAAAAGACTCCATAGAGACCTCTTTTACGCGCTCCTCGCCGTTAGAGCGCGCTCAACGCCGTAAATTATCAATATCAAGGTGAGAATGATTGTGAAGCGCCAGTTCACGACATATAACTTAGCGAGATATCCCTGTATTTCGTCCGGTAGAGCTGATCATGATGATGCGTTCCCTCCTTCCCCTGTTGCTTGGCGCAGTAATGCTGCCGGCCACTATGGACAGTGCCCATGCCAACCCCTTTTCCGCCAGCAGCAAGAGCAGCAGCGGCTTTCTCGAGCGACGGGATGTGCCTAACCTCAGCTCGGCCGCTTTCGTGGTGGCCAACCACAGAACCGGCGAGGTGATCTCCGAGCGCAACGGCAACCGGGTAATGCCCATCGCCTCACTCACCAAGCTGATGACGGCGCTGGTAGTGCTGGATGCCAACCTGCGCCTCAACGAAATGCTCACCGTGACCAATGCCGACATCGACCGCATCAAGGGAACCGGATCGCGCTTGGCCATAGGTTCCAGGCTCAGTCGCGCCGAAATGCTCCATATCGCCCTGATGTCCTCTGAAAACCGCGCCGCCTCGGCGCTAGCCCGCCACTATCCCGGCGGCCAGCGTGCCTTTGTCGAGGCGATGAACGCCAAAGCCCGCATGCTGGGGATGTGGAATACCCGCTACGCCGACAGCACAGGGCTCAACCCGCGCAATGTCTCCACCGCGCAGGATCTCGCCAAACTCGCCGCCGCAGCGGCCTCCTATCCGCTGATCCGCCAATATTCCACCGACGAGCAGAGCTATGTGCGTACCAACAAGCGTCAGCTGCACTACCTCAACTCCAACCGGCTGATCCGCGAAGGGCAATGGGAATTCACCCTCTCCAAGACCGGCTATATCCGCGAAGCGGGCCGCTGTCTGGTGCTGGGCACCAAGGTCAATCGTGAGCCGGTGATCATGGTGCTGCTCAATGCCGAGACCACCAACGATCGGGTCGCCGATGCCAAGCGGATCAAAACCTGGCTGGAGAGCTCGGGCAGAACCACCCTGGCAGCCAACCAGAGCAGCATGCTGACTCACCAGTAAACTCGAGATCCCCAACCAAGCGAGGCGCCCGCCTCGCTTTTTTTGCGTGAGCGCGCCCAAAAAATGGGATCCAGTTCCCGCTACAGGTAACACCTTCCGCCATCCCGTTACAAAACGTAACTACTCAACAGCGTGATTCACACTAATAGAATCAATTGGTTGTAAGTTTTCGGCAAGAATTTTAGCGTGCCATCACAACCCCTGTAACGACGAGCCACCATGCGTATTTCCAGTATCGAGTGCGGGCGGGTGCTGGCCATTCTGGCCGTGATGACCATTCACATATCCCCCTTCGCCAATCCGTTCAATCCCGCCCTGTGGGGAAGCGGATCCTGGCTCTGGCTGAGCGGCACCATCAACCAGTTATGCCGCTTTGCCGTGCCGCTGTTTTTCCTCTGTGCCGGTTATTTTCTGCAGCCGAGACTGAGTCGCGAGGCGCCACTGACCGTGGCCTGGCGCTACTGCCGCCCCTTGCTGCTACTCTGGCTGGTGTGGAGCCTGGTCTACCTGCTGGTGCCGTTCAATCCGCTGGATGCCGTGCAGCAAGGCTATCTGGCCTCCCTGCGCGGGCAGTGGCAATTCCAGCTCGGCGACCCCCTCAATGGCTGGCTGGTGGGCGGCATGATCCACCTCTGGTTCCTGCCAGCCCTGATCATGGCGGTGACCCTGCTGGCACTCTGCTACCGGCTTGGCAGACCAGCGCTCGCCCTCTGGCTGGGTCTTGGCCTTTACCTGCTGGCGCTGCTGGGGGGCTCCTATGCCAAGCCGCTGCTGGGTGCCGAGTGGCCACTGCTCACCCGTAACGGCCCCTTCTTCTCCCTGCTGTTTGTGGCGCTTGGTGCCCTGCTGCGCCAGCGTCAGTGGCAGCCCGATGCCCGCATGGGCTGGCAACTGCTGCTGGCGGGCATGGCGCTCTATGGCTGTGAAGCCTGGGCGCTGCAGCACTTCGCTGGGGTGCCACTCACCCGCCACGACTTCCTGCTCGGCTCCCTTCCCTGGGCTATCGGCCTGTTTGGCCTGCTGCTGGCCAACCCCGAGTGGGGCAAGGGCAGCTGGCTTGAGCGCCAGGCCCCCAAAGTGCTCGGGATCTACTGCCTGCACATGATGCTGGTGGTCTGGCTCTTCGTATTCGGCCCGCAGGGCGCATCCATCCTGTGGGAGATCACCAAGGTGCCGCTGCTGCTGGGAGCGTCTCTGCTGGCCTATCGCCTGCTGGCGGCCCTGCCCCTCGCCCGCCGACTGCTGCGTACTCGCTGAGTCCGATATCCGGCCCGTCCTATCGGGCCGGATGCCTCTTCACGTTTTGTCCCTTTCTCTTCCGCTACGCCCTTTTCCCTCGCTTCGTTCGCGCGGTTTGCGGCAATGGCTCTGCTTTTCAGCCGAGCGTCCCCGACCGCACAACCCGCCTCCAATGCCCCTCTCCATTTTCACCTTGCCAGACAAATGAAAATCAATATCATTGGCATCCCGCTTTGGTGGGTCAGGCTAATTATAATTAAATCAATATGTTCGAGCCGTCAGGTCGACATCCAAAGAGTCAATATTGAATATGCAGCACCCTCACTTTCGCAGAACGCTGGTCTCGCTGGCACTGCTGGGCACCGGCTTCACTGCCCAGGCCGCCGATGAAACCATGACAGTGGTTGGCAAACGATCCCAGCATCAGGAAGTTGCTACCGCAACCCGTACCAATACGCCAGCCAAGCTGGTGCCCCAGACCATCGACAGCGTCAAGGTCAGCGAGCTGACCGCCTTCGGCCAACCGACGCTGAGTGAAGCCCTGAGCGGCATTCCCGGGGTCAACGCCAGCGGTGATACCCGCTTCGACGGGGTCAACATCCGCGGCTTCAGCGCCAGCAACGACTTCTATCTCGACGGGTTCCGCGACGACATGCAGTACACCCGGGATCTCGGCAACATCGAGCGGGTAGAAGTGCTCAAGGGCCCGGCCGCCGTGCTCTACGGCCGCGGCAGCACGGGGGGCATCGTCAACCGGGTCAGCAAGAAGCCACAGAAAGGGCAGGAGTCCAGCGTCACCGCCCGGGTCGGCAGCTTTGACAGTCAGAGACTGGCCGCCGACCTCAATGGCGAGGCGAGTGAGCAGGTACAGTTGCGCCTCAACATGGCGCAAGAGGACAAAGATAGCTTCCGCAACGGCGTGAAGAGCAAACGCACCCTGCTGGCCCCCTCCGTCAACTGGGAGATCAGCGACAACCTCAACTGGCTGGTGCAGTACGAGCGCAACGAACATGACCGCACCCCGGATCGCGGCATTCCCGGGGTCAATGGCCGTCCGGCCGATGTGCCGAGGGAGTATGTTTACAGCGATACCAGCCGCGACTTCATCGATGACGTGGCGCAATCCACCCGCTCCCGCCTCTCCTGGGATATCAACGATCAGTGGCAGTTGCGCCAGCAGCTCGGTTACTCCACCCTCGACAGCCAGTTTGACAACACCTATGTCACCAGCGTCAAAGGGGATAAGGTGACCCGCTCCCGCTGGCAGCAGGATCTGAAAGCGAAGAACCTCATCAGCAACACCGAGGCAGAAGGTCTGTTCCAGACCGGCCCGGTGGAACATCGCCTGCTGGTTGGCTTCGAGCAGAACTGGCAGGAGCGCACACCCAAGCTCTACCAGAACGCCACCGCCATCCCGTCTGGCAATCTCTACGATCCGGGCTCACTGCCTACCTACAATGGCGCCATGAAGCTCTCCAGCGACGCCAAACACAAGGTGCGCGGCAATGGCCTCTATCTGCAGGATCAGCTCAGCCTGGGTGACTGGCATCTGGTGGGCGGGCTGCGCCGTGACGACTTCACTGTCACCAGTCGCCGCTACGACCTCAACAAGGAGGAGAGCGTCTCGGTCAACAGCCTGAGCCCGCGCCTCGGTCTGGTGTGGAACCCCCTCGAGGATCACGCCTTCTACACCTCCTACAGCAAGACCTTCACTCCGGTGGGCGGCGAGCTGATCGGCATCACCCCGGGTGACAAGAACAACGGGCTGGAACCCCAGCACACCCGCCTCTACGAAGGTGGTGTGAAGAGTGACTGGCTGAACGGCAAGCTGGCGACCACTCTCTCCCTCTATCGACTGGAGATGTACAACAAGCGCACCAAGGATCCGCTGGATCCCACCAAGGTGATCCTCACCGGCCTGCAGCGTACCGAAGGGGTCGAACTGAGCGCCCGCGCCGAGCTGACCGACGAGATCTATCTGCGTGGCGGCTTTGCCATTCAGGATGCCGAGCAGGTCAAGGCGGATGCGGATCTGCAGGGCAAGCGCCCGATGAACGTCTCCCGTCAGAATGGCCAGTTCTATCTCGGCTACAAGAGTGGCGAGCAGGGCTGGTTCGGCGAAACCGGCGTGACGGCAGTGGGCGATCGCTTTGCCGACAACGCCAACACCACCACTCTGCCCGGTTACGCTCGCTTCGATGCGCGCGCCGGTTATCGCTGGCAGCAGTGGGAAGCCGAGCTGAGCGCCGAAAACCTGACCGATCACGAGTACTTTGTCAGCGCCACCAGTGCCACCCAGATCATGCCGGGTACGCCCCGTCAGCTGAGTCTGACCGGTACCTACCGCTTCTGATCTCTGTGACAACCACCCCGACTGGCCAGCCCCTGCTGGCCAGTTTTCTTATGAAGCAACCACGATGAAACGCAGAAGAGTTCCCCTTCACAACAACAAATGGGTACGCCGCCTCCATACCTGGGCCGGTTTTTTTACCCTCGCCCTGATGCTGATGTACGGCATCACCGGCCTCTGGCTGCAACACCGTGCCGTGTTGCCCATTCCCGGCCCCCACACCGACAAATCGAGTGAAGAGATAGTGCTGGAGGCGCCACTCGCCAGCCCGGAGCAGCTGAAAAGCCTGCTGCAACAGCGCTATCCCGATACCTTTGCCGACGGGCGAACCATGATCACCCCGGCCCAGACCCTGCCCACCCCGAACGGCCCGCTCACCCTGCCCGCCAAGTGGGAGATGCGCGGCGTTACCCTCAGCCAGAGCGTGGCCGCCAGCTATGTCGAGGGTACCCTGCTGATACGTACCGACCTGCAACTGGCCAACTTTGCCGCCAGCCTCAACCGGCTGCACCGCGGCATGGGCACCGGCCTCGGCTGGCAGCTGTTTGGCGATATCGCCGCCCTGGCCCTGCTGCTGCTCGCCCTCACCAGCCTGTTTATGTGGACCAAGCTGCACGGCACACCCAGAGCCATCATCGCGCTGACACTCGCTGGCAGCCTCGGCACCCTGCTGTTTGCCCTGCTGGGATAGCACGGCAACCATGTTCTGATGCAGCAAGGTTTGGAAGAAAACCGCAATAGAAGCAGGCCGCTAGCGGTGGTGCCGTCAGCGGCTATATCAAGAAAAGGAAATAATGGAGAGCAGGAAAAGAGAAGGGATACCAAGAGGTAACGGGAAGTACTGCCAGCTCAACAGTAACGCCCCAAAAGCACAGAAACGCCAAAAAAACAAAAGGCCATCATTGCTGATGGCCTTTTGTCATGAATTTGATGGTGCCCGGGGTCGGACTCGAACCGACACGGTTATTCACCGGCGGATTTTGAATCCAGAAACAACGGTTGAGTGTAAATTCTGGCAGTTATAAGCCGTTGATTCAAGCGGGTTAGGTTAATTTTGGTTGCGTATGGTTTCTGCTGGTTTGCACTGAATTGCACGAAATTGCACGAAAATGAGAGAGTGCAGGGACTCGAATCAGGACATCACACTTCGTGCCCAGCACCTCAACATCAAAGACCAGACTGACCTTTCTGCAGCTCTCTAACCACAGCTTGTTAATGTACATGCGCCACACCGTCGCCAAATTGGCGCCATCATGGATTGCTCCATTTTTCGCGATTCATCCCCTCGGGTCCGGAGAACGGTTACCCAGTTGGAGCGAGCTCAGGAACACCTGCATAACCATTTGCAACGCGACCAACCCCATCAAGCATTAGCTGCGTAGCATTCAATTTTGCCAGCCTGCCCCGGCTGCCAGTCATCCCATGTCATTCACTGGGGGCGTTCGTGGGGACAACAGCATTATCGTTGCAAAACCTGCGGCAAGACATTCAATCAGCTGAATGGCCCGACCCGGCAGGACTGCATCACAAGCTTAAGTGGACCACCTATGCCAACTACCTCAGCCGGGGGCTGTAGCTGAGCGCGGCTGCAAATGAATGTGGTATCAACTTAAGAACCGCGTTTCGCTGACCCACAGCCACCACACATCGTTTACAACTTCTGTGTCCCGCTCTCATCACCTAATTGATTCGAGAAGCAGCAGCCCCCCCTCCCGCGGGGGAGAAGGGCGCCGAGGGCGTTTTCCCAGGGTGGCAACACTGCGCAACCCGGTTCTGCATTTTTGCCCTCGGGAAGGACTCAATTTGAGGGGAACAGGCGGTAGCGGGTGAGATGACGATAGGTCTCGCCCGGCAGGAGCCAGGGATCCCCCAGCTCGGGCCGGTTTGGGCTGTCCGGGAGTTGCTGAGCCTCGAGGCAGAGCCCCTGATGGTTGCGCCACTCACCGCCGCCGAGGGCCGGTGTGCCGCTCAGCCAGTTACCGGTGTAGAGCTGCACCCCGGGCTGGTCAGTATACATCTCTAGCTTCAGGCGCTCATCGCCGGCAACCAGGGTCACTGCAGGTTTATCCTCAGTTGTGTCGAGCAGGAAACAGTGATCAAAGCCGCGCGCCAGCATCTGTTGCGGATGGCTGAGCCACTGCTGACCGATGCGGCGTCCGTGGCGCAGGTCGAAAACCCCCTCCACTCCGGCACGCTCCAAGGGCAGCAAGAGTTCGTCGATCGGCAGATAATGGTCGGCAGCCAGGGTGATTCTGTGATCCCGCACGTCGCCCCCGTCCAGATTGAAATAGGCGTGACTGGTGAGGTTGACTGGCGTCGGCGCGTCAGTGGTTGCGCCGATCTCGATCACTAGGTCGAACCCCTCCAGCCGGTACTCCAGCTCGACGGCCAGGTTGCCAGGAAAGCCCTGCTCCCCGTCTGCCAGCAGGGTGTGCAGGCGGATGCGATCCTCGCCCTGCTCAACGAGGTCCCAGAGACGGTTGTGCAGGGACTGGCTGCCGCCGTGCAGGCAGGTGGGGCCCTCGTTGGCGTCCAGCTGCCACTCCTGGCCGTCCCGCGCCAGACGGGCGTTGCCGATGCGGTTGGCGAAGCGGCCGACCATGGCCCCCAGATAAGCGCTCTGGAGGGGGTAGTCGAACGGTTCGCACGCCAGCAGCACGTTGCGATAGCGGCCGTCGACCGGTACGCCAAGGCTGGTCAGGGTCGCGCCGAAGTCCAGCACACCGACACGCAAACCCGCCTCGTTCTGCAGATGAAACTCTCTCATGCGATCACCCCGGACCCGGCTTTGGCGCAGTCGATAGCGCAGGGCAGCACGAAGCCGTCGTTGTGGTCGGTGTGCTCGCCGATGAGGTTGAAGCAGCCGGGGGCTACCATCAGTAGGTCGGGTTGCGGTTCAAACTGCTCGGCAAAAACGGCGCTGGAGCGTTGGCTCGGGGTCATGGGGTTACCTCATTAGTTTTGGGGGGAGAAAGCCCCAGCCATTCTGCGGCTTTCTCCGGGGTCAGATCGCGCTGGGTCAATGCCAACATCTCAAAACCCACCATGAACTTGCGCACTGTGACGGGGCGCAACAGGGGGGTATCTGCCCAACGTTCAGCGATTACAGGGATTCGGCGGTGGCGACCACGTTTTCCACGGTAAAGCCGAATTCCTTGAACAGCAGCTCGGCCGGTGCAGATTCACCGAAGGTGTGCATGCCGATGATCTTGCCGTTCAGGCCCACGTACTTGTACCAGTAGTCGGCGATGCCCGCTTCGATGGCGACGCGCTTGGTGACGGAGGACGGCAGCACGGACTCCTTGTACTCGGCGGATTGGGCGTCGAACACGTCGGTGGCCGGCAGGGAGACCACACGCACGGCACGACCCTTGGCGGTCAGCTCAACGTAGGCAGCCACGGCCAGCTCCACTTCGGAACCTGTGGCGATCAGGATGATCTCCGGGGTACCGGCACAATCCTTCAGCACATAGCCACCCTTGGCGACGTCGGCCAGCTGCTGGGCAGTACGGTCCATCTGGGCCAGGTTCTGACGGGAGAAGATCAGGGAAGTCGGGCCGTCTGTGCGCTCGATGGCGTGCTTCCAGGCTACCGCGGACTCCACCTGGTCACAGGGACGCCAGGTGCTCATGTTCGGCGTCAGGCGCAGGGAGGCGATCTGCTCGACCGGCTGGTGAGTCGGGCCATCTTCACCCAGACCGATGGAGTCGTGGGTGTAGACGAAGATGGCGCGCTGCTTCATCAGGGCGGCCATGCGCAGAGCGTTGCGAGCGTATTCCATGAACATCAGGAAGGTCGCGCCGTAGGGAATGAAGCCACCGTGCAGGGCGATGCCGTTCATGATGACGGACATGCCGAACTCGCGCACACCGTAGTGGATATAGTTGCCGGAGGCATCTTCATTGGTCAGGGACTTGGAGCCGGACCACATGGTCAGGTTGGACGGCGCCAGATCCGCGGAACCACCCATGAACTCGGGCAGCAGCTTGCCGAACGCTTCCAGGGCGTTCTGGGACGCCTTGCGGGTCGCGATCTTGGCCGGGTTCGCCTGCAGGGCTTCGATGATCTTGGCGGATTCAGCGGCCCAGTTGGCCGGCAGCTCGCCAGTGGTGCGACGCTTGAACTCGGCAGCCAGGGTCGGGTGTGCGGCTTCATAGGCGGCAAACTTGGCAGCCCAGTCGGCTTCCAGCTTGGTGCCCTTCTCCTGGGCATTCCACTCGGCGGCGATGTCAGACGGGACGACGAAGGGCGCGTGATCCCACTTCAGGAAGGCGCGGGCGGCGGCGATCTCGTCGTTGCCCAGCGGTGAGCCGTGGCAGTCGTGGGAGCCGGACTTGTTCGGGGAGCCGTAACCGATGATGGTGCGGCAGCAGATCAGGGTCGGCTTGCCGGTCTCGGCCTTGGCGGCCTCGATGGCGGCATTGATGGCTTCCGGGTTGTGACCGTCAACGGCCGGGATGACGTGCCAGCCGTAGGCTTCGAAGCGCTTGGGGGTGTCATCGGTGAACCAGCCCTCGACGTGACCGTCGATGGAGATGCCGTTGTCATCCCAGAAGGCGATCAGTTTGCCGAGCTGCAGGGTGCCGGCCAGGGAGCAGGCCTCGTGGGAGATGCCTTCCATCAGGCAGCCGTCGCCCATGAAGGCGTAGGTGTAGTGGTCGACGATGTCGTGACCCGGCTGGTTGAACTGCTCGGCCATGGCCTTCTCGGCGATCGCCATGCCCACGGCATTGGTGATGCCCTGACCCAGCGGGCCTGTGGTGGTCTCGATGCCAGGGGCATAACCGTACTCCGGGTGACCCGGGGTGCGAGAGTGCAGCTGGCGGAAGTTCTTCAGATCATCGATGGAGAGATCGTAACCGGAGAGGTGCAGCAGGGAGTACAGCAGCATGGAGCCGTGGCCGTTGGAGAGGATGAAACGGTCGCGGTCGGCCCACTTGGGGTTGTTCGGGTTGTGCTTGAGGTGGCCACGCCACAGCACTTCGGCGATGTCTGCCATTCCCATGGGGGCGCCCGGGTGACCGGAGTTGGCTTTTTGAACGGCATCCATACTCAATGCGCGAATGGCATTGGCAAGCTCTTTACGAGAAGGCATCTGTATCTCCTGCGATTATTTCATTTGGTGGCCAAGTTTTTGGCGTATTACTGCCGCAGCAGGGCGCTAGTGAGTGCCCTGCTGGTTTGTGTAAGAGGCATCAGAGATGGCTAGCCAGCATGGTTTCCAGCTTGCCCTGGTCGACGGCGAACAGGCGGATGCCTTCACCCAATTTCTCGACGGCCATGGCGTCCTGATTCAGCTCCCAGCGGAATTGGACCTCGCTCATCGGGGTAGGTTTGGCCTTGCGCTCGCCTGTGTAGTTCAGCTTACGCACCACGGTGCCTTCGCTCTTGCTCAGCTCCTCCAGCAAGGCAGGGCCTATGGTCAGGCGGTCACAGCCGGCCAGCGCCAAGATCTCGCCGGTATTGCGGAAGCTCGCACCCATGACCACGGTCTGGTAGTCGTGCTGCTTGTAGTAGTCGTAGATGGCGGTGACAGAGACCACGCCCGGATCTTCGCTCGCACTGTAGTCGCGATTGTGCTTGGCCTTGTACCAGTCGAGGATGCGACCCACGAACGGGGAGATCAGGAAGGCGCCGGCTTCGGCACAGGCACGGGCCTGGGCGAAGGAGAACAGCAGGGTCAGGTTGCACTGGATGCCTTCCTTCTCCAGCACCTCGGCGGCGCGGATCCCCTCCCAGGTGGCGGCCAGCTTGATCAGGATGCGATCGTTGGCGATGCCGGCCTCGTTGTAGAGGCGGATCAGCTTGCGGGCCTTAGCGATGCTGGCGGCGGTGTCGAAGGAGAGGCGGGCATCCACCTCGGTGGAGATGCGGCCCGGGACGATCTTCAGGATTTCCAGGCCGATGTTGACCGCCAGCTTGTCGCCAGCATCGATGATTTGCTGTGCCTTGTCCTGGCTCTGGGCCCTGGCCCAGCTGATGGCGTCTTCGATCAGTGCCGCATACTCGGGGATCTCGGATGCCTTCAACACCAGGGAAGGGTTGGTGGTGGCATCGATGGGCTGGTAGCGCTTGATGGCTTCGATGTCGCCGGTATCGGCAACGACCGTGGTCAGGGCTCTCAGCTGGGTCAGTTTGTCAACCATAGGGGTTTATCTCTGTGGGTGAAGGCAGGGGGTACTAAAGAAATGCCACCGCGCTGCAGTGGCATCCGACTCATGATGGGAGAGCAAAGGCCCTCCCGACGTTGGTTACGGTTACTGGCAGATCTTGTAGAAGACCTCGTTCCAGCGGATCTGCTGTTGCAGCTCGGGGATGCGGGTGTGCTCGTCGATCAACAGGAATTCGATGTTCATGATGTCGGCGAAGTTACGCAACTGGTCAACCGTGACCGCTTGGCTGAATACCGAATGGTGAGCTGCTCCGGCCAGGATCCAGGCCTCTGCGCTGGTCTGTAAATCCGGCATGGGTTTCCACAGGGCGCTGGCGACAGGCAGCTTGGGCATGGCTTCTGGCAGATCCACCACTTCCAGCTGATTGACCACCAAGCGGAAGCGGTTGCCCATGTCGATCAGGCTGGCGTTGACCGCCTTGCCGGCCGGGGCCGAAAACAGCAGACGGGCCGGATCGGCTTTCTTGCCAATCCCCAGATGCTGGGCATCGAGCACAAGCTTGGCGGCGGCGATGGAGGGGCAGACTTCCAACATGTGGGCCCCAAGCACCAGATTGTTGCCCGCCTCGAGATGATAGGTGTAATCCTCCATGAAGGAGGTGCCGCCCGGTAGGCCATGCCCCATCACCTTGAGGGTGCGCAGCAGAGCCGCAGTCTTCCAGTCCCCTTCGCCGCCGAAACCGAATCCTTGCTGCATCAGACGCTGGCAGGCCAGTCCAGGCAGTTGGTGCAGGCCGTGAAGATCCTCGAAGGTGGTGGTAAAGGCGCTAAAGCCACCATCGGTGAGGAATTTCTTCATCCCCAGTTCCTGGCGTGCCGCCTCATACAGCGATGCTCGCTGGGGGCCTCCTGCCTGCACCGCCTCGGTCAGGGTATAAGTCTGCTCGTACTCTGCCAGCAGCGCCTCAATATCGGCGGCGGGAACGGCGTCGATCACTTTGACCAGATCGCCAACCGGGTGATAGTTCACCTGATAGCCAAACTGGATCTGTGCTTCAATCTTGTCACCTTCGGTCACAGCCACGTTGCGCATGTTGTCGCCAAAGCGTGCGATCTTCATATGGCGACTGTCGTAAATGGCGGCCGAGATACGCATCCAGTTGCCAATCTTGCGGTGGGCATCCTCATCCTGCCAGTGACCGACCACCACGGTGCGCGGCAGGCGCAGGCGGGCCCCCATAAAGCCGAACTCGCGCCCGCCATGGGCGGTCTGGTTGAGGTTCATGAAGTCCATGTCGATCTCACTCCAGGGGAGATCGCGGTTGAACTGGGTGTGGAATTGCAACAACGGCTTCTGCAACTGGCTCAGGGCCGGGATCCACATCTTGGCGGGGGAGAAGGTGTGCATCCACACCATCAGGCCGGCGCACTGCTCGCTGTGGTTAGCATCGCGGGCGATGGAGCTGATTTCATCAAGGGTGGTGCCGGTGGGCTTGAGCACCAATTTGAGCGGCAGTTTGGTCGTGGCATTGAGCTGACTGACGATGGTCTGAGCATGGTCGGCCACTTGTTTGAGGGTCTCGGCACCATAGAGGTGCTGGCTGCCGACGACGAACCAGACTTCGAGTTGTTTCATGAATTCCATCTTGCTGTCCTTTCTTTGTTCGGGGTGATGTCAGGCGTTGCCTTGACCGTAATAGGCGTTCTTGCCGTGCTTGCGCTGGTAGTGCTTGTCCTGAATGTAATCTGGCAGGCTGGTTGTTTGCGCCGAGAGCTGGGTACTGATCCAGGCCATGCGTGCCACTTCCTCGAGCACTACGGCATTGTGAACCGCATCTTCCGGGCTCTTGCCCCAACTGAAGGGGCCGTGCTGGGCGATCAGCACGCCCGGCATGGTGAGAATGGGGGTCTGTCCCAAGGTTTCGACGATGAGATGGCCGGTCAGCCCCTCGTAGTCTTCGGCCACTTCTCCAGCCGTGAGCAGGCGGGAACAGGGGATGGCGCCGTTGAAGTAGTCGGCCTGGGTGGTGCCAAGGATCGGGATGGCGCGCTTAGCTTGGGCCCAGGCGGTAGCGTGGGTCGAGTGGGTATGCACCACGCCGCCGAGTTCCTGGTAGCGGCGGTAGAGCACCAGATGGGTGGCAGTGTCTGAGGAGGGGCGCATTTCCCCCTCAACCTGCTGCCCGTTCAAGGTCAGCACCACTAGGTCCTCGGCACGCATCCGCTCGTAACTGACGCCGCTCGGCTTGATCACCACCAGGCCATGCTCGCGATCGATACCGCTCACGTTGCCCCAGGTGAAGGTCACCAGGTCGTGGCGTGGCAGATCCAGATTGGCCTCCAACACCTGTTCACGGAGTGCTTTCAGTCTCATGCCAGCTCTCCCGCGTTGTAGAGAGGCTCGGCAGCTTGGCTCCAGCCGAGGTAGCGCTGGTAGAGACGTTCATACTCAACCACCTTGTCCGGGCGCGGCTGATGGGTGCGTTCTATCCGACTGGCCATGTCGGCCTGGGCACTGGCCACATCCGGGTAGAGACCGGCTGCCACGGCGGCGAAGATGGCGGCGCCGAGGGCGCAGCACTGATCCGAATGCACCACCTCGATGGGACGGTTCATCACGTCGGCGCACACTTGCATGATGATGGGCGACTTGCGGGCGATACCACCGAGCGCCACCACCTGCTCGACCGGCACCTGCTGGCTGGTCATGCACTCCATGATGCTGCGGGCGCCGAAGGCGGTGGCGGCGATCAGGGCACCGAACAGGTCGGTGGTGCTGGTGCCGAGGTTGAGCCCGGTGATGGTGCCTTGCAGGCGCTGGTTGGCGTAAGGGGTACGGCGACCATTGAACCAGTCCAGTACCACCGGCAAATGGCGCAGATCCGGTCGAGCATCCCAAGCGGATCCCAATGCAGGCAGCAGCTGTTGTTTTTGATCTTCAATGGTGGTGCGCAGTTCAGGGAACTGCTCGACCAGGCGATCGAGCGGCCAGCTCAGCAGGCGCTGGTACCAGGCATAGATGTCACCGAAGGCGGACTGGCCGGCTTCAAGGCCGATCATGCCGGGCACCACGCTGCCATCTACCTGGCCACAGATCCCGGCGATGGCCCGCTCACCGATGGTCTCTTGATCGGCGATCAGGATGTCGCAGGTGGAGGTGCCGATTACCTTGACCAACGCGTTGTTACGAGCGCCAGCCCCAACAGCCCCCATGTGACAATCGAAGGCGCCGCCGGCAATCACCACGTCGCAGCTAAGGTGCAGGCGCTCGGCCCACTCCGGAGTCAGGGTACCGACTGGCAGATCGGCGGTCCAACTGTCGGTAAACAGCGGGAAGTCGAGATCTCGGGTCAGCAGCGGATCCAGTGCGTCGAGGAACTTGGCGGGGGGCAGTCCACCCCAGCTTGGGTGCCACAGGGACTTGTGTCCCGCAGAGCAGCGACCTCGTCTGATGTCAGCTGGAGCCTCGGTGCCGCTCAGGATGGCCGGCACCCAGTCGCACAGTTCGACCCAGTTACAGGCAGCCTGGCGCACCGTCGCATCGGCCCGTGACACATGCAGGATCTTGGCCCAGAACCACTCGGAGGAGTAGATGCCCCCGATGTAGCGGCTGTAATCGTCAAACTGGCCGCTGTGGCAAAGCGCGGTGATTGCCTCGGCTTCCTCGATGGCGGTGTGATCCTTCCACAGCACGAACATGGCATTGGGGTTATCTGCAAACTCGGGGCGCAGTGCCAGCACTCGGCCTTCAGCGTCGATGGGAGCCGGGGTTGAACCCGTGCTGTCGACACCAATCCCGCGCACCGCTTCACGTTGTGTGGGGGTGAGTTGGCTCACCACCTGGACGATGGCCTGCTCCATCGACTCCATATAGTCGAGGGGGTGGTGGCGGAACTGGTTGCTGCTGGGTTGGCAGTAGAGGCCAGCCTGCCAGCGTGGGTAGTAGACCACGTGGGTTGCCAGCTCGGCACCGTCGCGGCAGCGGACGGCGAGTGCACGTACCGAGTCGCTACCAAAATCAAGGCCGATGACGATGTGCTCAGACATAGAGAGTGCTCCTGACCATGTAGGTTGAATGAGCAGGAAGTTAGAAGATGTTGGCTTGAATTGGTTAGTAATGAATGGCTAATTACATGGACATTACCGCTATCTATGTGAGGGGGTGATGGGTATTGCAAAATCCATATGTAACGATTTTGCTGAAAATATGGATAAAAAAGCCGTTATTACACTGTGCGGCACAGATCACTAACTGTTCTGTAAATATCACTTACATATTAAGCGCCCCAGAGATGGGATCTTTTAACTGCATGTTTGTAAGTGAAAAATAGCTGCCGCCGTAGTTTGCCATACCGAGGGAAACCACGATGACAATGGAACGATTAGAACAGTTGGAGACAAGCACATGAAAAAATTGGTTAAAAGTCTGCTTGCGGTTGGATTGGTCATGGGTATGGCAAATTCTGTCGTCGCGGAGACGCTAAAACTGGGTTATCTGGTCAAGCAACCAGAAGAGCCCTGGTTCCAAACTGAGTGGAATTTTGCTGACAAAGCGGGCAAAGATCTCGGCTTCGAAGTGATCAAGATTGCCGCACCAGATGGTGAGAAGACCCTCAATGCCATCGACAGCCTGGCGGCCAACGGCGCCAAGGGTTTTGTCATCTGCACCCCGGATCCCAAACTCGGCTCCGCCATCATGGCCAAGGCCCGCAGCTTGGATCTCAAGGTGATCACAGTGGACGACCAGTTCCTCAACGCCAAAGGGCAGCCCATGGCTGACGTTCCCCTGATCATGATGGCGGCCACCAAGATCGGTGAGCGCCAGGGGGCGGAGCTCTACAAGGAGATGACAAATCGCAAGTGGGACGTCAAGGAGACTGGTGTGCTCGCCATTACCGCTGACGAGCTGGATACTGCGCGTCGCCGCGTCGAAGGCTCCATCAGCGCCCTCAAGACCGCGGGCTTCCCGGAGGCCCAGATCTATCGCTCCCCGACCAAGAGCAACGACATCCCAGGGGCACTCGATGCTGCCAACTCCATGTTGGTACAGCATCCGGAAGTGAAACATTGGCTCATCGTCGGCATGAACGACAACACCGTGCTGGGCGGCGTACGCGCCACCGAAGGGCAGGATTTCAAGGCGACTGACGTGATCGGCATCGGTATTAACGGCACCGACGCTGTGAGCGAGCTCTCCAAGTCCAAACCGACCGGCTTCTTCGGCTCCCTGCTGCCGAGCCCGGACGTCCATGGCTACAAGAGCGTCCAGATGCTGCAAGACTGGGTGGTCAATGATGTCGAGCCACCCAAGTTCACCGAAGTGACCGAGGTCGTGCTGCTCAGTCGCGACAACTTCAAAGAAGAGCTGAAGAAGAAAGGCCTGTAACCCAGACCAAGCCGGCCGGTGCGGTAAACCGCACC